>DASTUE010000022.1:0-14595 GCA_035759805.1 Lysobacter sp. | reverse complement strand
CCGCCAGCTCACGAAGCCGCGCTTGGCCTGTTGCGCGACCACGGCCCAGCCCTGCGCGCCCTACTCGCCGAACACGAAGCCCTGCTGCGGCGGGTTGCGGATGCGCCGGTGGCCGTAGCCGGGGCGGCGCCGGGCCGCTTCTACTACGCAGGGGCGGACACAATCGAGCATGGCCAGCGCGTGCGGATCTTGGCTGAGCCGGGGGAGGTTGGGTCGTGAAGCCCTTCATTGGCCGGCTCGTGGTCATGCTCGTGTGGCTGCTGATCCTTAATTCATCGGGGGCGCCGCAATGGGCGGCTCTCTCGCTCTCGATGGTTATCGCCTATCTGGCAATCCCAGCACCGAAGGAGGTCAGCGAGACATGAGCGCTGCGGAGAAAATCCCTTGGACGGAATTGGCCCTGACCGCGAAGGACTGCGGCGAGTTGTGGCACGTCACACCGGAACACTTCCTTGCCAAGATCGCGTGCTTGCCGGGGTTCCCGGAGCGGCTGAGCAACAAGCCCGCGACATGGAAGGCCGGCGAGATCATCGACTGGCGCGACCGGAACCGGGCAAAAAGAAGGCGGCGCACCTAAGTACGCCGCCCCTTGTTTTGCCCATGCTGCCTTGAAACCCTTACAGCATGGCCCAGTTTGGTGCCCGGGAGAGGACTCGAACCTCCACGGAGTTGCCCCCGCTAGCACCTGAAGCTAGTGCGTCTACCAATTCCGCCACCCGGGCAAACCGCAAAGCCGTATTGCTGCTGTGCGGGCCGCGTATGTTGCGTTGCCGCGAACAGGTTGTCAACGCCCTGCGAAAAAAATGTTTGGAAGTGGGACAATGTCGCGACGACGGGCCCGGGGTGCGCTTCCTGGTCTTGCCGGTTGAGCCGCCAGTTGATGCGCACCCGATTCAGAGCTAACTTCAACCCACCACAGAATATTCCGCGGGCGACGCGCATATTGATGCGTCGCCCGCATTGCTTTTGGAGCCATGAAGCATGAACGCTACCGCCACCCCGCCGCTGTTGCTGTCCCGTCTGGACTGCGAGCGCCTGGAGTCGCTGCTTGAGCAGCCTCTGGCCAAGGGTCTCAATACCGACGCCTTGCGTCGCGAGCTCGACCGCGCCGAATTGCTGGAGCCGGCCGAGATGCCGGACGACGTGATCACGATGAACTCCACCGCCCGCTTCCGCGACGTCAACAGCGGTGGCGAGCGCGAACTGACGCTGGTCTACCCCAAGGATGCCGATGGCAGCCCGGAGAAGGTGTCCATCCTCGCCCCGGTCGGCAGCGCGCTGCTGGGCCTGCACGTCGGCGCGGTGATCGAATGGCCGGTGCCCGGCGGCCGCACGATCAAGCTGGAAGTACTGTCGATCCGCTACCAGCCGGAGGCATCCGGCGAGCTGCACCGCTGAGTCGCACCCGCACGGGTGACCTCCCGGTTCCGCGCGGCCACCGCCGGTAACACACCCCCAAGGCCGGAGGCGTCGCAAGCGCCTTCGGCCTTGTGTTTTCCGGCCGTCGCGTCCGCCCAGGCCACCGCCCGCCGGTAGAATTGCCATCCCCCTGCGTTCCGTTTACGAGATTCATTGCGCCCATGACCGATTCCGTACGGCCCCACTTCCACGGTTACGAACAGATTCCACTGCGCGAATACGCCGAGCGCGCCTACCTCGACTATTCGATGTACGTGGTGCTGGACCGCGCGCTGCCGTTCCTCGGCGACGGCCTGAAGCCGGTGCAGCGGCGGATCATCTATTCGATGAGCGAGTTGGGCCTGAATGCCGGGGCGAAGCCGAAGAAATCCGCACGCACCATCGGCGACGTGATCGGCAAATACCACCCGCACGGCGACAGCGCCTGCTACGAGGCGATGGTGCTGATGGCGCAGCCGTTCTCGTACCGCTATCCGCTGGTCGAGGGCCAGGGCAACTTCGGCTCCAGCGACGACCCCAAGTCGTTCGCGGCGATGCGCTACACCGAGTCCAAGCTGACCCCGATCGCCGGGGTGCTGCTGGGCGAGCTGACCCAGGGCACGGCCGACTGGGTCCCCAACTTCGACGGCACCCTGGAAGAGCCGTCCTGGATGCCGGCGCGGCTGCCGCACCTGCTGCTCAACGGCACCACCGGCATCGCCGTCGGCATGGCCACCGACGTGCCGCCGCACAACCTCAATGAAGTGGTCAGCGCCTGCATCCGCCTGCTGGACGACCCCGACGCCACCACCGCCGACCTGTGCGAGCACGTGCTCGGCCCGGACTACCCGACCACCGCCGAGATCATCACGCCGCGCGCCGACCTGCTGCAGATGTACGAGACCGGCCTGGGCAGCGTGCGCGCGCGCGCCGTGTACGAGAAGGACGGCCCCAACATCGTCATCACCGGCCTGCCCCACCAGGCGTCGCCGAGCAAGATCATCGAGCAGATCGCGACCCAGATGCGGGCCAAGAAGCTGCCGTGGCTGGAGGACATCCGCGACGAGTCCGACCATGCCAACCCGACCCGGATCGTGCTGATCCCGCGCAGCAACCGGGTCGATGTCGACCAGCTGATGGGCCACCTGTTCGCGACCACCGACCTGGAGAAAAGCTTCCGGGTCAACATCAACGTGATCGGTCTGGACGGCCGCCCGCAGGTCAAGGGGCTCAAGGCGTTCCTGGCCGAATGGCTGACGTTCCGCACCGACACCGTGACCCGCCGGCTCAACCACCGGCTGGCGAAGGTCGAGCAGCGGCTGCACCTGCTGGAAGGGTTGCTGGTTGCCTTCCTCAACCTGGACGAGGTGATCCGCATCATCCGCAGCGAGGATGAGCCCAGGCCCGTCCTGATGCAGCGCTTCGCGCTGAGCGAAGAGCAGACCGACTACATCCTGGAGACCCGCCTGCGCCAGTTGGCGCGGCTGGAGGAGATGAAGATCCGCGGCGAGCAGGACGAACTGGCGAAAGAGCGCGACCAGCTGGTCGCGATCCTCGCCAGCAAGGCCAAATTGAAGAAGCTGGTCAAGGACGAACTGCTGGCCGATGCGAAGAAGTTCGGCGACGCCCGGCGCTCGCCGCTGGTCGCCCGCGGCGCGGCGCAGGCGCTGTCGGAAACCGACCTCGCGCCGAGCGAGCCGATGACCGTCGTGCTCAGCGAGATGGGCTGGGTGCGCGCGGCGAAAGGCCACGATGTCGACGCGGCCGCGATGAACTACCGCGAAGGCGACGAGCTGCTGGTGGCGACCCGCACGCGCAGCAACCAGCAGGTCGCATTCCTGGATTCCACCGGCCGCAGCTACTCGACCGTTGTCCACACCCTGCCCTCGGCGCGAGGCAACGGCGAACCGCTGACTGTGCGCTTCTCGCCCGCACCGAAGACCGCGTTCCAGGCGATCGCCAGCGGCGACAACGACCAGCGCTACGTGCTCGCCAGCTCGCACGGCTATGGCTTCGTGACCCGCTTCGAGAACCTCACCAGCCGCAACAAGGCCGGCAAGGCGATGCTGTCGCTGACCCCGAACGCCCACGTGCTGCAGCCTGCGGCCGTGAGTGATGTCGCGCAGGACCGCGTGGTCGTGGCGACCAGTGCCGGCCACCTGCTGGCCTTCCCGGTGTCGGAATTGCCGGAGCTCGACAAGGGCAAGGGCAACAAGCTGATCGACATCCCGCGCGCCAAACTGGGCACCGAGCACGTGGTCGCGGTGGCCGTCGTCGCACCGGGTGCATCACTCAGCGTGAAGTCCGGCGCCCGCACGATGACGGTGACCTGGAAGGATCTGGAGGCGTACCTGGGGGCGCGTGCCTCGCGCGGTGGGCTGTTGCCGCGTGGGTGGCAAAAAGTGGAAGGGTTGTCAGTCGAATAAGTCGCAAGCAGGTTACATCGCGCGCGGCGGAGCGTTGGAAAACCGTCGCAAGCGGATCGCGCCCTGAGCGGCGCAACGGAGAATCCTGATGGAACCCGAATTCTGGCAACAGCGTTGGCGCGAAGGCCGCATCGGCTTTCATCAGGACCGCGAGACGCCGCTGATGCTGAAGCACTGGTCCGCCCTGCAGGCGTCGCCGGGCAGCCGGGTGTTCGTGCCCTTGGCCGGCAAGAGTCTCGACATGGCGTGGTTTGCCGCACAAGGCCACCGCGTCCTCGGGGCCGAGTTGTCGGCGGCAGCGATCGGGCAGTTCTTCGCCGAACACGCGCTGGAGCCGCAGATCAGTGAATCGGCCGTCGGCCGGCATTACCTCGCCGACGGCATCGAGATCATCCAGGGCGACGTGTTCGCGCTGGATTCCGCCACCTTGTCCGACTGCAATATCGTTTACGACCGCGCCGCGCTGATCGCATTACCGCCACCCATGCGGCAGCGCTATGCCCGCGAGGTGTACGCGAAACTGCCGGCCGGCTGCCGGGGCATGCTGATCACCCTGGAATACCCGCAGGGCGAAAAATCCGGCCCGCCATTCTCGGTGGAAGAAAGTGAGGTTCGCGAGTTGTTCGAGCCGCTCTGGCACCTCGAAGTGCTGGAGCGCCGCGACATCCTCGCCCAGCAGCCGGCCTTCATCGCCGAGGGAGTCACCGCCTTGCAGACCGTGGTGTACCGGCTGCAGCGTCGCTGAAAACCCGTTTCTCAACCGCCACTGGTTCCGACGCCGCACTGCGTGCCATGAGGGGCTTGCGCGTGGATGAGCCGGGAGCTGTTTCGTCCATCCCCGCGCGAGCATCCGACTCCCCGCTGGCATAGCCGGGCCGCGGCTATGCGCGGCTATCATCTGCAGGCCGTTTCCGGCCGGGCTCTGGGGAAGACGATGCCGCACAAGACGCCATCCGCTGGCGCGGGCCTGCCCGCAACCGGAACACGCGCGGGGGGATCGCGGCTGGCATCGTCCGTCCTGCTGGCGCTGTTCGTGCTGGTCGCGGGCTTGTCGCTGCGCGGCAGCGCGCCACCTGCTCCCGCGGGTTTCGACGCACCGGCGAACGTGTTCTCGGCGGCGCGGGCCAAAACCGTGCTGGTGCGCCTGCTCGGTGACCAGTCGCCTCACCCGACGGGCAGCGCGGCCAACGCGGCGGTGCGCGACCGCATCGTGGCCGAGTTCGGGCAGCTCGGGATCCCGGTCGAAGTACAACGCCGGTTCGCCTGCGGCGGCAGCACCTGCGCGACGGTCGACAACGTCGTGGCACGGATCGCCGGAAAGGACCCGGCACAGGCAGTCCTGCTGTCGGCCCATTACGACTCGGTCGCGGCCGGACCGGGGGCGTCGGACGACGGCGCCGGGGTCGCGGCGATCATCGAGGTGGCCCGCGCCCTGCTGGCCGGTCCGCCCTTGCCGCGCGATGTGTGGCTGCTCGCCAACGACGGCGAGGAGCTGGGCCTGATCGGCGCGGAAGCCTTCGCGCGCGAGCCGGAGTTTTTCCGCATCGCCACCGCGATCAACCTGGAGGCGCGCGGCACCGGCGGCGCCAGCCTGTTGATCGAAACCCAGCCGGGCAACGCCGCACTGATGGCGGCCATCCGTCATCTGCTGCCGCGGCCAAGCGGGTCGTCGCTGGATTACGAGATCTACCAGACCCTGCCCAACGACACCGATTTCACCGTGTACCGGCGCGAGGGCCTGGCCGGCACCAACTTCGCCTGGGCACGCGGCGCGGCGCGTTACCACACACCGCTGGACGATATCGCCCACCTCGACCCCGGCTCGCTGCAGCAGCACGGCGACAACGCGCTGGCGATGGCGCGTGCGTTCGCCGCGGCGCCCGCATCGCTGCAGGCCACGCACGACGCGGTGTTCTTCGGCGTGCTGGGCACGGTGATGGGCGGCTGGCCTTCCACCTGGAACCCGGCGCTGCTGGTGCTGGGCCTGCTCGCATGGCTCACGTTGGCCTGGCGCCTGGCCCGCACCGGGGCGCTGAAAATCACCGTGTTGGCCGGTGCCGCCCTGACGGTATTGGCCGGAATGGCGTTGCTGGGCGGATTCGGCTGGGCAATGCACGCGGTGCTGGGGTGGCTGGGGGCGATGCCGGCCGCCTGGACCGCGCAAGGCGGCGTGCTGGCCGCGGCCTTCGTGCTGTCGGCACTGCCGATCGCCATCGTGCTCGGGCGTTGGGGCCGACGCCGCTTCGGCGATGCCGCGCTCGCCATCGCCAGCCTGCTGCCGTTCGCCCTCATCGCCGTGTTCGTGGTGAAGGCAATGCCGGGCGCCAGTCATCTGGGGTTGCTGCCGTTGCTCGCCGGTGCGGTGTGCGGGCATCTGTGGCCGAAAAGGCCGGTCGTCTGGGCCGGAATCGCCGCGCTGGTCGCCGCCGGCCTGTGGTTTCCCTACGCAGCGGACAGCTACAGCGCGATCGGCCACCCCGGCCTGCCGGCCGCGACCGTGCTCACCGGCCTGATCCTGCTGCCGTTGCTGCCCGCGCTCAATGCGTCGGGCCGTCCGACCGGCCGTGCCCTGGGCATCGCTGCCGCCGCCGGCGTGCTGGTGCTCGCGGTGTTGTCGCTGGTTCGCCCGGCCTTCGATGCCGACGTGCCGCGTCCGATGAACCTGATGTACGTCGGCGCAGACACCGGCACCGGCGCGGACGCGCGCCTGTTCGCGCAGCCCAATGCGACCCTGCCGCCGGGCTTCCTGCGCGAGGCCGGTTTCGGGGCAGCAGCGGAACGGATCGCGCCCTGGCTGGGCCGGGGATTTCCCGGCGTGCGCGGCCCGGCGCTGGCGCCGCCCGTGCTGCAGGTCGAACAGGACGTCCTCGTGGACGGCGAGCGCCGGATCAGCATCCGGCTGCATTCGCAACGCGGTGCCGACGAAGCCGGGCTGCTGCTTCCCGGCGGCATCGACGTGGCCGGCATCCGCGTGCAGGGTCAGCCGCTGGCACCGTCACGCTGGCATAAGCAGCCGGTCACGTGGCGCAAGGTGGCGCTGGTCGGCCTGCCGCAGGACGGGGCACGGTTCGAATTCCGGGCGACGCCGGGGCAAGCCGTCACCGTGTACGGCTACGACCGCTCGCACGGCATTCCGGATGCGCTGGCCGACAAGGTCCGCGCCCGCGATGCGATCGCGATGTCCAGTGGCGGCGGCGACGCGACGTTGTCGTGGGTATCGCTTGAGTTGCCGGAATTGACCGCGCCGTAGTTCCCGGCGACTCGAAAGCACAGATCGGGGGCGCGGGTCACTGCATTGCCTATGCCCCGGCGAACATGGGAGTCGATGCACGGGTCGCGACTCACTGATGCTGAAGCCGCACCTACGGGTGTGATGCCCTGCACTGACCTGGTCTGCGTCAGCCCAACAGCCGCTCGATCAATGCCAGATACAGGTCGGGCAAGGCCTCCAGGTCGGCCACCGCCACGTGCTCGTCGACCTGGTGGATGCTCGCGTTGACCGGCCCGACCTCGATGCACTGGGTGCCCAGGGTGGCGATGAAGCGTGCATCGGACGTTCCGCCGCCGGTGCTTTCCTCCGGAGCTTGGCCGCAGAAACGGGTCAGCACCTCACGGGCGGCGGCGCGCAACGGGCCTTCCGGGGTGTGGAAGGGCTCGCCGCTGCGGTGCCAGTGGATCGCATGGTCCAGCCCGTGCGCGCGCAGGATCGCCTCGCACTCGTGTTCGAGTTGATCGGCATTCCAGGTCGGGTTGTAGCGCAGGTTGAACACCACCTGCAGCTCGCCCGGGATCACGTTGCTGGCACCGGTGCCGGCGTGGATGTTGCTGATCTGCAGGCTGGTCGGGGGGAACGATTCGTAGCCCGCATCCCACTCACGGGCCGTCAATTCCGCCAGTGCCGGCAGTGCCTGATGTATTGGATTGCGGGCTTTGTCCGGGTAGGCGACATGTCCCTGCACGCCGCGCACGGTCAAGGTGCCGGTCAAGCTGCCGCGACGTCCGACACGCAGCAGGTCGCCGAGCCGGGCCGTGGAGGACGGCTCGCCGGTGATGCACCAGTCGATGCGCTCGCCGCGTTCGCGGAAGTGCTCCGTCACCCGGCGGACGCCGTCGATGGCGTCACCTTCCTCGTCGGACGTCAGCAGCAGCGCGAGGCGGCCGCGATGATCCGGACGGGCGGCAACGAAGCGTTCAGCGGCAATGACGAACGCGGCCACGCTGCCCTTCATGTCAGCCGCACCGCGCCCGTACAACATGCCATCGCGAACCTGCGGCTCGAACGGGTCGCTGGCCCAGGCCTCGCGCGGCCCGGACGGCACCACGTCGGTATGGCCCAGCAACACCAGGGTCGGTTCGTCGGCCTCGCCATCCGTGCCGCGCCTGGTCCCACGATGCGTCGCCCAGAGGTTGTCGACCGCACCGAAACGCAGGCGCTCGCACTGGAAGCCGGCACGTTGCAGACGCTCGGCGATCAGCGGCTGGCAACCGGCGTCGTCGGGCGTCACCGATTCCCGCCGGATCAACTCGTAGGCCAGTTCGAGCACACCGCCACTCATATGCCGAAGCGCTGCTTGAAGCCGTTATCGCTGAAGCGCTGAGTCACCTGGCCATCGTCGGTGACCACCACCGGGCGACGGATCAGCTGCGGGTATTCCCTCAGCAGCAGCTTCCACTCGGCGTCCGAACCGGGAGTCTTGCGGTTGTCGGGCAGTTGCCGCCAGGTGGTCGAGGACTTGTTGATCATCGCCTCCCAGCCGCCCAGCTTGTCCTTCCATTCCGTCAGCGTTTCCGGCGATTGCCGCTGGTCGCGGTAGTCGACGAATTCATGCGCGATGCCGAAGCGGTCGAGCCATTTGACCGCCTTCTTGCAGGTATCGCAGTTTTTCAGTCCGTAAAGCGTCGTAGTCATGGCATTCCGGAAAATTCGGGGGCGTGGAGGGGGCATTGCCCCGGGCGACCTTCGGCGGCAAGGACGGCGCCGAAGAGCCTACACGGACGTACTCGCGGCGTGTCGCTCGGGGCAATGCCCCCCACGCCGCTCGCGGAAGCCTAGTCCGCCAGGCCGCGCAGCAGGTCGTTGATGCTGGTCTTGGAGCGCGTCTTCGCGTCGACCTGCTTGACGATCACGGCGCAGTACAGCGAGTGCGAGCCGTCCTTCGCCGGCAACTGCCCGGACACCACCACGCTGTACGGCGGCACGTAGCCGTAGGAAACCTCCCCGGTCGCGCGGTTGAAGATGCGCGTGCTCTGGCCGATGAACACGCCCATGCCGATCACGCTGTGGTGGCCGACGACGACGCCCTCGACCACTTCCGAACGCGCGCCGATGAAACAGTGGTCCTCGATGATCGTCGGCGTCGCCTGCAGCGGCTCCAGCACGCCGCCGATGCCGGCACCGCCGGACAGGTGGCAATGCTTGCCGATCTGCGCGCACGAACCCACCGTCGCCCAGGTGTCGACCATGCTGCCCTCGCCCACCCAGGCACCGATGTTGACGAAGCTCGGCATCAGCACCACGTCCCGACCGATGTGCGCGCCGCGACGCACGATCGCGCCGGGCACCACGCGCGCACCGAGCTGGCGGAACGCGGCCTCGTCGAAGTCGCCGAAGCGCGCCGGGATCTTGTCCCAGAACGGCGCCGGGTAGGCATCCACGAGCTCCATTTCCTGGGTGCGGAAATACAGCAGGACCGCCTTCTTCAGCCACTCGTTGACCTTCCAGCCGCCGTTGCCGTCGGGTTCGGCGACGCGGAACTCGCCGTTCTCGATGCCGTCGATGACGCGCTCCACGGTCGGTCGGGTCGAGCCTTCGATCTCCTCCGGAGTCAGCGTGCCGCGACGCTCGAACGCGCCCTCGATGACGACCTGCAACTCTTCCACGGCGGAAATACCGGGCTGCACTTTTTTATCCGCAACCTTCTTCACGGCGGTCTTGGCGGCGGACTTCTTGACTGGACTCACGGGTGTTCTCCTTCAAGGCAGGCGAGCAGTTCGGCGCTCAGTGCCCGCCGGCGGTTCTCGTCCAGGGGCTGGTCGCGACCCTGGGCATCGGTGGCGGTGATCTGGAAGACGTCCTCGGCGCGGGCGCCGAAGGTCGCGATGCGCGCATCGTGCACGCGCAGGCGCTGGTTGCGCAGGATCCGGGCAACATCGGCCAGCAGGCCGGGGCGGTCGGTACACACCAGGCTGAGGGTGCTGCGCCCGTGGCCGGCGTCGTCGAAACCGATCTTCGGCGGAATGCGGAAATGGCGCAGGTGGCGCGGCTGGGTGCGCCTGGCGGGGCGGATGTCTTCCAGCGGTCCGTCCAGCGCCTGGGTCAATCGACGCGCAACCTCGTCGGCAACCGGCGCACGTCGCGGATCGCCCGGGATGACTTCGAAGGTGTCGAAAATGGTGCCGTCGGGGCCGTCCAGAACCCGCGCGTGCTGGATCTCCAGGCCGCAGCGGTCGAGCACGGCGACGATCGCGGCAAACAGCCCATCGCGATCCAGCGAGTGCACGAACACTTCCAGCGCCCCGGTATCGGCCGCCACCGGGCGCACCCGCACCTGGGTGTCGCCCTCCGGCAGCCCCCGCAGCGACGCCGCCTGCCAGGCAAGCTGGTCCGGCCGGCCACGCTGGAAACCGATTTCGGGCATGCGCGCGAACAGCGCATCGATCCCGGCATCGTCGATGCCGAAGGCCGTGAGCCGGGTGCGCACGGCCTGGCGCGTCTCGGCGCTGCGTTCGGCCGCCGCCAGCGGGTTCTCCAGCCCGCGCCGCAACGCCAGCCGGGTGGCGGTGTAGAGGTCGGCCATCAGCCGGTCCTTCCACGCATTCCACAGCTTCGGCGAGGTACCGGCGATATCGGCGCACGTCAGCAGGTACAGATGGTCGAGCCGTTCGCGGTCGCCCACCATGGTGGCGAAGCGATGGATCACCTCGGGATCGGCGATGTCCTGCTTCTGCGCGGTGATCGACATCAGCAGGTGCTTCCGCACCAGCCATTCCACCAGCGCGGTGTCCGCTTCGCCCAAGCCGATCGTGCTGCAGAACACGCGCGCGTCATCGCCGCCCAGCTCGGAATGGTCACCGCCGCGGCCCTTGGCGATGTCGTGGAACAGGCCGGCCAGCAGCAGCAACTCGGGCTTGCGCAGCCGCGGCCAGACCTCGTGGGCGAGCGCGAAACGCTCGCTCGGGCCGCCCGAGGCAAACGACGCCAGGTTCTTGAGTACCGCCAGGGTGTGCTGGTCGACCGTGTAGACGTGGAACAGGTCGAACTGCATCCGCCCGGAGACCCGCAGGAATGCCGGGATCCAGCGCCCGAGCACGCCCAGCCGGGCCATCCGGGTCAGCGTACGCACCGGCTGGGGGCCGCGCAGCAACGCCATGAACTGCTGCCGCAACGCGGGTTCGGCGCGGGAAAAATCCGGCAGCACCGGCAGCGCCTCGGCCAGCGCCCGGGCGGTGTGCGAATGCAGGCCGCTCAACCCGCCGCGCGTCGCCCAGGCCGAGAACAGCGCGAAGATCTGCGCCGGTGTCCGTGGCCAGTCCGCCCCGCGCGCGGCCAGATAACCGCGACGCAGCTCGAACAACGCGTCCAGCGGCTCCGGCTCGGCCTCGCCTTCCAGCTGCTCCTCGAAACGCTGCAGCAGGCGATCGCCGATCCGCAACACCAGCGAGGCGCTGCGGTAGAACTCCTGCATCATCTGCTCCACCGCCAGGGTGCCGCCGACATCCTCGAACCCCAGCCGCGTCGCCAGCAGCTTCTGGTAATCGAACCGCAACCGCTCCTCGCGCTTTCCCGCCACCAGATGCAGGCCGTAGCGCAGCCGGGCCAGGGTGCGGCGCGCGCGCTCCAGCGTGGCGACCTCGTCGGCGCCCAGCTGGCCGAACGCCACCAGCGATTCCATGTCGGCGGTGCCGATGATGCGCAGCGCCATCCAGCTCAGTGTCTGCACGTCGCGCAGGCCGCCGGGGCCTTCCTTCAGGTTCGGTTCCAGGTTGTCGGCAGTGTCGTCGAAACGCGCGTGGCGCTCACGCAGCTCCGTGCGTTTGGCCTCGAAAAACGGCTGCGGCGGCCAGACCAGCCGCGGCGACACCGCCGCCTGCAACTCGCGGCGCTCGTGCTCGTTGGCGGCCAGCGGACGCGCCTCGAGCATCGCGGTGAGTACTGTGATGTCCTCGATCGAGGCTTCGGTGCACTGCGCCAGTGAACGCACGGCATGGCCGACCGGCAAGCCGGAATCCCACAGCAAGGTGAAAAACCGCGCCAGCGCATCGGCGTACTGCTGCGAGACGGCCGGTTCGGCCAATACCAGCAGGTCGATATCCGACTGCGGGTACAACTCGCCGCGACCGTAGCCGCCGACGGCGAACAGCGCGAGCCCGGCATCGGTAGGAATGCAGCGCAGCCACGCCGCCTGGACCAGCGCATCGACCGCCGCCGCGCGCTCGGCCAGCAGGCGGTCGATGCCGGCCTCGGCCTCGACCCCGGTGTCGAAACGGCTGGCGAACGCCGCATCGGTCGCGGCCAGGCCCTCGCGCGCCGTCGCCGCCCAGGCGGCGTCCTGTTGTTGCAGGGTCTGCATGTCCTGAGGCGCCGCAGGTGGCGCCGCGCCCCGGACCCCGGCCGGGCCGGCGGCAGGGTCGGGCCCGGTCATAGGTCGTTGTCGTCGCCCGGCACGCGGGTCAGGATCTCGACCCCGTCCCCGGTCACCAGCACGGTGTGCTCCCATTGCGCGGACAGCGAGCGGTCCTTGGTCACCACCGTCCAGCCATCGGGCAGCACGCGGGTGTGGCGCTTGCCGGTGTTGATCATCGGCTCGATGGTGAAGGTCATGCCGGCCTTCAGCACCAGCCCCTCCCCGGCGTTGCCGTAATGCAGCACCTGCGGCTCGTCGTGGTAGACCTTGCCGATGCCGTGGCCGCAGTACTCGCGCACGACGCTGAAGCGCTCCGACTCGGCATATTGCTGGATCGCGTGGCCGACATCGCCCAGGGTCGCGCCCGGCCGGACCACGCGGATGCCGCGGAACATCGCCTCGCGGGTCACGTCCACCAGCCGTTGCGCCAGCACCGACGGGGTGCCGACGATGTACATGCGGCTGGTATCGCCATGCCAGCCGTCCTTGATCACGGTGACGTCGATATTGACGATGTCGCCGTCCTTCAGGACCTTGGCCTCGTTCGGGATGCCGTGGCAGATGACGTTGTTGACCGAGGTGCAGATCGTCTTGGGGAAGCCCTTGTAGCCGACGTTCGCGGGGATCGCCTTCTGCACGTTGACGATGTGGTCGTGGCAGATGCGGTCCAGCTCTTCGGTGCTGACGCCGGGTTTCACGTGCGGCGCGACGATCTGCAGCACTTCGGCCGCCAGGCGACCGGCGATGCGCATCTTTTCGATGTCTTCGGGGGTTTTGAGGTTGATAGCCATCCGCGCATTATCGCCGATTGGCACCGCGCCGGGGCCTGCGCCTGGCAGGCCCGGACAGGGCGCCGCGGCCGGCTCAACGGCTGCGCACGGAATCGGCCCGATTCCCTGGCTTGCCGCACCCGCCTGCGCCCGTTACAATCCGCGGGCTGTGCAGGTCTTGCGCCTTCGCACCGCCCACGTCGGGCGTCACCGGCGAATACACACCCGCTGCCAAAGCCCGTGCCGGGGTGCTTCAAGGCTTGTCGCCACGAAGTTCGGTCACGGAAACAGTGGGGAAGTCCAACCCCGGAATCCTTGCCTCGGCTCGCGCCGATGCAGCCGCCCCACCTGTCCGGCGGCCGGATTCCCTTATCGGAGTTACCGCAATGCCCCAGATCACCATGCGCCAGATGCTGGAAGCCGGCGTCCATTTCGGACACCAGACCCGCTACTGGAACCCGAAGATGAGCCCGTACATCTTCGGCGCCCGCGGCAAGATCCACATCATCAACCTCGAGAAGACCGTCCCGTTGTTCAACGACGCGATGAACTTCATCTCGAGCATCGCCCAGAAGCGCGGCGTCATCCTGTTCCTGGGCACCAAGCGCAGCGCCCGCGAAGCGATCAAGGAAGAAGCCGAGCGTTGCGGCATGCCGTACATGAACCAGCGCTGGCTCGGCGGCACCCTGACCAACTTCGCCACGGTGAAGAAGTCGGTGGGTCGCCTGAAGGAGCTGGAAGCGGCCGAGACCGATGGCACCTTCGACAAGCTGGTCAAGCACGAGGTCCTGAACCTGCGTCGCGAGCGCGAGAAGAAGCTCGCCTCGCTGGGCGGCATCAAGGAAATGAACCGCCTGCCCGACGCGATCTTCGTGATCGACATCGGTCATGAGGACATCGCGATCAAGGAAGCCAGGAAGCTCGGCATCCCGGTCATTGCCGTCGTCGACACCAACTACGACCCGTCGCTGGTCGATTACGCGATCCCGGGCAACGACGACGCCATCCGCGCCGTGCAGCTGTACGCCCGTGCCGCCGCCGACGCCGTGCTGGAAGGCAAGGCCGCCGCGCCGTCCGCCGCCAGCGTCCGCGAGGAAGACTTCATCGAAGGCGAAAACGCCAGCGAGAAGCCGCGCCGCGCACCGGCGAAGAAGGCTCCGGCCAAGAAGGCCGATGAGGCCGCACCTGCTGCCGAAGCCCAGGCCGACGAGGCGCCGGCCGCCGAGTAATACCGCTGTCGCGCGGCCGCACGATACTGCGGCCGCGCTCCCCTTCATGTAGGAGCTGCTTCAGCCGCGATCACGGCTGGACTTGCCGCAAGGCCCGTCACCGGATCCATCGCGGCTGAAGCCGCTCCTACAGCCCTGAACATTCGAG
>DASTUE010000021.1:0-15092 GCA_035759805.1 Lysobacter sp. | reverse complement strand
CATCGAGGTCACCTGCAACCCCGCGTAACCACAGGGATTGATGCGCCGGAACGGGGACAGGTCCATGTCGATGTTGAACGCCAGCCCGTGGAAGCTGCAGCCACGCCGCACCCGGATCCCGAGCGCGGCGATCTTGGCGCCGGCGACGTAGACCCCGGGTGCACCCTCGCGACGGACCGCCTCGATGTTCCAGTCGGCCAGGGTGTCGATGATCGACTGCTCGATCCGGCACACGTACTCGCGCACGCCGACCTTCAGCCGGCGCAGGTCCAGCAGCGGATACAGCACCAGCTGGCCGGGGCCGTGGTAGGTCACCTGGCCGCCGCGATCTACCTGGATCACCGGGATGTCGCCGGCCATCAGCACGTGCTCGGGCTTGCCGGCCTGGCCGAGGGTGAACACCGGGTCGTGCTCGACCAGCCACAGCTCGTCGGCGGTATCGGCATCGCGCGCGTCGGTGAAGGCCTGCATCGCGTGCCAGACCGGCTCGTAGGGCTGGCGGCCGAGGTCGCGCACCAGCGCCACCGGCAACCGGCGCCGCTGACCGATCCTGCCGGCTGTCCCGGCTGGATCAGCGGCATCGGAAACCGCTGTTTCCGCGGCTACGACGGGATCCGTTACAGCGTCCACTTCACTTCCGGGTGATCGCGCAGCAGCTGGTGCGCCCTGTCGTATTGCTCGCGGCTGTCGGCCAGGAACACCACCCGCACCGACACGTACCTGCCGTTGGAGGAATGCTTCCATTCGACCTGCTCGCTGCGCACCTCGATGCCGGCGTCGATCAGGCGCTGCGGCAGTTCGCGCTCCAGCCCGGCATCGGCCGCGCCCATCGCGCTGAGCTGGAACTCGCCGGGGAACTGGAAGCCGTGCTCAGGGTTGTCGGATTTGATTTCCATCCGCCGATTATGGGCGCGATGGCGGGCCAACCCAAGGGCGGATGAGATGACCGGGGAAGCGCGATATCGCGACGGCGGCATGGCGGACGATGCGCGAAACCGGCATCCCTCCGCGCCTGCCCCTGCCTGCGGGCCGGCCTGCGGATTCAACCGGCAGGCCGGCCCGAACCGCTCGCCCACAACGCGAACGACCGGCTTGCGCCGGCCGTTCGTGGGTTGCTGCCCGGGGATCATCGCGGCAATCCAGCCACCATCGCGGCGATGCCCATGGCCCGGCTCAGGCCGACTGCCACCACATCAGCAGCTCGTGCCACAGGCGCTTGAAGAACCCGCCTTCCTCGACCGCCGCCAGCGCCACCAGCGGCCGCTCGGCAACGACCTTGCCGTCGAGCATCACCTTCACCGTGCCGATCGCCTGGCCCTTGCCGATCGGCGCCACCAGGGTCCTGGGCACATCCATGGTCGGCTTGAGCTGGTCGTACCTGCCGCGCGGGACGGTCAGCAGCAGCGGCTCGGCCAGCCCGAGCTGGATTTCGTTGGCGACGCCCTTCCAGACTTTCTGGTCGGCGATCGAGACATCCGCGTCATACAGCTTGTGGGTCTCGTAGAAGCGGAAACCCCAGTTCAGCAACGCCTGGCTGTCGCTGGCACGCTGCTTTTCCGAGGTCGAGCCGAGCACCACCGACACCAGGCGCTGTTCGCCGCGCTGGGCCGAGGCCATCAGGCAGTAGCCGGCGCCGGAGGTGTGGCCGGTCTTGATGCCGTCCACACTGCTGTCGCGCCACAGCAGCACGTTGCGGTTGGGCTGGGTGATCGGCCCGACGGTGAACTCCTTGATCTTGTTGTAGGCGTAGGTCTCGGGGAAGTTCAGCGCCAGTGCGCGGCCCAGCAAGGCCAGATCACGCGCGGACGACAGGTGGCCCTCGCCGGGCAGGCCGGTGGCGTTGACGAAGTGGGTGTTCTTCATGCCGATGCGCGCGGCGTACTGGTTCATCAGCGCGGCGAACGCCTCCTCGCTTCCGGCGACGTGCTCGGCCAGGGCGATCGCGGCATCGTTGCCGGACTGCACGACCATGCCCTTCTCCATCTCCAGCAGCGGCGCGGTCCGGTTGACCTGGAAACCCGAGTAGCTGCCGTCGGTGCCCGCGCCGCCCTTGCGCCAGGCGTTCTCGGTCATCATCACCTGGTCGCCGGGCTTGACCTTGCCGCCGGCCATCTCGGCGGCGATCACGTAGCTGGTCATGACCTTGGTGATGCTGGCCGGCTCCAGCGGTGTGTCGATGTTCTCGCCCGCCAGCACGTCGCCGCTGGCCGCGTCCATCACGATCCATGCGGTGCCGACCACTTCAGGTGGCGGCGGCACCGGCAGCGCTTCGCTGGCCGGGGCCTGCTCGGCCGGCTTCGGCAGCGCGGGCGTCTGCGCGAAGGCGAAGCCGACGGCAAGGGTGGTCAATGCGGCAAGGCCGATCACGCGGAAGGCGGCGGGAGACTTCATTGTTCAAAACTCCGGATCGGCCCGTGGCCGACGTGTATCAAGGTGTCTGGGAAGGGAGCGCGGTTATTCGTTGACGCGCTGGGGCGCGCCGAAGCCCAGGCCGGCGATGCGGTTGGCCAGTCCGTTGGCGGTCGTGGCCTCCAGCGGCCCGACCCGCAATCGCCAGACCCGTTGGCCGTTGGCGGTGGCGTCATGCAGGCGGGCGCGGTCGATACCCGCGCCGCGCAGGATTGCCAATGCGCGGTCGGCGTTGTCACGGGCGGCGAAGCTGGCGACCTGCAGGGTCACGTTGTCGGCCTGGCTGGTGCTGGTGCTGGTGACGACTTGAACGGCGGGCGCGGTGCCCGCGGCGACCCGGGCGGTCGATGCAGCAGGCCTGCCGTCCCGGCCGGTGGCGACGCGCACCTTGCGCTGCTCCATCCAGGCATCGAATTCGTCGGCCGTCATTGTCCGGCCGTCCTGGTTCATGTCGAAACGCCAGCTCTCGTCCGCGGTTGCGGGCGCTGGCGCCGGGGACGATGGAGCGGTCGCCGGCATTGTGTCTGCAGCCGCGGAAGCCCCGGCCCGATCCAGGCGGGTGGGCTTGCCGGTGGCGATGCGCACGCCGGGCGGCAACGACAATGCGCCGGCACCCGTGGCACCCTTCGGCAGCGCGGCCACCAGGGTGTCCATCGAGCTGGGCGGTGCCGGCTTTGGTGCCACCGCAGCGACCGCGCGGGCGGCGTCCTCGCGGTCGCGCTTGCCGGCGCGACCCGCGTCGTCCTCACCCGGCTGCAACGCCCGCACCTCGACCCGGCCGGTACCGGCTCGGGTGATGCCCAGCTTGAGGGCGGCGGCATAACTCAGGTCGATCACCCGGCCCTCGTGGAAGGGGCCGCGGTCGTTCACCCGGACCACCACGGATTCGCCGTTGTCCAGGTTGGTGACGCGCGCGAAGCTCGGCAGTGGCAGCGACTTGTGCGCGGCGGTGAACGCGTACATGTCGTAGACCTCCATGTTGGAGGTGCGCCGGCCGTGGAACTTGTTGCCGTAGTAGGAAGCCGTGCCCTTCTCGACGTACCCGCGGGCGTCGTCCAGCACCCGGTAGTTCTTGCCCAGCACCGCATAGGTGGGGCGGTTGCCATAGGCCGAGCGGGGTTCGGCGACCACCTCCGGCTCGGGGATCAGCGACACGTCGATGTCGATGTCCGGGGTCGAGTCGGCGATATGCGGCGCGTACAGGCCACCGGCGGTGTAGTGACCACGCTTGCCGGGGTCTTCCTGGGCCGGCGGGTACGGCGACTTCCTGCCCGCCTGCGGCGTGGTCGCGTCGGCCGCTTTGCCGGCCACGGCCTTGGCGCCGGTGTCGGGCTTTTTCGGGGCGCTGGCGCAGGCCGCCAGGCCGAGCACCAACGTCGCGGCCAGCAGCCGCTTCATGCGCCCGGCTGGCCCGCGACGGCGTTGGCGGCGAGCGGGTTCTCACGGCCCGCAATCGCCTCCGACAGCTGGTAGACCGCCATCGCGTAGTGCTTGGAAATGTTGTAGCGGGTGATCGCGTAGAAGTTCTGGTACGCGATCCAGTGCTCCTTGCCGTTCACGCCGTCCAGGTTCACCAGGGTGGCGTCACCGGCATGGGCGGCGCGGACGCCGGGAGTGTAGCCGCGGGCGGCCAGCTGGTCGAGCGTGTAGCGCGGCTCCAGGCCTTCCGGCTCGAAATCCGCGGCGCCCTTGGCACGCTTCGCGCGCACGGTGACCGGTTCGCCGCGCTGCCAGCCGCCCTTCTTGACGAAGTAGTTGGCGACCGAGGCGAATACGTCGTCGAGGTTGTTGAACAGGTCGACCTTGCCATCGCCATTGCCGTCGACCGCGTAGTCGCGGTAGCTGGACGGCATGAACTGCCCCCAGCCCATCGCGCCGGCGTAGCTGCCCTTCAGGGTGGTGATGTCGAAACCGGTTTCCTTGCCCAGCGCGAACAACTGCGCGAGCTCGTCGCGGAAGAACGCCTCGCGGGTGTTCTCGCGCGCGATCTTGTCGGGCTGGTTGGTGCGCGGGTAGGCGAACGCCAGCGTGTACAGCGCGTCCACTACCGGATAGCTGCCGGCGTTGCCGCCGTAACTGGTCTCCACCCCGAGGATGGCGACGATGATCTCCGCCGGCACCCCGTACTGCGCCTCGACCTTCGCCAGCGCGTCGCGGTGCTGGGCCAGGAACGCCTTGCCGGCGGCGATGCGCGGCTGGGTGATGAAGATCGGACGGTAGTCGCTCCACGGCTTGGCCTCGGCCGGGCGCGACATCGCCTTGATGATGCTGTCGCGGATTTCCGCCTGCTCCATCACCGAGCGCACATAGGCCGCATCGACGTCGTATTTGGCCGATGTGGCGCGCACGAATTCGGGCAGTGCGGTTTCGACCGGCTGCGCGTTCGGCACGGCTGCCGGAGCCGGCTGCGGTGCCGCGGCGGGTTCGACCACGGCAGCCGGCCGGGGCTGCGGATTCGGCGGCGGGGTCTGCGTGGCGCAGGCCACCAGCGCGAGCGGGAGCGCACATACCAGGGCGCGTCTGGCGAGGTATCGAGTCATCGCAGCGAGGTTAGCACTTGTTCGCAAAGGCCTGAACCGGCTCGCCCGGTCAGGTGCGGTTGTCATTCACACGCGCCACGTGCCGGCGGGACTCAGCGCCCATGCACCGGCCGATGCGCGCGCACCGCCATCACCACGCCCATGCCGGCCAGCAGCGATATCGCCGAGGTGCCGCCGTAGCTGAGCAGCGGCATCGGCACCCCGACCACCGGCAGCAGGCCCGCCACCATGCCGCCGTTGACCAGCACGTAGACGCAGAACGCCAGCGCCAGGGCACCGGCCAGCAGGCGCGAATAACCGTCGCGCGCCTCCGTGGCGATCCACAGGCAGCGCCCCACCACGAACAGGTACAGCCCCAGCGTCACCACGACCCCGATCCAGCCGAACTCCTCGCTGAGCACGGCGAAGATGAAGTCGGTAGTGTGCTCGGGGATGTAGTTCAGGTGGGCCTGGGTGCCGTCGCCCCAGCCCTTGCCCGACATGCCGCCACCACCGATCGCAATTTTCGACTGGATGATGTTCCAACCCGCACCCAGCGGGTCGCTCTCGGGGTCGAGGAAGGTCAGGATGCGGTCCTTCTGGTACGGCATCAGCAACCAGAACCAGGCCGCCGGCGCACCCGCGGCGATGGTGCCGAGCGCGGCGGCGAACCACCACCACGACAAGCCGGCCAGATACAGCACAAACGCCCCGCTGATGCCGACCAGCATCGCGGTGCCGAAATCGGGCTGCAGCAGGATCAGTCCAGTCGGCACGCCGATCAGCACCGCGGCCACCAGCACGGCCCGCAGCGAGGGCGGCGAAGGCTCGCGGTTGAGGTACCAGGCCACCATCATCGGCAGGCTCAGCTTGAGCAGTTCGGCGGGCTGGAAATAGAACACGCCCAGGTTGATCCAGTGCGCGCCGTGCTTGCCCTGGCCGATGAACAGCACCGCGACCAACGGCAGCAGGCAGACGGCGTAGACGAGCGGCGTGATGTTGCGCAACTGGATCGGCGAGACCCGCGACAGCGCCCACAGCACTACCAGGCCGACGGCGAAACGCGAACCCTGGGCCATCACCAGCGCTTCCGATTTCCCGCCCGCGCTGTACAACACCGCCAGGCCGATCCCCATCAGCGCCAGCAACGCGCCCAGCAGCGGCAGGTCGAGGGTACGCATGGCGCGCCACAGCAGGTCGAACAACCAGCGCAGGATCACGCTCATGGCGCAGGCTCCGGGCCGCCGGCCGCATCGGAACCGGTGACATCCCCGGCAACGCCGGCACCAGTGGCCGCCACCTCGGCACCGTCCGGAGCTGCCGCCTCCAGCGGATCCGCCGGCGTGCCGTCGAGCGGCTCCAGGCCTTCGGGCAGCTTGCCCAGCAGCCAGGCATCGAACACCGCGCGCGCGATCGGCGCCGCCGCACTGCCGCCGTAGCCGCCGTGCTCGACCACTACCGAGATGGCGATCTGCGGGTCTTCCGCCGGCGCGTAGCCGACAAACAAGGCGGTGTGCCGCAGGTGGTACGGCAGGGTGTGCGGGTTGAGGCTGATGTTGCCCTTGCGGCTGGAACGCTGGGCGGTGCCGGTCTTGCCGGCCATCGTGTACTCCGCACCGCGCGCCATCGCCCGCGCGGTGCCGCGCGCGCCGTGGATGGTGTCCACCATGCCTTCCTGCACCGCGCGCAGGTTGGCGGGGTGGTCGCTGATGCGGGTGCCCGGGGTCGCCGGCAGCGCCTGCCAAGGCGCCTGGTAGCCGTCGCGCCGCGATGCCAGCAGACGCAGCTGGTGCAGGTCGCCGCCATTGGCGATCGCCGCGGTGGCGCGCGCCAGCTGCAACGCGGTCGCGATCCAGTAGCCCTGGCCGATGCCGGAGATCACCGTCTCGCCGGGGTACCAGGGCTCCTTGCTGATCGTGCGCTTGTACTCGCGCGACGGCACCACGCCGGCGCTCTCGCCGGCCAGGTCGATGCCGGTCTTCTCGCCGAAACCATAGCGGTGCATGTACCCGGAAAACCGGTCGATGCCCATGTCCAGGGCCAGCTTGTAGTAGTAGGTATTGACCGACTGCGAGATCGAGTCGCGCAGATCGGTCCAGCCGTGGCCGCCGCGGCTGGCATCGCGGTAGCCGCGGCTCTGGCCGGCGATGTGGAACTCGCCGCTGGAGAAGATCCGGTCGGACGGCGTGCGCAGGCCGCTGTCGACCCCGGCCAATGCGACCATCGGCTTCACGGTCGAACCCGGCGGCCCGCCGCCAAGCACGTTGCGGTTGAACAGCGGCCGCGACGGGTTGTCGATCAGCGCGTTGTAGTCGGTGTGGGAGATCCCGTTGACGAACAGGTTGGTGTCATAGGACGGCAGGCTGACCATCGCCAGCACCTGGCCGGTCTTCGCATCCACCGCCACCGCCGAGCCGTCGGCATCGCCGAACGCGGCGACCATCGCGCGCTGCAGGTCCAGGTCGATCGACAAGCGCAGGTCCGCGCCCGGCACCGCCGGCACCCGGCCGACTACCCGCATCGGCCGCCCGTCGACATTGGTCTCGACCTTCTCGTAGCCGACCTTGCCGCGCAGCGCCGCCTCGTAGGAGCGCTCCATGCCGGTCTTGCCGGTATGGCTGAAGGCGGAATTGGCCTCGCCCATCTCCTTCAGGTCATCGACATCGATCCGGCCGACGTAGCCGATGATGTGGGCGAACAATTCGCCGTACAGGTAGCGGCGCTGCAGGTAGGACACCACTTCCACGCCCGGATAGCGCCAGCGGTCGACCGCCAGCCGCGCGACCTCCTCGGGCGTCACCCGCAATTTCAGGATGATCGGCTTGTAGCCGCGGGTGACCTTGCGGGCCTCCAGGAAGTCCTCGATCTCCTGCGGCGACAGGTCGACGATCTCCGCCAGCGGCGGCAACCAGGCACCCGGATCTCCCGCCTCGCCCGGCGTGACCTCCAGCCGGAACGCAGGAATGTTGTCGGCCAGGATCCGGCCGTTGCGGTCATAGATCAGGCCCCGGCCGGGCACCACCGGGCGCAGCTTGATCCGGTTCTGCTCCGCGCGCGTGGCGTATTTGTCGTACTGCCAGACCTGCAGGCGGAAATAGCCCAGCGCCAGGCCACCCAGCGCGAGCACCACACCGACAAAGGCGATGCCGGCACGCACCCGGAAATGTCTGGCCTCGGCGCCGGCGTCCTTGATCACGCGGCGTGGGCGACGCGGGCGCACGGCCTAGCTCCTGCGCCAGCTGCCCAGACGCAGGGCGTCCAGCAGCAGGAACACCGGCGGCCACAGGGCCATGCCCGTCAGCGGCGCGAGCCAGAACATCATCGGCAGCGGCTGGATGCCCAGGGCGACGTGGATCGCCGCCACCACGATGCGGTCGTTCAGCAGCAGACCGCCGATCGCCAGCGCCTGCTGCCACAACGGGAAGAACCGCAGGCGCGCGCGGAAGCGCTGCAGGATGAACGCCATCACCACCAGCCGCAGGGCCTGCTCGCCCAGCAGGCTGCCGAAGCTGATGTCGGCCACCACCCCGACGATGAAGGCGAACCCCAGGCCGATGCGGTCGGGATCCTCGATCACCCAGTAGGCGACCACCAGCGCGAGCCAGTACGGACGCAACGGCTGCATCACCGGTGGCAGCGGCAGCAGGCCAAGCAGCAATCCGACGATCACGCTGACCGGCAACAGCCAGGACTGGTAGCGCCGACTCATCGGCGGGCACCGTCGTTGGCGGGTAGCGGCGGGGGCGTGGCTGTCGCGCCAGCATCGGCGGCAACCGGCGCTGCCGGCGACACCGGTGCCGCACCTTCCGGAGTCTCCGTCCCGGGCCCGGTCGACGCCGTTTCCCCGTCGCGCGGCAGCACGCCGCGCAGCAACAGCACGTCGCGCCCGCGATCCAGCTGCGCCGCCGGCCGCACCTCGCCAACGAGGAACGCGCGGCTGTCGTCGGGATGCAGGGTGACGATCGTGCCGACCGGAAAACCCGCCGGGAAACGACCGCCCAGGCCGGACGTCAGCAGCTTGTCGCCGACCTTGACATCGCTCGACAGCGGCACGCTGGGCAGGCGCAGCAGGTCGCTGCGGCCTTCGCCGTAGACCACCAGCCGCACGCCGTTGCGCTCGATCGCCACCGGCACCGCATGCGCGGCGTCGGTCAGCAGCAGCACGGTGGCGAGCATCGGTTGCACCTCGATGATCTGGCCCAGCAAACCACCGGCATCGATCACGCTCTGGCCCAGGTGGACGCCGTCATTGCGGCCGGCATCGACCACCAACCGCTGCCGGGCCGGGTCGAGGTCGATATCCAGGATCGGCGCGAGCTGCACGTCGAGGCGGTTCCTGTCGGCCGCGTCCAGCAGGCCGCGAAGGCGCGCGTTGTCGGCGGCGAGGGTCTGCAGCCGCGCGATGCGCGCACTGTTGACCAGCAACTCGTTGCGCAGGCGGGCGTTGTCGGCACTGAGCTGGCCCATCGTGCCGGCATCGTCGTAGAGCCGGGTCACCACCCGCCCGGGCCAACCGGCCACCACCCACAGCGGCTGCACCAGCATCGATGCCTGCCCCCGCGCCTGGGTCAGCCAGCCGCCGCGGTGGTCGAGCACGATCAACACCACCGCCAGCACCAGGTAGGCCAACAGCCACAGCGTGGCGGCAACGTCGCCCGGGCGGTTGGGCGTGGAGGAATTGGCGTAGGGGCGCACGGTGGTTGGTCAGTCGGCCTGCACCGGTTTATTCGGGGGCAAAGAACTCGTTGCCGTGCATGTCGAGCAGGTCCAGCGCGCGACCGCCGCCACGGGCAACGCAGCTCAACGGGTCGTCGGCGACCTGCACGTGCACGCCGGTCTCCTCGCTGACGAGGCGGTCGAAATCCTTCAGCAAAGCGCCGCCGCCGGTCAGCACGATGCCGCGCTCGGCGACGTCGGCGCCCAGCTCCGGCGGGGTCTGCTCCAGTGCAAGCTTGATCGCGGTGACGATTCCGGCCAGCGGCTCGCGCAGCGCGTCGAGCACTTCGTTGGCGGTGATGGTGATCATCTTCGGCACGCCCTCGGCGAGGTTGCGCCCGGTGATCTCCATGCTGGTGTTCTCGGCCTGCGGGTACGCACAGCCCAGGGTTTCCTTGACCCGCTCCGCGGTCGCCTCGCCGATCAGGGTGCCGTAGGTGCGACGCACGTAGGCGATGATGGATTCGTCGAACCGGTCGCCGCCGATCCGTACCGACGCCGCGTAGACGATGCCGTTGAGCGCGATCACCGCAACCTCGGTGGTGCCGCCACCGATATCCACCACCATCGAACCGCGCGCCTCGGCCACCGGCATGCCGGCGCCGATCGCAGCCGCCATCGGCTCCTCGATCAGGTACACCTCGCGCGCACCGGCCTCCTCGGCCGATTCCTTGATCGCGCGGCGCTCCACCTGGGTCGAGCCGCACGGCACACACACCAGCACCCGCGGGCTGGGACGCAGGAAACGCGACTTGTGCACCTTGCGGATGAAGTGCTTGAGCATCTCCTCGGTGTAGGTGAAGTCGGCGATGACGCCGTCCTTCATCGGCCGGATCGTGGTGATGTGGCCCGGCGTGCGGCCGAGCATCTGCTTGGCCTCGGTGCCGACCGCCGCGACGGTGCGGTTGCCGCCGACCACCCGGTCCTGGCGCACCGCGACCACGGAGGGCTCGTTCAGCACGATTCCCTGTCCGCGCACGTAGATCAACGTGTTGGCCGTGCCCAGATCGATGGACAGGTCGTTGGAGAACATGCCGCGAAACTTCTTGAACATCGTCGATTGGGCCGTGGAAGGGGTGCCGGAAGCGGTCGACTAGACTAGCAACCGCCCCCTTGCCGGGCAAGGGAAAATGGCGTACTTCGGCGCTTTCCGACGTTGATGGTCGCTTTGCCGAATCCGGCGCGTGCACGATGCGCGCCTGGCGCGCGGGCGGCGTGCGGCCCACCGGCCTGGACCGCGGCCCGCGCCCCTTCGCGACTGGCCGCAACCCGGGCCAACGGCTAATCTATGCGCCGCGCGCCGTCCGGCGTCGAAACCCGTCAATCCCCAACCCTGCCTGCACTCCGGCGGCGGGTGCCTCCCGGAGTGTGATTACCGATGTCTGCCCTGATCTGCGGCTCGCTGGCGTACGACACCATCATGGTGTTTCCCGACCAGTTCAAGAACCATATCCTGCCGGACAAGGTGCACATCCTGAACGTCTCGTTCCTGGTGCCGCGGATGCGCCGCGAGTTCGGCGGCTGCGCCGGCAACATCGCCTACAACCTCAAGCTGCTGGGCGGCGACCCGATCCCGATGGCGACCGTGGGCCAGGACTTCGGCCCGTACCGGGAGTGGTTCGAGCAGCAGGAGATCCGCCTGGAGCACGTCAAGGTCATCGACGAGCTGTTCACCCCGCAGGCGTTCATCACCACCGACCACGACAACAACCAGATCACCGCGTTCCACCCCGGCGCGATGATGCGCTCCTACGAGAACCACGTGCGCGACGTGCCCGGCGTGAGCATCGGCATCGTCAGTCCGGACGGTTACGAGGGCATGATCCAGAACGCGAACGAGTTCGCCGAGGCCGGCATCCCCTTCATCTTCGATCCGGGCCAGGCCATGCCGCTGTTCAACGGCGATGAGCTGCGCGCCTTCATCGAGCAGGCCGACTACGTCACCGTCAACGACTACGAATCCAACCTGCTGCAGGAGCGCACCGGCTGGAGCGAGAAAGAGATCGCCAGCAAGGTGAAGGCCTACATCGCCACGCGCGGGCCGAAGGGCGCGGTGATCCATACCGGCGGCGAGGTGCACGACATTCCGCCCGCGCACGAGCGCCGCATCACCGACCCGACCGGCTGCGGCGACGCGTTCCGCGCCGGCCTGATCTTCGGCATCCAGAAGGACTACGACTGGCTGACGATCGGCCGCATCGGCAACCTGATGGGCGCGCTCAAGGTCGAGCACCCCGGCACCCAGAACCAGCGCTTCGACTACGACGAGTTCGCCGGGCAGTTCCGCCAGCAGTTCGGTTACGCGCTCTGAGCGACGACGGGGGAGCGGGCGACGACGTGTAAACCCTCGCGTCGTCTCGCAGGGGGAGACCGCCTCTTTTGCAGGAGCGACGTGAGTCGCTAACGCGCAGGCGCCGCATGAAGGCGCAGCCGAGAAACGCCGGGGCGACGACACCGGATCGAAAAACGGGGCGCGGCCGGTCCGGGCCGGCGAGTGCGCGCCCATCGAGCGTTTGCGACGGCATACAGGTCGCGACTTACGTCGCTCCTACAAAGCGAAAACGCCGCGCCCGCCTCAATTCCAGCCCGGCAACCGCTCCGGGTCCAGCCCGCCGACCTCGAACACCGCGGTGCGCGTGCCGCCGGCCTTGACCGGGAACTCGATCGACAGCACGTCGGCGCCCTTGGCCAGCTTCCACAGGGTCTTTTCGTCTTCGACGAACATCGCGATCGCCTCGTCGGTCTTCGGCCGGCTGCCGGCCATCGTGCGCGTGCCGTCATCGGCGCTGACCTTGAGCTTGCAGCCGCGGTAGCAGTCGAAGTCGCCCGCTTCCAGCACCAGGTAACTGCTGCGGCCCCATTCGGGGTGGTCGCGGAAGATCAGCCGTACCGGCCGCGCGACCTTGCCATCGGTCTCGACGTTCTCGCGCGCATAGATGGCGGCCGACAACTGCTGTTTCTTGCCGACCGGCTGGGTCTGATAGGCCCACAGCGCGGCCGTGCGGCGCGCTTCCCGGATGGCGTGGGCTTTTTCTGCCGCCTGCTCATGCTGCGCCTTGATGCGCTCGGCGGCCTGGCTGTCGGGATACTCGGCAAGCAACACATCGCCGTGCGCCTTGGCCAGGTCCCAGTTCTCCGCCGCGAACTGCTCGTCGAACTGTTGCGCCATCGCCTCGGCCTTCCGTTCGGCCGCGGCAGCCTGTTCGGCGCGGACGACCTCCGGATCCGGCGCCGGCTCGCAGCCGCCAAGCAACATCGCGCATACCAGGGCAACGAGCAGCGGTGATCCCGCCCGCATCATTCGCCGATCGAGTTGCGATGGATGGGCGGCGGTCCGGGTACGCGTAAGGGTCATTGCGGGGTTCTCTTGGATGTCGGGTTCAAGCCTGTCTGAATCTTAATGGTTCTTCTCCGATCCGAAGGGGGGAGCGTCGCAGGGGTGGTGTGGGCGGGGTGGCGCCTCCGGGGCGCAGGGGGTGAATGCCCTTGGTGCGAATGTCCCCCGGCACCGATGAAGCCGGTGCCTCCTCCTTTATTTCGCCCCAAGGGCGCTCACCCGTCATTGCGACAACGCGGTGGTTACAAGGGCGAAAATCCGCCAGCACTGGCGTGATCGGTATGCCTTCGGGGCGAAATAAAGGAGGAGGCCTTCGCCGCAGGCGGAGGCCGGGGGACATTCGCCGCGAAGGCGTACCGATCGCGCCCTCCGCACCAGCCCAGATGAACGCGGATACGAAAGCCGCATACAACGCGACCGCCCGGAGGCGGCCGCGAGGAAGACGTCCAACCAACTGAGCGATCAGTCGACCGGCTTGGTCACCGACTTGTCGCCCTTGGCCTGCGCGATCACCGCTTCCACCGAACCGGTGGTGATCGGGTGGTAGCCCGGTCGCGCCTTCTCCAGGATCGTCTCGGCCATCACCAGACCGGCCGGGGTTTTCACCAGCTCGGCATAGGTCGGCATGATCAGCTTGCGGCGGCCCACGCGGGTCAGGAACTCGGCGATCGCCTCGTTCGCTTCCGGATAACCGCTGCGCACGGTCAGCGGGTACCAGCGCATCGCGATCTCGCCGTTCGGGGTGCCGGTGAACTTGTACGCGGCATCCAGCACGGCCAGCTGGTCATGGCTCAACGTGGCCGGCATGCCTTCCAGGAAGTGCAGCCACTCCTGCGTACTCCACTTCGCGGTGACATCCGCCGACGGCAGCGGACCGCCATCGATCCAGGCCTGGCGCACGGCATCGACCGCATCGAACTGCGGCGAGACGGTGACCGGCGCCGACTCCGGGATGCCCGGGCCGTAGATCCACTCGTCCAGCTCGGCCTCGGTGACCTTGCCGGGATGCCTGGCCAGCAGATTGTCCTCGGCGTACTGCACGAAGGTGGTGGTCGGGATCGACTGGAAAGCAAAGTGGTCGAAGTAGCCGCGCAGGAACGGGTCGAAGTCCTCGCGGCCGAAACGGTGCTCCAGGAACATCATGAACCACGCGCCCTTGTCGTACGCGACCTCGGTCAGGGTGTCGCCGGCCTTGACGTGCACGTCGGGACGGATCGCCAGCGCCTGCGCCTGCGGCTCCATGTCGCCGATGGTCCTGCGCAGCTCGTTCTGCGCGATCGCCGCTTCCATGTTGGCGAAGTCCTTGCCGTACAGCGCCTCGATGATGCGGTTCTCGACGTAGCTGGTGATGCCCTCGTTCATCCACTGGTCTTTCGGGCTGGAGAAGGTCACCAGGTTGCCGGCCCAGCTGTGCGCCAGCTCGTGCGCGATCAGCGACACCAGCGACTTGTCGCCGACGATCACGGTCGGGGTGGCGAAGGTGATGCGCGGGTTTTCCATGCCGCCGTACGGGAACGAGGGCGGCAGCACGAGGATGTCATAGCGGCCCCAGCGGTACGGGCCGTACATCGCCTCGGTCGCGACGATCATCTTCTCGGTATCGGCGAACTCGGCCGCGGCCCTGTCGACCATCGTCGGCTCGGCCCAGACGCCGCTGCGGTCGGAGATCGGCTTGAACGCCAGGTCGCCGGCGGCGATCGCGAGCAGGTAGGACGGGATCGCCTGCGGCATCTCGAAGGTGTAATCGCCGTCACGCACAGCCTTGGGATCGTTGTCGGCGCTCATCAGCACCATCACGTCCTTCGGGCTGGTCACGTGCGCGGTGTAAGTGAAGCGCACCCGCGGGGTGTCCTGCAGCGGCACCCAGGAACGGGCGTGGATCTGCTGCGACTGGCTGAACATGAAAGGCTGCTTGCCGCCCTCGGTCATCGCCGGCGTCAGCCACTGCAGGCCCGACGCCTGCGGCGCGGTGCGGTAGGTCACGCGGATGCGCTCGTTGCGCTCCGGGGCCTGGATGCTCAGCTTGCTGCCCAGCAGCTTGTCGGCGTCGGCCAGCTCGTACTTCAGGTCGACCCACTTGCCGTCGCTGCGCTCGCCGACCACTTTCTCGA
>DASTUE010000020.1:0-39994 GCA_035759805.1 Lysobacter sp. | reverse complement strand
TACTCGGATCGCATCAAGGCCGCGCAGAAGTCCACCGGCGAGCGCGATGCGCTGATCGCCCTGCAGGGCACGCTGAAGCAGCAGCCGCTGGTCGCCTGCGCGTTCGACTTCGCCTTCATGGGCGGCTCGATGGGTTCGGTGGTCGGCGAGCGCTTCGCCCTGGCCGCCGAAGCCGCGCTGGCAGCCCGTTGCCCGCTGGTGTGCTTCACCGCGACCGGCGGCGCGCGGATGCAGGAAAGCCTGTTCTCGCTGATGCAGATGGCCAAGACCTCGGCCGCGCTGGGTCGCCTGCGTGCGGCCGGGCTGCCGTACATCGCGGTGCTGACGCACCCGACCACCGGCGGCGTATCGGCTTCGCTGGCGATGCTGGGCGACATCAACATCGCCGAGCCGGAAGCGTTGATCGGTTTCGCCGGCCCGCGGGTGATCGAACAGACCGTGCGCGAGACGTTGCCGGAAGGCTTCCAGCGCAGCGAGTTCCTGCTCGAGCACGGCGCGATCGACCAGATCTGCGACCGTCGCGAACTGCGCGACCGCCTCGCCGACCTGCTGGCGATGATGATGCGCCAGCCCCGGCCCGAAGATGACGCCGAGGCCACAGTCTGATGGGACGCAAGTATTTCGGTACCGACGGCATCCGTGGCCGGGTGGGCGAGGGCGTGATCTCGGCCGATTTCGTGCTGCGCCTGGGCAACGCCTATGGCCACGCGCTCAAGCGCGCGGTGCAGGCCAAGCGTGCCTGGCGCAAGCCGGTGGTGATCATCGGCAAGGACACGCGGATCTCCAACTACATGTTCGAGGCGGCGCTGGAGGCCGGGCTGGTCGCCGCGGGCGTGGATGTGCAACTGATGGGGCCGATGCCGACCCCGGCGGTGGCGCATCTGACCCGCTCGATGCGCGCCGATGGCGGCATCGTCATTTCCGCCTCGCACAACCCGCACTTCGACAACGGCATCAAGTTCTTCTCGTCCGAAGGCGAGAAGCTCGACGACGCCACCGAACTGGAGATCGAGGCCGCCCTGGAGCAGCCGTTCAGCACGGTGCCATCGGAAGAGCTGGGCAAGACCGAACGCACCCGCGACGCCGTCGGCCGTTACGTTGAAGCGTGCAAGAACTCCGTCCCCAAGGGCTTCGACCTGGGCGGCATGCACATCGTGGTGGACTGCGCCAATGGCGCGACCTACCAGCTCGGCCCGCTGGTGCTGCGCGAGCTGGGGGCGAAGGTCGACGCGATCGGCGTGGCTCCCAATGGCCTGAACATCAACGACGGGGTCGGGTCGACCCACCCCGAGGCGCTGGCCGCCCGCGTGCGCGAAACCGGCGCGGTGCTGGGCATCGCCTTCGATGGCGACGGCGACCGGGTGATGTTCGTCGATGCGCAGGGCGCGGTCCACGACGGCGATGACCTGATCTACCTGCTGGCCAACGACTGGCGCGAGAGCGGCCGCCTGCAGGGCCCGGTGGTGGGCACGCTGATGACCAATTACGGGCTGGAGCGCGCGTTCGAGCAGGCGGGGATCGGGTTCGTCCGCGCCAAGGTCGGCGACCGCCATGTGCACCAGCAACTGATCGCCCATGGCGGCGTGCTGGGCGGCGAAGCCTCCGGCCACCTGCTTTGCCTGGACCGGACCAGCACGGGCGACGGCATCGTCAGCGCCCTGCAGGTACTGGAAGTGCTGCATCGCCGCGGCGTCAGCCTGGGCGATGCCCTGGCGGGTCTGCAGAAGGTGCCGCAGCGGACCGTCAACGTGCGTTTCGGCAACGGCGCCAGGCCGGCCGAGGCGGCCACCGTGCAGGCGGCGCTGGCCGATGCGCAACTGGCGGTGCAGGGGCGCGGACGCGCCTTCCTGCGTCCGTCCGGCACCGAGCCGGTGGTGCGCGTCACGGTCGAGGCCGACGGCAGCGAACTGATGCAGGCCACCCTGGACCGCCTCGCTGAAGCCGTCCGGCAGGCGGCGCAATAACCCTTCGCGGGCGGCGCTGGCCGGCCGCGCCAACCCTCCTTAAGCAAGCTGAAGACATGAGCCAGACCCGCATTCCGACGTTCGATATCCGCCGTTTCGAGGATCCTGCCCAGCGGGACGCGTTCGTTGCCGAGCTGGGTGCCGCCTATCAGGAATGGGGTTTTGCCGGCATCCACGGGCACGGCATTCCCGAGGCGCAGATTGCGCAAAGCTACGACGTGTTCCAGCGCTTTTTCGCCCTGCCCGAAGCGGTCAAGCGCAAGTACCACGTGGAAGGCGGCGGCGGTGCCCGCGGGTACACCCCGTTCGGCATCGAGACCGCCAAGGGCGCGACGTATTCCGACCTGAAGGAGTTCTGGCACGTCGGTCGCGAGATTCCGCGCGACTCGAAATACGCCGCCTCGATGCCGGCCAACGTCTGGCCCGGGGAGATTCCCGAGTTCCGTGAGGTCGCCTACGGCCTCTACCAGGCGCTGGACCGCCTGGGCGCGAAGGTGCTCGGCGCGCTGGCCCTGCACATCGATCTGCCGGTGGACTGGTTCGACGACAAGATCGATTCGGGCAACTCCATCCTGCGGCCGCTGCACTATCCGCCGATCACCTCGCCCGAGGTGCCCAACGAGCGTGCCGGCGCGCACGAGGACATCAACCTCATCACGCTGCTGGTCGGCGCCAGCGCCGAGGGTCTGGAAGTGCTGTCGCGCCAGGGCGAGTGGGTACCGTTCACCGCCGATGCCGACACCATCGTGGTCAACATCGGCGACATGCTGCAGCGCCTGACCAACCACGTGTACCCCTCGACCACCCACCGCGTGGTCAACCCGAAGGGCGACAAGGCGCGCCAGCCGCGCTACTCCACGCCGTTCTTCCTGCACCCCAATCCGGACTTCCTGATCGACGTGCTGCCCGGCACGGTCACCGCCGACAATCCCAGCCGCTACCCCGAGCCGATCACCGCGCAGGGATATCTGGAAGAGCGCCTGCGCGAGATCAAGCTCAAGTAGTCCTGGGCGAACCCTGCGTCAGGGTCGGTCCGGCAGGACATCCACTCCCGCCAGGAGCAACCCCTCTCGCCAGGCCTCCAGCTTGTCGGCAGGCCGTTGCGAGGCGTTCGCCGGGCTGGTCGACGGCAGCCGAAGGTAGCGCCTGCCATCGACCGTCAACTGCGGGGCCACGAACCGGCGGAAACTGCTCTCGGCCTTCGCGCCATTGAACAGGACGGTGGACAGGCCCGGGCAGGCGGCGAACAGGCCGCCCAGATCGTTCGGGTGGGCGGTGTCGTCGCGGATCGCCGAATCCAGGCTGCCTTCACGCTCGCAACTGGCGAGCACATCCCACAGGGCGATGCCGGCCGCCGACAGTGCGCTGCAGCGTTCGGCGTAAGGCAGCGCGGGGTCGATGTCCAGCAGGCGGCCCATGAACGGCCAGAACCGGTTCTGCGGGTGCGCGTAATAGCGGTTTTCCCGCAGCGACCGCACGCCCGGCATGCTGCCCAGGATCAGGACGCGGGCATCGGCCGGGGCGATCGGCGGGAAGCTGTGGAGGCGGGCGGTCATGGTCGGGACGGGTGCGAGGGTGATTGTGGTCGCCGACCGGTGCGGCTGGGGTAGAATCCCGGCTTTCGTAATCGGGGAGTTGGCATGGCTCGTCGCAGGATTGTCGCCGGTAACTGGAAGTTGCACGGTGATCGACGTTTTTCTCATGAGTTGCTCGATGCCGTGGTCGCTGCTCCGGTTCCGTCCGGGGTCGAGCGCATCATCCTGCCGCCACTGCCGTACCTGGGCGAGCTGGCCGGCCGTTACGCCGACAGCGGCCTCGCATTCGGTGCGCAGGACGTCAGTTCGAAGCAGTCTGGCGCCTACACCGGCGAGGTGTCCGCGGCGATGCTGGTCGAGGTCGGTGCCCGCTACACCCTGGTGGGCCATTCCGAGCGCCGCCAGTACCACGGTGAGACCAGCGAGCTCGTGGCCGCCAAGTTCATGACCGCCAAGGCCGCCGGCCTGACCCCGATCCTGTGCATCGGCGAGAGCCTCGCCGAGCGTGACAGCGGCCAGACCGAGTGGCGCCTGGAAGAGCAACTGGCCCCGCTGATGCAGGACGGGGCCGCCGCCTTCCACGGTGCGATCGTTGCCTACGAGCCGGTGTGGGCGATCGGCACCGGAAAGACCGCCAGTCCCGAGCAGGTGCAGGCGGTGCACGCGTTCATCCGTAGCGAAGTCGCTTCACTCAATGCTAGAATCGCCGACTCGCTGCCGATCCTGTACGGCGGCAGTGTGAAGGCCGACAATGCCGCCGCGCTGTTTTCGCAAGCGGACGTCGATGGCGGCCTTGTTGGCGGGGCTTCGCTGGTTGCCGCCGACTTCAACGCCATCGCAGCCGCGCTGGCTCCCTGACATGCACCGGGCTCGTCCCGCGCAAATGAGAGTGTTCCGATGCTGTTGTTCCTCAACGTCATCTATGTGCTGATCGCGATCGCGATGATCGCCCTGATCCTGATGCAACGCGGCGCGGGTGCGCAGGCGGGTGCCGGGTTTGGTGGCGGCGCTTCGGCGACCGTGTTCGGTGCGCGCGGCGCATCCAGCTTCCTGTCCAAGTCCACCAAGTGGCTCGGCATCGCTTTTTTCGCGATCGCCATGTTCATGGCCTGGCATGCAACCGACAGGGCCGGCGGCACCGTCGCCTCGACGCAGGACCTGGGCGTGATGTCGCAGATCCCGGTGACACCCGCACCGGCCGGCAACAATATCGTGGTCCCCGCGGTGCCCGGCCAGGCTGCGCCGCAGCCGGCTGGGGCGACGGATTCAGGCGTTCCCGCCGCACCGACGGCGCCCAAGTCGCCTGAATCGGCACCGCCGGACAGCGCCGGAAAATAGCGTCCCGCGATATCATGAGCGTTGACGCCCGGCAGGGATGCGCGGGTGTCCGGTCGTTATGACCGAAAGCCGACTCGGTCCAGCAATGGAGCAGGTCGGAACAGGGAAGTCGGATCATGTGCCCAGGTGGCGGAATTGGTAGACGCACTACCTTGAGGTGGTAGCGGCTTAGGTCGTGGGGGTTCGAGTCCCCCCTTGGGCACCACTCCAGTAAATGTTGCAAACATCAACGGCATCGCCCGCTGCCCCAGGCAGACATGATGCCGCCGAGCCAAGGCCGCGCTAGCGCGGTGTAGCCGAGAGAACAGAAGTGCTGGGCGAATATCTGCCGACCCTGTTGTTCCTGATCGTCGCCAGCGGTATCGGCGTCGCCCTTCTCGTAGTGGGTTACGTGCTTGGGCCAAGACGCCCCAGTCTCGCGAAACTGTCCCCCTACGAATGCGGCTTCGAGGCCTTCGAAGACGCGCGCATGCAGTTCGACGTGCGCTATTACCTCATCGCGATCCAGTTCATCATTTTCGATCTGGAAATCATCTTCATCGTGCCCTGGGCAACCGTGTTCAGGGATCTCGGTGTCATCGGCCTGGTCGAGATGGGTATTTTCGTGAGCATGTTGTTCCTCGGCTTCATTTATGTGTGGAAGAAGGGAGCGCTGGAATGGGAGTGAGTGAGACCATCTCGGGCCTGATGCACAACCCGGTGCCGGAAGGGCGCCTGGACGACATCCTGCTTCCCGGCGATGACAACCCGCTGCTGCAACAGGGCTTCGTCACCACCAGCCTCGATGCGTTGTGGAACTGGGCGCGTACCGGTTCGATGTGGCCGGTGTCGTTCGGCCTGGCCTGCTGCGCGGTGGAAATGATGCATGCCGGCGCGGCGCGACTGGACCTGGACCGCTATGGCGTGATTTTCCGCCCGTCGCCGCGCCAGTCCGACGTGATGATCGTGGCCGGCACCCTGGTCAACAAGATGGCCCCGGCGTTGCGCAAGGTCTACGACCAGATGCCCGACCCCAAATGGGTGATCTCGATGGGCAGCTGCGCCAACGGCGGCGGTTATTACCATTATTCGTATTCGGTTGTGCGTGGTTGCGACCGCATCGTGCCGGTCGACATCTACGTGCCGGGTTGCCCGCCGACCGCCGAGGCGCTGGTCTACGGCATCCTGCAGTTGCAGAAGAAGATCCGTCGCGGCACCAACTTCGGCGAGAGCAAGCAGGGTGTCCGCGATGAGTGAGTCGATCACGGCGTTCGCCGATCGCCTGCGCGCACGTTTCCCCGACGCCCTGGTCAGCGTGGCCGAGCCGCGTGGCGAGATCGGTATCGACCTGGAGCCGGCCGAGTGGCTGGCGGCTGCGTTTGCACTGCGCGATGAGTTCGGTTTCGAGCAGCTGACCGATGTCAGCGGTGTCGATTACCTGAGTTACGGCAGCGACGAGTGGAACACCGATCCGTCGTCCGAGGGGTTTTCGCGCGGCGTCGAGGGCAATGGTCCCGGGCGCTTCGTCTGGGGCGAGTCGACCAACGGCGCGGCCGATGCGCCGGAGCGCCGGTTTGCCGCGGTCGCCCACCTGTTGTCCTACCAGCACAACCGGCGCGTGCGCCTGCGTACCTTCGCGGTCGATGACGACATGCCGGTGGTGGCTTCGCTGACTTCGGTCTGGGCGGGCGCCAACTGGTTCGAGCGCGAGGCGTTCGACCTGTTCGGCATCGTGTTCGAGGGCCATCCGGACCTGCGCCGGATCCTGACCGACTACGGTTTCATCGGCCATCCGTTCCGCAAGGATTTCCCGCTGATCGGCAACGTCGAAGTGCGTTACGACGCCGAGAAGAAACGCGTCATCTATGAGCCGGTGTCGATCGAGCCGCGCGTGCTGGTGCCGCGCGTGATCCGCGACGATTCGCGCTATCCGACGGCCGCGGGCGAGACCGCCGCCCGTCGCGAGGTAAAGCCATGACCACGCCAGCCAGTGCCATGCCGCTGGTCAACCAGACCACCGACAACGCCACTTCCATGCTCAAGGGCTCGCCGGAGATCCGCAACTACACCATGAACTTCGGCCCGCAGCATCCGGCCGCACATGGCGTGTTGCGTCTGATCCTGGAAATGGACGGCGAGGTCGTGCAGCGCGCCGATCCGCACGTGGGCCTGCTGCACCGCGGCACCGAGAAGCTCGCCGAGTCCAAGCCGTTCAACCAGTCCATCGGTTACATGGATCGGCTCGACTACGTGTCGATGATGTGCAACGAGCACGCCTATGTGCGCGCCATCGAGACCCTGCTGGATATCGAGATTCCCGACCGTGCGCAGTACATCCGCACGATGTTCGACGAGATCACCCGGCTGCTGAACCACCTGATGTGGCTGGGTTCCAACGCACTCGATCTGGGCGCGATGGCGGTGATGCTGTACGCGTTTCGCGAGCGCGAGGAATTGATGGACTGCTACGAGGCGGTGTCGGGCGCGCGCATGCACGCAACCTACTACCGCCCGGGCGGCGTCTATCGCGACCTTCCCGACCGCATGCCGCGCTACAAGGAATCGCCGTGGCGCAAGGGCGCCAAGCTCAAGCGTTTCAACGCATGGCGCGAAGGCTCGCTGCTGGATTACCTGGAAGCGTTCTGCAACGACTTCCCGCACCGCGTCGACGAGTACGAAACCCTGCTGACCGACAACCGCATCTGGAAGCAGCGCACCGTCGGCATCGGCGTGGTCACCCCGGAGCTGGCCAAGGCCTGGGGCATGACCGGCGTGATGCTGCGCGGTTCGGGCATCGAATGGGACCTGCGCAAGAAGCAGCCCTACGCGAAGTACGCCGAGCTGGATTTCGACATCCCACTGGGCACCGAAGGCGACTGCTACGACCGTTACCTGGTCCGCATCGCCGAGATGCGCCAGTCGACCCGGATCATCCAGCAGTGCGTCACCTGGCTGAAGGCGAACCCGGGTCCGGTGATGGTCGACAACTACAAGGTGCGGCCGCCGGAACGCGAGGAAATGAAGGAGTCGATGGAAGCATTGATCCATCACTTCAAGTTCTTCACCGAGAGCTATTGCGTGCCCGCCGGCGAGACCTACTGCGCGGTGGAGGCCCCCAAGGGCGAATTCGGCTGCTACCTGATCTCCGACGGCGCGAACAAGCCGTTCCGGGTCAAGTTGCGCGCGCCGGGCTTTGCGCACCTGTCGTCGATGGACGCGGTGATCCGTGGCCACATGCTGGCCGACGCGGTGGCAATGATCGGTACCTACGACCTCGTGTTTGGCGAGGTGGATCGCTGACCATGGCGATCGCTGAGGATTTGAACGTATGAAAGCGACTGGAAATTTCGAGGCGTGCAGGAACGTCGACCCGATGCTCGTGCTGTCGGACAAGACGCGCGCGTACATCGATCACTGGGTGGCGAAGTTCCCGGCCGACCGCAAACGCTCGGCCGTGATCCAGGGCCTGTTCGCGACGCAGGAGCAGAACGGCGGTTGGTTGAGCGACGAGTTGATCGCCGCCGTGGCCAGCTACCTGGGCCTGCCGCCGGTGTGGGCGTATGAGGTGGCGAGTTTCTACTCGATGTTCGTGCTACAGCCGGTGGGCCGCAACAACGTCGCCTTCTGCACCAACATCAGCTGCTGGCTCAACGGCGCCGAAGACCTGGTCGCCCATGCCGAGAAGAAGCTCGGCTGCAAGCTGGGTGAATCCACTGCCGACGGCCGCGTCTTCCTCAAGCGCGAGGAAGAGTGCGTCGCTGCCTGCTGCGGCGCACCGGTGATGCTGGTCAACGGCCATTACCACGAGAAGCTCGATGCGGCGCAGGTCGACGCGCTGCTCGACGGGCTGGAGTGAGAGGGGACATGGCGCACCACGATTATTCCAAGGGCTACGGTCCGGTCGGTCCTGCTCCGCAGGAGCACAGCGTCGTCTATACGACCCTGCATTACGACACCCCGTGGTCGTACGACAACTACCTCAAGACCGGTGGCTACAGTGCCTGGCGCAGGATTCTCGACGAGAAGATCCCGCCGGCCGACGTGATCGAGATGGTCAAGCAATCGGGCCTGCGCGGCCGCGGTGGCGCGGGCTTCCCGACCGGGCTGAAGTGGAGCTTCATGCCCAAGGGCAGCGAGACCCAGAAATACATCCTGTGCAACTCCGACGAATCCGAGCCGGGCACCTGCAAGGACCGCGACATCCTGCGCTACAACCCGCATTCGATCATCGAAGGCATGGCGATCGCCTGCTACGCGACCGGCTCGACGGTGGCCTACAACTACCTGCGCGGTGAGTTCCATCACGAGCCGTTCGAGCGCATCGAGCAAGCGCTGAAGGAAGCCTACGAGAACGGCTGGCTGGGCAAGGACATCCTCGGCTCGGGCATCGATATCGACATCCACAACGCGCTCGGCGCGGGCGCCTACATCTGCGGTGAGGAAACCGCCCTGATGGAGTCGCTGGAAGGCAAGAAGGGCCAGCCGCGCTACAAGCCGCCGTTCCCGGCCAACTTCGGCCTGTACGGCAAGCCGACCACGATCAACAACACCGAGACCTACGCCTCGGTGCCGGCGATCATCCGCAACGGCCCGGAGTGGTTCCTCAACCTCGGCAAGCCCAACAACGGCGGCGCGAAGGTGTTCTCGGTGTCCGGCCACGTCAACAAGCCCGGCAACTACGAGATCCGCCTCGGCACGCCATTTGCCGAGCTGCTGGAGATGGCCGGCGGCATCCGCACGGGTCACAGGATCAAGGCGGTGATCCCGGGCGGCTCCTCGATGCCGGTGCTGCCGGGCGAGACCATGATGGGCCTGACCATGGATTACGACGCGCTGCAGAAGGCCGGCTCCGGCCTGGGTTCCGGCGCGGTGATCGTGATGGACGAGACCGCCTGCATGGTGCGCGCCTGCCAGCGCATCGCGCGGTTCTACTACAAGGAAAGCTGCGGCCAGTGCACGCCGTGCCGCGAAGGCACCGGCTGGATGTACCGCATGATCAGCCGCGTCGCCGAGATGCGCGCGACGGTGGAGGACCTCCAGGTGCTGCGCGAATCCGCCGGCCAGATCGAAGGCCACACCATCTGCGCCTTCGGCGAGGCTGCGGCGTGGCCGGTGCAGGGCTTCCTGCGCCACTACTGGGCTGAATTCGAGTACGCGATCGTGAACAAGCGTTTCCTGGTCGACGACCAGCGCGACGGACGGGTGGAGAAGGCGGCATGAGCGCCGAAACGGACAACACCAGCGTCGCCCCCGTGGTGCCGGAAGGGCACGTCGCGATCGAGATCGACGGCGTCGCCACCACCGCGCCGAAGGGTTCGATGATCATCCAGGCCGCGGACAAGGTCGGTATTCCGATCCCGCGGTTCTGCTACCACGACAAGCTGTCGATCGCCGCGAACTGCCGCATGTGCCTGGTCGACGTGGACAAGATGGGCAAGCCAGCGCCTGCCTGCGCCACGCCGGTCATGGATGGCATGAAGGTCAGCACGCGCAGCGAGAAGGCGCTGAAGTCGCAGCGCAACGTGATGGAATTCCTGCTGATCAACCATCCGCTCGATTGCCCGGTCTGCGACCAGGGCGGCGAGTGCGAGTTGCAGGACCTGTCGCTGGGCTACGGGCGTTCCGTGAGCCGTTTCGTGGAGCGCAAGCGCGTTGTCGCCGACGAGGACATCGGGCCGCTGGTCGCCACCGAGATGACCCGCTGCATCCATTGCACGCGTTGCATCCGCTTCACCGCCGAGATTGCCGGAACCTACGAGTTGGGCGGCATGTACCGCGGCGAAGACCTGCAGATCGGCACCTACGACGGCAAGCCGTTGACGACCGAGCTGTCGGGCAACGTGATCGATGTCTGCCCGGTCGGCGCGCTGACCAACAAGCCGTTCCAGTTCCGCGCCCGTGCCTGGGAGATGCTCGCGCGCGAGTCGCTGGGCTACCACGACGCGCTGGGCAGCAACCTGTTCCTGCATGTGCGCCGGGGCGAGGTGATGCGGACCGTGCCGCGCGACAACGACATGGTCAACGAGTGCTGGCTGTCGGACCGAGACCGCTACTCGCATCAGGGCCTGTATGCCGCTGACCGCGCGCAGGTACCGATGCTCAAGGATGGCGATGGCTGGCGCGACGCGACGTGGGAAGAGGCGCTGGCGAAGGCCGCGGCGATCCTGCGCGACAACGCCGCCGACCAGCTCGGCATGCTTGTGCACCCGTCGGCCTCCAACGAGGAGGGCGCGCTGCTGGCCCGTCTGGCGGATGCGCTGGGCACCGGCAACCTCGACCATCGGATCAGTCAGTCCGACCTGTCCGATGCCGCCGTCGCCGAAGTGTTCCAGATGCAGGTCGCCGACATCGAGCGCGCCGACCTGGTGGTATTGGTCGGCACGAATCTGCGCCACGAGCTGCCGCTGGTGAATGCGCGCGTGCGCAAGGCCTGGCAGAACGGCGCCAAAGTGCACGCGGTCAACCCGGTCGATTTCGAGCAGACCTTCGACCTGGCCGGCAAGCAGATCGTGGCGCCGTCGCAACTGGCCGGTGCGCTGGCGGATGCCGGCCTGCGCGAGGCCGCCACGGCGGCGGCGAATGCGGTCGTGATCGTCGGCGCACTGGCCGAGAACGGCCCGCATGCCAGCGCGATCCGCACCGCCGCTGCCGAGTTCGCCAAGGCGACCGGTGCCAGGCTCTGCCGCATTCCGCAGGGTGCCAACGCGGTCGGTCTGGCCGATCACGGCGTATTGCCGACCGGTCGCGATGCGCAGGCGATGCTCGCCGACCCGCGCAGCGCCTATGTGCTGTATGGAATCGAACCGGGCCTGGATTTCGCCGATACCGCGACCGCGCTGAAGGCATTGGGCGGCGGCCAGGTCGTCGCGTTCAGCCATTTCGCGTGCGAGTCGACCCGTGCGGTCGCGGACGTGATCCTGCCGATCGGCCTGCTGCCGGAAATCGACGCCACGCTGACCAACCTCGACGGTCGCGAGCAGCCCGCGGTCGCCGGGGGCAAGCTGCCCGGCCAGGCCCGTGCCGGCTGGCGCGTGCTGCGTGCGCTGGGTGGCGATCTGGCCGCTGCCGGCTTTGAATTCACCGATCTGGCCGGGCTGCGCGACAGCCTGGTCAAGCGTGACGTCACCCCGGTTGCCGGCAAGGCGGTCAAGCCGTCCGGCGATGGGCTGGAAGTGGCCCTCGGCACCGCGATCTACCGCAGCGACGCCGTCGTGCGCCGGGCCACCGCGTTGCAGGCGCATCCGCTCAACGTCGGCCCGCGCGCCGTGCTGCATCCGGCGGATGCCGAGGCCGCGGGTCTGGCCGAAGGCGCCACCGGCAAGTTCGGTGCCGCCGCCGGCACCGCCAGCCTGCCGGTTGCTGTAAGCGACGCGGTCGCTCGCGGCACCGTCTGGATCGAGAGTGGCCACGGCGCCACCGCGCCGCTGGGTGCGGGGCGGCTGCAGGTGGGGAGGGCATGAGCATGATGGATAGCGTTATCGACCCGTTCCAGACCTGGCTGGGGTCGTTCGGTGCGGTCGGCACGGTGGTGTGGCTGCTGCTGATGATCGTGGCGATCTGCATGCCGCTGATCATCGCCGTCGCGTTCTACGTGTTGTGGGAGCGCAAGCTGATCGGCTGGATGCATATCCGGCTCGGGCCCAAGTACGTCGGTTTCGGCGGCTTGCTGCAGACCTTCGCCGACGTGTTCAAACTGCTGTTCAAGGAGTTGTTGCAGCCGGCCGCGGCATCGCCGTTCCTGTACAGGCTGGCCCCGTTGATGGCGCTGGTGCCGGCTCTGGCGGCCTGGGCGGTGATTCCGTTCGATGCCAAGGTCGTGCTGTCGAACGCGAACGCGGGCCTGCTGTACCTGCTCGCGATGACATCGCTGGGCGTGTACGGCGTGATCCTCGCCGGCTGGGCGACCAACTCCAAGTACGCCCTGCTCGGCGCGATGCGCGGTGCCGCGCAGATGGTCGCCTACGAGATCGCGATGGGCTTCGCGCTGGTCGGCGTGATGGTGGCCGCCGGCAGCCTGAACATGACCGAGATCGTGATGGCGCAGTCGGGCAGCGCCGGCCTGTTCGAGTGGTTCTGGCTGCCGCTGCTGCCGTTGTTCGTGATCTATTTCGTGTCCGGCGTGGCCGAGACCAACCGCCTGCCGTTCGACATGGTCGAGGGCGAGTCGGAAATCACCGGCGGCCATCTGGTCGAGTATTCCGGTGCCGGTTTCGCGCTGTTCTTCCTGGCCGAGTACGCCAACATGATCCTGATCAGCTTCCTGGTCTCGATCTTCTTCCTCGGCGGCTGGTTGAGCCCGCTGCAGGGGCTGGGCATTCCGCTGCTGTCGGTGGATGGCTGGTGGTGGCTGTTCGCGAAGGTGTTCTTCTTCGCCAGCTGCTTCATCTGGTTCCGCGCCTCGTTCCCGCGCTACCGCTACGACCAGATCATGCGCCTGGGCTGGAAGGTATTCGTTCCGTTGTCGATCGTCTGGATCGCGGTGGTCGCGGTGATGGCGTATTTCGGCGTGTTCGAGCCGGGGCAATAAGGTAGAGGCATGAATCGCATCGTTTCCTTCTTCAAAAGCCTGCTGCTCATCGAGCTGCTGCGTGGCATGGGACTGACGCTCAAGTACGCGTTCAAGACCAAGTACACGATCATGTACCCGATGGAGAAGACGCCGCAGTCGCCGCGTTTCCGCGGCATCCACGCGCTGCGCCGGTATCCCAACGGCGAGGAGCGCTGCATCGCCTGCAAGTTGTGCGAGGCGGTGTGCCCGGCGCTGGCGATCACGATCGACTCGGAGAAGCGCGAGGATGGCAGCCGCCGCACCACGCGTTACGACATCGACCTGTTCAAGTGCATCTATTGCGGCTTCTGCGAGGAGTCGTGCCCGGTGGACTCGATCGTGGAGACCCATATCCACGAGTACCACTTCGACCAGCGCGGACAGAACATCGTCACCAAGCCGCAGCTGCTGGCAATCGGCGACCGTCTCGAAGCCGAGATCGCCGAACGTCGCGCCGCCGACGCACCCTTCCGCTGAGTGCCGATCATGGATTTCGTTTTCATTGCTTTCATGGCGTTTTCGATCGTCGCGGTCGCCGCCGCCATCTCCGTCATCAGTGTGCGCAACCCGGTGCATTCGGCGTTGTCGCTGGTGCTGACGTTCTTCTCGGTCGCCTGCGTGTGGATCGTCGGCGGGGCCGAGTTCCTCGGTGTGGCGCTGGTGGTGATCTACGTCGGCGCGGTGATGGTGCTGTTCCTGTTCGTGGTGATGATGCTGGACATCGACATCGTCGGCCTGCGTGAGGGGTACGTGCGCTTCCTGCCGGTCGGCCTGGTGGTCGCGGCGGTGATGCTGGTCGAGATGCTGATGCTGATCGGTGCCCGCGCGCAGATGCAGACACCGTTCCCGATGGACGGCGCGACCGCGGCGAACGTGGGCAACACCGAGTGGGTGGCGCATGCGCTGTTCACCCGCTTCCTGCTGCCGTTCGAGACCGCGGCGGTGATCCTGACCATCGCGGTGATCGCGGCGGTCACGCTGACCCTGCGTCCGATCCGCGAGGGCGGCAAGAAGCAGAACCCTGGCGATCAGGTGCGCGTGCGGGTCGCCGATCGCCTGCGCATGGTCAAGATGGACGCGTCGACGCCGGCACCGCTACGTGACAGCGCCGGCGATGCCAACCCGGAGGAGGGCAAGTGATGGACGTGGTTGCTTCCGGACTGGCCCTGGGCCACTTCCTCGCCCTGGGCGCGGTGCTGTTCTGCATCTCCGTCGCGGGCATTTTCATCAACCGCAAGAACGTGATCGTGCTGCTGATGTGCATCGAGCTGATGCTGCTGTCGGTCAACGTCAATTTCGTGGGGTTCTCGCGTCAACTCGGCGATCCGTCCGGTCAGGTGTTCGTGTTCTTCATCCTGACCGTGGCCGCGGCCGAGGCCGCCATCGGCCTGGCGATCCTCGTCACGCTGTTCCGCAACCGGCGCACGATCAACGTCGCCGAAATCGATCTGATGAAGGGCTGATCCGATGTCGGGTATGGAATTCGTCGTTTCCAAGACGGCGCTGCTTGCCATCGTGCTTGCACCACTGGTCGGCACGATTGTCGCCGGCTTTTTCGGTCGCCGGATCGGTCGGGCTGGTGCGCACAGCGTCACCATCCTGGGCGTGGCCATCAGCTGCGCGCTGTCGGGCTGGGTGCTGTGGCAGCTGGTGGGGCAGGGCGCGGCGCCGTTCAACGAGAACATCTACACCTGGTTCAAGGTCGGCGGGTTCGAGGCGCACATCGGCTTCATGGTCGACAAGCTGACCGCGATGATGATGGTGGTCGTCACCTTCGTATCGCTGCTGGTGCATCTCTACAGCATCGGCTACATGGCCGATGACGACGGTTACCAGCGCTTCTTCAGCTATATCAGCCTGTTCACGTTCGCCATGCTGATGCTGGTGATGAGCAACAACTTCCTGCAGCTGTTCTTCGGCTGGGAAGGCGTGGGCCTGGTGTCGTACCTGCTGATCGGCTTCTGGTTCAAGCGTCCGACCGCGGTGTTCGCCAACTTCAAGGCGTTCATGGTGAACCGGGTCGGCGACTTCGGATTCATCCTCGGCATCGCCGCGGTGGTGTGGTGGTTCGGCTCGCTGGATTACGCGACCGTGTTCGCCAACGCGCCCAGCCTGGCCGGGGAGAAGGTCTCGGTCCTGGCCGGTCACGAATGGTCGGTCGCCACCGTGATCTGCATCTGCCTGTTCATCGGCGCGATGGGCAAATCGGCCCAGGTGCCGCTGCACGTGTGGCTGCCGGACTCGATGGAAGGCCCGACCCCGATCTCGGCGCTGATCCACGCGGCCACCATGGTGACCGCCGGCATCTTCATGGTCGCGCGGATGTCGCCGCTGTTCGAGTTCTCCGAAACCGCGCTGCAGTTCGTGCTGTTCATCGGTGCGACCACGGCGTTCTTCACCGGCCTGATCGGCATGGTGCAGAACGACATCAAGCGGGTCGTGGCGTATTCGACCCTGTCGCAGCTGGGCTACATGACGGTCGCGCTGGGCGTGTCGGCCTACAGCGCGGCGGTGTTCCACCTGATGACCCATGCGTTCTTCAAGGCGCTGCTGTTCCTGGCGGCCGGCTCGGTGATCATCGGCATGCACCACGTGCAGGACATGCGCCAGATGGGCGGCCTGCGCAAGTACATGCCAGTTACTTACTGGACGATGTTGATCGGCACGTTGGCGCTGGTCGGCACGCCGTTCTTCAGCGGCTTCTATTCCAAGGACACGATCATCGAGGCGGCGCACCACGCCAGCCTGGAAGGCGGCTGGATCTTCCAGTACGCGTATTGGGCCGTGCTGCTGGGTGCGTTCGTGACCGCGTTCTACAGCTTCCGCCTGCTGTACCTGACCTTCCACGGCCAGGAGCGTTTCCGCGACGCGCCGCCGGCGCATGCGGATGCTCACGACCAGCATGGCCACGACGACCACGGCCAGGAAGGTGTCCACGAACCGCACGAGTCGCCGTGGACAGTGACCGTACCGCTGGTGCTGCTGGCGATCCCGTCGATACTGATCGGCTTCTTCACCGCCGGCCCGATGCTGTTCGGCACCAACTGGAGCGGCGAGATCGAACAGCTGCCGTTCTTCCTCGGTGCGATCGACGTGGGGGCCGCACGCGACGTGGTGGCGGCGTTGGCGAAGGATGTCTGGCACGGCCCGGTCGCGTTCGCGCTGCACGGGTTCAAGGCGCCGACATTCTGGCTGGCCTTCGCTGGCTTCGCGGTGGCTACGGTGATGTACCTGTGGAAGCCCGAACTGCCTGCCAAGGCGCGGCGCGTGTTCGCCTGGCCGATCCGCGTGCTCGAGGACAAGTACGGCTTCGACGCGCTGTGGATCAAGGGGCTGGCCGGAGGCAGCGTCAAGCTCGGCCAGGCCTCGCGGGTGATCGACAGCCAGGTGATCGACGGCGCCGCCGTCAACGGCAGCGTCCGTGTGGTCGAGCTGATCGCCAATCTGAGCCGCCGGATCCAGTCCGGCTACCTGTACCACTACGCCTTTGTGATGATTCTCGGCCTGATCGTGCTGCTGGCCGCGCTCATCCGTAACCTGATCTGACAAGGACCGCGACGTGACCCCTGAGCCCTTACAGAGCGCGCTTCCCTTGCTGAGCCTGCTTGTCTGGCTGCCGATTGTCGGCGGCCTGTTCACCCTCGCTTTCGGCAACGAGCGCGCCAACGCCGCGCGCTGGTTCGCCACCGGCGTGGCGACCGTGACCTTTGCGCTCAGCGTGCTGTTGTTCACCGGATTCGATTTCGGTACCGCCGCGATGCAGTTCGTCGAGGACAAACCATGGATCCCGGCGTTCGATATCCGCTACCACTTCGGCGTGGACGGTTTCTCCGTACCGCTGATCGGATTGACCACGCTGACCTCGGCCCTGGTGCTGGTCGGTGCCTGGAGCGTGGACAAGCGCGTCAGCCAGTACTACGCGTCGTTCCTGATCCTCGAAGGACTGATGATCGGCGTGTTCTGCGCGCTCGACTCGATGCTGTTCTACGTGTTCTTCGAGTGCATGCTGATCCCGATGTTCATCATCATCGGCGTCTGGGGCGGCCCGCGCCGGGTCTACGCCGCGCTCAAGTTCTTCCTGTACACGTTCCTCGGGTCGGTGTTCATGCTGATCGCGCTGATCTACCTGTACATGAAGGGTGGCAGCTGGCAGATCGCCGACATGGTGCAGCTGCCGCTGACCGCGACCGAACAGACCTGGATCTTCTTCGGATTCCTGCTCGGGTTCGCGATCAAGATCCCGATGTTCCCGGTGCACACCTGGTTGCCCGATGCCCACGTCGAGGCACCGACCGCGGGCTCGGTGATCCTGGCCGCGATCATGCTGAAGATCGGCGGGTACGGTTTCCTGCGCTTCGCGTTGCCGATCGTTCCGGACGCCGGCGCCGAATGGGCCTGGCTGCTGATCGCGCTGAGCCTGATCGCGGTGGTCTACGTGGGTCTGGTCGCATTGGTCCAGGACGACATGAAGCGCTTGATCGCGTACTCCTCGGTCGCCCACATGGGCTTCGTGACCCTCGGCACGTTCATCGCCTTCGGCCTGGTGCGCGACTACGGCAACCTGGACGCCGCGCGGCTCGGCCTGCAGGGCGCGATGGTGCAGATGGTCAGCCACGGGTTCATCTCGGCGGCGCTGTTCACCAGCATCGGCGTGCTGTACGACCGCCTGCATACGCGCCGGATCAAGGATTACGGCGGCGTGGCGAACCTGATGCCGGTCTTCGCGGTGTTCTACGTGCTGTTCGCGATGGCCAACTCCGGCCTGCCGGGCACCTCGGGCTTCGTCGGCGAGTTCATGGTCATCCTGGCCAGCTTCCAGAAGCACCCGCTGATCGCGCTGGTGGCCGCGGTGACCCTGATCATCAGCGCCGGTTACAGCCTGTGGCTGGTCAAGCGCGTGTTGTGGGGGCCGGTGGGCAACGTCAAGGTGGCGGCGATGAAGGACCTGGATGGCCGCGAGCTTTTCGTGCTCGGCGTGTTCGCCGTCGGCACGTTGTTGCTGGGTGTGTGGCCGAAACCGCTGACCGACATGATGGAGCCCACGATCGCCAACCTCGCGATGCAGATCGCCGCTTCCAAGCTGTAACCCTGTTCAGAGTCATCCGATTCCGATTCATCCAAGTTGCATTGCACGTCCAGTCGGCCATGCGCGCCATCGGCGCCCGACCTATCAGAGATTGCCAATGATCCACGTACGTTCCGCCGCTGATTTGCTGCCGCTGTTGCCAGAACTGGTATTGGTCGGTGGCGCGTTCGCGCTGCTGATGCTCGACCTGTTCCTGACCGACCAGCGGCGTGTCGCCATCCACGTGCTGTCCATCGCATTGCTGCTGGCGACGACGGCCCTGCTTGCCTGCGGCGTGGGCGGCCACGGGGTCGTGTTCAGCGGGATGTTCGTGCGCGACACCCTGGCCGACGTGCTGAAGATCGGTATCGGCCTGGCCACGGCGTTGTCGATGGTCTACCTGTGGCCGTTCATGCGCGAGCGTGGCCTGTACAAGGGCGAGATGTCGGTGCTGATGCTGTTCGCGGCGCTGGGCATGATGCTGCTGGTGTCGGCCGGCAACCTGGTGATGATCTACATCGGGCTGGAGATGCTCGCGCTGTGCTCCTACGCGCTGGTGGCGATCGACCGCGACAACTCGATGGCGTCGGAAGCGGGCATCAAGTATTTCGTGCTGGGTTCGCTGGCGTCGGGCTTGTTGCTGTACGGCCTGTCGCTGATCTACGGCGCCACCGGCACGCTGGACCTCAGCGCGATCTCGCTGGCGGCACAGACTACGCCGTCCTACACGATGCTGGTGACCGGCGTGGTGTTCGCGGTCGCAGGCATCGGCTTCAAGTTCGGTGCCGCGCCGTTCCACATGTGGCTGCCGGACGTGTATCACGGCGCGCCGACGCCGATCACCCTGTTCATCGGTTCCGCACCCAAGCTGGCCGCGTTCGGCATGACCTTCCGCCTGCTCGAGCAGGGCGTGGGACCGGTCGATGACCATTGGCGGATCATGCTGGCCGCGTTGGCGGTGCTGTCGCTGGCGCTCGGCAACCTCGGCGCGATCATGCAGGGCAACCTGAAGCGGATGCTCGCGTATTCCACCATCTCGCACGTCGGCTTCCTGCTGATGGGTTTCGCCGGCGCCGGGCCGGGCGGGTTTGCCGCCGCGATGTTCTACGCGATCAGCTACGCGCTGATGGCCACGGCCGCCTTCGGCGCGATCGTGGTGTTGTCCAGCCGCGGCTTCGAGGCCGACGAGATCGTCGATTACAAGGGCCTGAATGCACGCGATCCGTGGATGGCCGGGATGATCCTGCTGGCGATGTTCTCGCTCGCGGGCATTCCGCCGTTCATCGGGTTCTGGGCCAAGCTCGCCGTGCTGCAGGCCGCGGTCCAGGGCGACATGCTGTGGCTGGCGATTGTCGGCATCGTGTTTGCCGTGGTAGGCGCGTTCTATTACCTGCGCGTGGTCAAGGCGATGTATTTCGACGAGCCGGTCGGCGAGATGCCGCCGCCGTCGCAGAACCGCCCGCTGCGGATCGTGTTCGGCATGAATGCCCTGGCATTGCTGGCGTTGGGCCTGGTCTGGAGCCCGATCATGGAATGGTGCCAACGCTCTTTCGGCATCTGAATCCCGCAGAAGTTGCGCCTTAACGGGCGTGTCGCGGGCAGAGAAACGAATGGCGTTGCGTATCCGCAGGCAGATCGGGTATGCTTCGCGGCCCGCAAGGGGAGGAGCCCGGTCATCGGCTCCCGGATGTAGGCGACGCGCCAGCGCGTCGTGCGATGAAAAGCCCGCAAGGGCTTGCGAAGTTCAAAGTCCGCCGCTACTATGGGCGGCCTGATGCGGGGTGGAGCAGTCTGGCAGCTCGTCGGGCTCATAACCCGAAGGTCGCAGGTTCAAATCCTGCCCCCGCTACCAGCTTCAGATCGGGATCGCGTTGTAATGGCGATCCACGGAGAGCCTCGATACGAGGCTTTCTTTTTTAGATCGACAGCTCGGGCTTTGGTGATGCGCTCTGCTCGCGCGTCACACCGACATCCAGTGGTACGGACAAGGGGCCCTTCGGGTCCTTTGTTGTTTTTACCGGATGGGTTTTCCGGGTCGGGTCGACCAGGCCGGTTCCATCAAGGCAGGGTCATTCAAGCCGGGCTTGCCGGACGAAGGTTTACCCGGACCGGGTTACCGGGTTGACCCGCCGAATCGATGCGCCAGTCGCCAATCGCAGGAGTAAGCAACGCGTGACGGACAAAGCGGCCGAAATTGCCCAGATGCTGGCGCCCACCGTGGCGTCGCTGGGCGTCGAGTTGTTGGGTATCGAGTACCTCCCGTCGCCGGGCGGCGCGGTGGTGCGGTTGTATATCGACGTGCCGGCAAGCGGGTTGACTGCGACCGGTGATGATGGGTTGCCCGCCGCGGTGTCGATCGAGGACTGCGAGGCCGTCAGCCGGGAAGTCTCGGCCCAGCTCGATGTCGAGGACCCGATCAGCGGCAACTACACGCTTGAGGTGTCCTCCCCGGGCCTGGACCGACCGCTGTTCACACAGGCGCATTTCAGCCGGTTCCTCGGCGAGACCGCCAAGGTCACCTTGCGGTTGCCGCAGGACGGTCGCCGGCGCCTGACCGGCGTGATCGCGCAAGTCGCGGACGACGGCATAAGCTTCCTGGTCGACGACGTGAAGTTCATGGTCGCGCTGGACAATATCGACAAGGCGCGGCTGGTTCCGGACTGGGCCGCGCTGGGGCTTGCCCCCGCCAAGCCAGGCGCGAAGCCGGGCCCGCGCAAGAATCCAACCAACAAACCAACCAACAAGCCGGCGGCGGCCAAGCCGACCTCGGCGGAGTAACGAGATGAGCAAGGAACTGTTGCTGGTCGTTGATGCGGTAGCCAATGAAAAAGGCGTTCCGGAATCGGTGATCCTCGAGGCCATCGAGGCCGCACTGGCATCGGCGGCGAAGAAGCGCTACCAGGACGAAGACGTGCTGGTGCGGGTCAAGATCAACCCCGAGGACGGCAGCTACGAGACCTTCCGCCGGATGGAAGTGGTCGCCGACGACGTGGTGATGGAGTCGCCGGACCGCCAGATCCGCCTGATGGATGCCGTCGACGAGGTCGAGGGCGTCGAAGTCGGCGATTACATCGACGAGCAGATCGACAACCCGGAGTTCGGCCGCATTGCCGCCCAGGCCGCCAAGCAGGTGATCGTGCAGCGTGTGCGCGAAGCCGAGCGTGCGCAGGTGGTCGATGCCTGGAAGGACCGCGTCGGCGAACTGGTCACCGGCATCGTCAAGCGCGTGGAGCGCGGCAACATCTATGTCGACCTGGGCGGCAACGCCGAGGCGATCATCCCGAAGGACAAGGGCATTCCGCGCGACGTGCTGCGCGCCGGCGACCGCGTGCGCGGCTACCTGTACGACGTGCGCACCGAGCCGCGCGGGCCGCAGCTGTTCATCAGCCGCGCGGCGCCGGAATTCATGATGGAACTGTTCAAGCTCGAGGTGCCGGAAGTCGGCCAGGGGCTGGTGTCGATCATGGGTTGCGCGCGTGACCCGGGCGACCGCGCCAAGATCGCAGTGCTCGCGCACGACAACCGCACCGATCCGATCGGTGCCTGCATCGGCATGCGCGGTTCGCGCGTGCAGGCGGTGACCAACGAGCTCAACGGCGAGCGCGTCGACATCGTGCTGTGGTCGGACAATCCGGCCCAGTTCGTGATCAACGCGATGGCGCCGGCCGAGGTGCAGTCGATCATCGTCGATGAGGACAAGCACTCGATGGACCTGGCGGTCGCGGAAGACCGTCTGGCCCAGGCGATCGGCAAGGGCGGCCAGAACGTGCGCCTGGCCAGCCGCCTGGCCGGCTGGCAGCTGAACGTGATGACCCAGGACCAGGTGACGGAGAAGTCCGAAGCCGAGCAGGCTGTCGCGCGCCAGTTGTTCCAGAGCAAGCTGGAGGTCGACGAGGAAATCGCCACCATCCTGGTGACCGAGGGCTTCAGCACGGTCGAGGAGATCGCCTACGTTCCCGTTGGCGAGCTGCTCGCGGTGGAAGGCTTCGACGAGGACATTGTCGAGGAACTGCGCGCCCGCGCCCGCGATGCCCTGCTCAACGAGGCGCTGGCCGCCGAAGAGGAACTGGTCGAGCAGCACCCCGCCGAAGACCTGTTGACGCTGGAAGGCATGGACGAGGAGCTGGCCTTCGCGCTGGCGTCCCGTGGCGTGATTTCCCGTGACGACCTGGCCGATCTGGCCACCGACGAGCTGACCGACCTGGAAGGCGTCGACCAGGCACGTGCCGCCGCGCTGATCATGGAAGCGCGCAAGCACTGGTTCGAGTAAGGCGGTCAGGCAACACGGTCAGGGTTTTGAACGGGCTCACGCAGCCCAGCCGCTAGAATGCAACATCACGCACGGGCACTGGTCCGTGCCACAGGACACGGAAACCGAATGTCGCAGCAAACCACCATCCGCAAGTTGGCCCAACTGGTGAATACGCCGGTCGAGAAGTTGCTGGAGCAGTTGGCCGAGGCCGGTATGCCCTTCAGTGGCCCCGATCAGGCTGTCACCAGTACCGAGAAGGTGAAACTGCTCGGCTTCCTGCGTCGCACCCATGGCAAGGCCGAAGCACCGGCGGCCGCCGGTGCGCCCAGGAAAATCACCCTCAACCGCAGCCGCAAGCAGGAACTCACGGTAGGCGGCGGCAAGAGCCGCGCGACCGTCGATGTCGTGGTGCGCAAGAAGGTCACCGTGGTTCGTCCGGACGGCGATCACGCCGAGCCGACCGACGAGCGCGCCGAAATCCTGCGCAAGCTGGAGGAATCCAGGCAGCGCAACCTGGCCGAGCAGAAGATGCTGGCGGAAGCCGACAAGCGACGCGCCGAGGAAGCAGAGCGGATCAAGCGCGAGGCCGAAGAAGCCGAGCGTCGCAAGGCCGAAGAGGCGCTTGCTGCCAAGACGGCGCCGGCCGTCCCGGTCGTCGCCGATGACGGCGTGGTTGTACCGCCGAAGGCGGCACCCGCAACGCACGGCCACGGCCATCCCAAGCCGGCCGCTCCACGTGCGGATGATCGTGCCACCGCTCCGCGCCACAAGACGCGCGGCTCCAACGCGATCACGGCCGGTGCCGACGATGATGACCGCAACAAGCGTTTTGCCGGCCAGATGCACCTCAGTGCCTCCGACCGCGCGCGTCGCACGACCAGCGTCCGTGGCCGCGCCAAGCCGCGCCGCCAGAGCGACCAGTCGCGTACCGGTACCGGCTTCACCCGTCCGACCGCGCCGATCGTGCGCGATGTCGCGATCGGCGAGACGATCACCGTTGCCGACCTCGCCCAGAAGATGTCGCTGAAGGGCGGCGAGGTGGTCAAGGCGCTGTTCAAGATGGGCGTAATGGCCACCATCACCCAGAGCATCGACCACGACACCGCGGCGCTGGTGACCGAGGAGCTGGGCCACAACGTGGTCCGTGCCGATGCGGCCGACGTCGAGAACGTGCTGCTGGCCCACGTCGAGAACCTCGACGCCGAGAAGGTGGTCCGTCCGCCGGTCGTGACCATCATGGGTCACGTCGATCACGGCAAGACGTCGCTGCTCGATTACATCCGGCGCACCAAGATCGCCACCGGCGAGGCCGGCGGCATCACCCAGCATATCGGCGCCTACCATGTCGAGACCGACAAGGGCGTCATCAGCTTCCTTGATACTCCGGGCCACGCCGCGTTCTCCTCGATGCGCGCGCGCGGTGCCAAGCTCACCGATATCGTGGTGCTGGTGGTGGCTGCCGACGATGGCGTCAAGCCGCAGACCATCGAGGCGGTGCAGCACGCCCGCGCCGCCGGTGTGCCGTTGATCGTGGCGATCAACAAGGTCGACAAGCCGTCCGCGGATCCGCTGCGGGTCAAGAACGAGTTGCTTGAGCAGCAGGTCGTGGCCGAAGAGTTCGGTGGTGAAACCCAGTTCGTGGAGTTGTCCGCCAAGACCGGCCAGAACATCGACGGCCTGCTGGATGCGATTTCACTGCAGGCCGAGTTCCTGGAGTTGCGTGCGGTCGCCGATGGCCGCGCCAACGGTGTGGTGATCGAGTCCGCGCTCGACAAGGGCCGTGGTCCGGTCGCCACCGTGCTGGTTCAGCAGGGCGAGTTGAAGAAGGGCGATTACCTGGTGTGTGGCGTGCAGTACGGCCGCGTGCGGGCGCTGTTCGACGAGACCGGTTCGCAGGTCGAATCCGCAGGTCCCTCGATCCCGGTGCAGGTGCTCGGCCTGTCGGGCGTGCCCGATGCCGGCGACGACTTCGTCGTGGTCGAGGACGAGCGCCTGGCCAAGGACGTTGCCGAACAGCGTGATGCCCAGCGTCGCGAGTCGCGCCTGGTCGCACAGGGCGGCAACCGGATGGAGGACATCATGGCCCAGCTGGGCCAGGGCGGAGACCAGCTCAGCCTGCCGCTGATCATCAAGGCCGACGTGCAGGGCTCGGTGCAGGCCCTGCGCGAGGCACTGACGGCGTTGTCCACCAACGAGATCCGCATCAACGTGATCGGCTCCGGCGTCGGCGGCATCAACGAGTCCGACGCGCAGCTGGCCTCGACCTCCAAGGCCACGATCATCGGCTTCAACGTCCGCGCCGACGCGTCCGCCCGCAAGGTCATCGAGACCAACGGCGTGGACCTGCGCTACTTCTCGATCATCTATGACGTGATCGACCAGGTGAAGCAGGTGGCGTCCGGCATCCTGGGCGTGGAGATCCGCGAGGAGATCATCGGCAACGCCGAGGTCCGCGACGTGTTCCGCAGCTCCAAGTTCGGTGCCGTCGCCGGCTGCATGGTGGTGGAGGGCGTGGTCAAGCGGAACAAGCCGATCCGTGTGCTGCGCGACAGCGTGGTGATCTTCGAGGGCGAGCTGGAATCGCTGCGCCGCTTCAAGGAGAACGTCGACGAGGTCCGCAACGGCACCGAGTGCGGCATTGGCGTGAAGCAGTACAACGACGTCAAGCCGGGCGACATGATCGAGTGCTTCGAGCGCATCGAAGTGCAGCGCACGCTGTGATGGCATGAAGACCTTCCATCGTACCGACCGCGTTTCCGCCCAGCTCCGCCGTGAGCTGGGCACCCTCGTGCACGTCGCCGTGCGCGAGCATGGTCTGCCGTCGATCAGCGTCTCCGATGTCGAGGTCACCCGTGACCTGGCCCACGCCAAGGTGTTCGTGACGGCGTTGCAGCCGGAGCGTGCGGAGGAGGCGATGAAGGGGCTGAAGGAGCTGACCCGGCCATTGCGCTTCGAGCTCGGCAAGGCGATGCAGCTGCGCCACGTTCCCGAGCTGCATTTCCACTACGACGACTCGGTCGACCGTGGCGAGCGCATCGAAGCCCTGTTGCGCGAGAATCCGCCTGCACCCGATGACGAGCAAGCCTGATTCGCGCTTCCTGCCTGTAGTTGCAGGAGCGGCCTCAGTCGCGATCGGAAATCGTTCGCCCGCGCCGACTCCAGATCGCGGCTGAAGCCGCCCCTGCAAAAGCGCTCGACAATCGCCACGCCTTTGCCAATCGCGAGCGTCCCGATAGTCGCGAGCGACTCCACGCGATGACCAGACGATCACATACCCAGTTCCGCGCCCTTGATGGCCTGCTGTTGCTGGACAAGCCGAGCGGCCTGAGCTCCAACCAGGCCCTGCAGCAGGCGCGCCATCTGTTCCGCGCCCGCAAGGCCGGCCACACCGGCAGCCTCGACCCGCTCGCCACCGGATTGCTGCCGGTCTGCTTCGGCGAGGCGACCAAGATCGCCGGACTTCTGCTGGGGTCGCGCAAGGCCTATCAGACCACCGCCGTACTGGGCGCCACGACCGACACCGACGACGCCGACGGCGTGATCCTGCAGCAACGCCCGGTTCCGGCCCTGACGGATGCGGACATCGAGGCGGCGCTCGCGCCCCTGCGCGGCGATATCCGCCAACGCGCACCGATCTATTCCGCGCTCAAGCAGGGCGGGGAGCCGCTGTATGCCAAGGCCCGCCGTGGGGAGGTGATCGACGCCCCCGTTCGCGATGTCACCGTGCACAGTCTCGAGTTGATCGACCGCGACGGCCCGCGTCTGCGCCTGGCCATCGAATGCGGTTCCGGCACCTACGTGCGCAGTCTGGTCCGCGATCTGGGCGAATCGCTCGGCTGCGGCGCCCATGTCGAGGTCCTGCACCGCTCGTGGGTGGAGCCATTCATCGCCCCCCGGATGTATTCCCTTGAGGCCCTGCAGGCGCTTGCCGAGCAAGGCGGATCGGCGCTGGATGCCTGCCTGTTGCCGATCGAGGCAGGGCTGGTCGACTACCCGCAAGTGGTACTGGATCCGGCCCAGGCCCTCTCGCTGGGGTACGGCCAGCCTCAGCGACCCGAAGCCGTGCCGGCCGGGCCGGCCACCGTCGCCATCCACGACCAGACCGGCCGTGTGCTGGGCCTGGGCCGGACCGACGAATCCGGTTGGGTGCACCCGCAACGCCTGTTCGCCTGGGCGACGCCGGCCGCGGACTGACCGCCGGTCTCGGCCCGCCTTGTTGTCACCGGTGCGGGAAGCTACAATTCCCGGGCTTTTTCAAGCAATCCGACGTTTCACCAAAACCATCCAATCCAGCGGCGGACCATGTGGTGCGCCGATACCGCTTTTCCCGGTATCGGCAGCGTTCTTCGGGTCGCGCGTCTACGAGGCAATACCATGTCCATCGATACCCAGAAAGTCATTGAAGAAAACAAGCGCGGCGACAATGACACCGGCTCGCCGGAAGTCCAGGTCGCACTGCTGACCGCGCGCATCGAGCTGCTCCAGGGCCACTTCAAGGAGCACAAGCAGGATCACCACAGCCGTCGCGGCCTGCTGATGATGGTCAACCGTCGCCGCAGCCTGCTCGACTATCTGCACCGCAAGGATGCCGCGCGTTACAGGGCGTTGATCGCGAAGCTCGGCCTGCGTCGCTAATCCGTTCCCGACCGCGGCGCTCCCATGCGCCGCGGTTCGTTTTCGAAGTTGAAAGACCGCGGTCGTTTCAACACCAGGTCGCGAGCCGGCGACCGACCGGGCAAGGCAAGGGCCATGACCGGATCGCACAGCACCGATAGGAAACCAACGTGTCAAAAATCACCAAGACCTTCCAGTACGGCAATCACCAGGTCACCCTGGAAACCGGCGAAATCGCCCGCCAGGCCGGCGGTGCCGTCATCGTCCGTATCGAGGACACCGTGCTGCTGGTCAGCGCTGTCGCCAACAAGACCGCGCGTGAAGGTCAGGATTTCTTCCCGCTGACCGTCGACTACCAGGAAAAGTTCTACGCCGGTGGCCGTATCCCGGGCGGCTTCTTCAAGCGCGAGGGCCGCCAGACCGAGAAGGAGACCCTGATCTCCCGCCTGATCGACCGTCCGATCCGCCCGCTGTTCCCGGACGGATTCCGCAACGAAGTCCAGATCATCGCCACCGTGATGTCGATGAACCCGGAAATCGACGGCGACATCCCCGCACTGCTGGGCGCGTCCGCCGCGCTGGCGCTGTCGGGCGCACCGTTCGACGGCCCGATCGGCGCCGCCAAGGTCGGTTACAAGGACGGCCAGTACCTGCTCAACCCGACCGTCAGCGAGCTGGAGGATTCCAAGCTGGAGCTGGTGGTCGCCGGTACCGCCGACGCGGTGCTGATGGTCGAATCCGAAGCCGACGTGCTGTCCGAAGACGTCATGCTTGGCGCGGTGATGTTCGGCCACCAGCAGATGCAGGTCGCGATCAACGCGATCAACGAACTGGTTGCCGAAGCCGGCAAGCCGAAGTGGGCCTGGTCCGCACCGGCCGCCGACGAGACGATGGTTGCCGCGCTGAAGGCCGCGCTGGGCGACCGTCTGGCCCAGGCCTTTGCCGTGCGCGACAAGCTGGAGCGCAAGGACGCCATCTCGGCGCTGAAGAAGGACGTGCTGGCCTCGATGGCCGAGCAGATCGAAGCCAACGGCTGGGATGCCGGTGAGGTGTCCAAGCAGTTCTCCGAGCTGGAATACAGCACCCTGCGCAGCACCGTGCTCGACACCAAGGTGCGTATCGATGGCCGTACGCCGGACACCGTGCGCGCTATCGCGTCGAAGGTCAGTATCCTGCCGCGCGTCCACGGCTCGGCGCTGTTCACCCGCGGCGAGACCCAGGCGATCGTCGCGGTCACGCTGGGCACCGCGCGCGATGGCCAGGTCATTGATGCCGTGGCCGGCGAGTACAAGGACCATTTCCTGTTCCACTACAACTTCCCTCCCTACTCGGTGGGCGAAGCGGGCCGCATGATGGGTCCGAAGCGTCGTGAGATCGGGCACGGCCGCCTTGCCAAGCGCGGCGTGCTGGCCGTGATGCCGACCATGGAAGCCTTCCCGTACACGATCCGTGTGGTCTCGGAAATCACCGAGTCCAACGGTTCCTCGTCGATGGCCTCGGTCTGCGGCAGCTCGCTGGCGCTGATGGATGCCGGCGTGCCGATCAAGGCGCCGGTGGCGGGCATCGCGATGGGCCTGGTGAAGGAAGGCGACGATTATGTCGTGCTGTCCGACATCCTCGGCGACGAGGATCACCTGGGCGACATGGACTTCAAGGTGGCCGGTACCAGCGAGGGCATCTCGGCCCTGCAGATGGACATCAAGATCCAGGGCATCACCGAGGAGATCATGAAGACCGCACTGGCCCAGGCCAAGGCCGGTCGCCTGCACATCCTCGGCGAGATGGCCAACGCGATGACCGCCCCGCGTGGCGAGCTCAGCGAGTTCGCGCCGCGCCTGATCACGATCAAGATCCACCCCGACAAGATCCGCGAAGTGATCGGCAAGGGCGGTTCGGTGATCCAGGCGATCACCAAGGAAACCGGCACCCAGATCGACATCCAGGACGACGGCACTATCACGATTGCGTCCGTCAACGCGATTGCCGGCCAGGCCGCCAAGGACCGCATCGAGCAGATCACCTCCGACGTCGAGCCGGGCCGCATCTACGAAGGCAAGGTCGCCAAGATCATGGACTTCGGCGCGTTCGTCACAATCTCGCCCGGAAAGGACGGTCTGGTGCACGTCTCGCAGATCTCCAACGATCGCGTCGAGAAGGTCAGCGACGTGCTCAAGGAAGGCGACGTGGTCAAGGTCAAGGTGCTGGAAGTCGACAAGCAGGGTCGTATCCGCCTGTCGATGAAGGCAGTCGAGGAAGGCGAGGGCGCGGCGGCCGAGTAAGCCACGCAGCGTTTGCAGGAAACCTGGAAAAGCGGGCTGCGGCCCGCTTTTTCTTTGCGCGCGGTTTCATGCGCGGAAGGTGTGTCGCCGCGCCTTTGCGTTCGCAAGTCCGGTCAGGCGCGCGGCGGGCGGCCGCTGAAGTGGTTCATCGAGGAATACACCCGGAAGACCTTGTCCGCCAGGAAGTCCCAGGCCGGTTGCGGGAGCAGGCCGCGCAATGCGCCGCTGAGCCACACGGTCCATGGCAGCAGCACGCGAGCCTTGCCGCGCATCAGGGCCTGCCACGCCTTGTCCACGACGTACGCCGGCTCCATCAGCGGGGTCAGCAAGGGCGCGCGTGCGCCTTGGAACATGCCGGTCGTGATGTAGCTGGGGATCAGGGTGGTGACCTTGACGTGCCCGTGTCCGGCGCGGACCAGTTCCAGCCGCAGCGAGTCGCTCCAGCCGATGACGGCCCATTTCGATGCGGTGTAGACGCTCATCCTGGGAACTGCCAGCAGGCCGGAGGCGGAGGCGACATTGAGCAGGCGCGCCTGCCCACGCCGGGCAATCATGGCGGGAAGGAATTCGCGGGCGATGTGCATCAGTGCCAGCGTGTTGATGCTCATCACGAAGGCGATGTCGCGCGTGTGGTCGTGCTCCCAGAAAAGCTTGCTGCGCACCACGCCGGCATTGTTGATGACGATGTCCGGATCGCCCACCTCGGCGCGCACCCGTGCGGCGGCGGTGCTGATGTCGGCGGCCGAGGCGACGTCCACGACATACGCATGCACGGGACTGGATGCGCTGGCGATCTCGTTGCGTGTGGTTGCCAATGCCGCGGCGTCGACGTCCCACAACACCACCGCGGCGGCGCGTTCGGCGATGGCCCGCTCGGCATACAGCCGTCCCATGCCCATTGCGGCCCCGGTGACGAGGACGATTTTTCCTTCAGCTGTCTGCATGGATGACTCTCTGGTGTCGGCGCCGATTATGGGCATGCGCGCCGGAGTGGAGCCGTGAGGCGTATGCAGGGCAGCGGGTAACTGGCGGAACTTGTTGTCCCGCGCCACGGCAACGCCGGGTCGTTCCGCCGAAGGAAGGCCGCGGACCGCGCTCGCTGCGCTTGCGGTATCTGCTTCCGGCATCAGGCCGCGTATCTGTGGCCGGTGCGCTTTTCCGTCATCGCTGCGCAGGTAGTCCGAACAGCCGCTCGGCGTTTGCCGTGGTCGCCGCCGCGATTTCCGCAGGGGGTGTGTCACGAAGCCCGGCGATGATCCGCAGGATGTGGGGCAGGCGTGCGGGCTCGTTGCGCTGGCCGCGGATGTCGGCATCGGGCTGGTCCGGCGCGTCGGTTTCCAGCAGCAGCCATTCCAGCGGCATGGTTGCGGCCAATGTGCGCAGGCGGTTGGCGCGCCCGTAGGTGACCGGACCGCCAAGACCGAGCAGGAAGCCTTGCTGCCACAGGTTCTCGGCCTGTTGTCGACTGCCGGAAAAACTGTGCACCACGCCGCGCAGCCCGCCGACCTTGCGGATCGCGGCGATCACCGCGTCCACCGCGCGGCGCGCATGCACGATCACCGGAAGATCGAACTCCCGCGCCAGCACGAGCTGGGCGTTGAAGTACCGCAGCTGGGCCTCCGGGTCGGCGTTGGGGACAAAGTGATCCAGCCCGCATTCGCCAATCGCGACGGGTCGTTCACGTTCGACCCACTGCGCCAGTTCGGTCAGATGTGCGTCCCGGTGGGCCGCAAGGAAGGTCGGATGCAGGCCGTAGGCCGGATGGAGCCCCTCGTCGCCGGCGCAGACGGCGCGCAATTTCGCCCATCGGTCGGCCGTGGTGGCCGGGACGATCTGGCGGACGACACCCGCCGCGCGTGCTCGCGCGATGACCGCCGGCCGGTCGTGGTCGAATTCGTCCGCGTCCAGGTGGCAATGGGTATCGACCAGGGCATCGACCGGCATCACCGGTTACGGCCGTCCTTGTTCTGCGATGACCCGTCGATGGTTCTGGAGCGGTCCTTCCATTGCGCCAGCAGCAGCGTGCCCAGGCCCAGCAGGATTTCATCGATGAACGGCAGGGGGTCGGGCACCAGTACCGAGAGCAGAAACAGGATGCCGGTGATCTTGAACAGCGTCGGGTAGCGCAGTTTTCGCGCCCAGCCGAGCAATGGCAACAGCAGGGGGTTGGCCATGGTTTTCTCGTGGGTGGCGTCATCGTCGATGATGCAGGTGGGCACCGGATGAACGAGGACGTATGGAAAGTGTAAAAATTTGATTAGCAGGTCACATATGGGGCAAGTAGTGACGCAAATGACTGGCTGGATTCAGGGGGGAGGTGGTCGAATGGTGGCTGTTGATGATTGCAGGAGAGACAGCCCATGAACAAGAACATGCTTGCGGTGGCAGTGGCGGCCTTGCTGGTGGGAGGTGTCGCGGTAGCCGCTTACAACAGTTTCAACAGTGCCGACAGTGCATCGGTTGCGTCGACGGGTTTTGATGTGGCCACGTCGGACGGTGCGGCTGCGGGATCTGCCGATTTCATGGGGAGTGGCGATATTTCTCCCATCGCCCCGGCTGACCAGCTTGAGTATGCCGAGGTTCTTCGCGTGGAGCCGGTCAAGCAGAAGCAGAAACTGTACGCCACCGTCATCGGCACCGACCCGGTGCGCGAGACCAGCACTGTCGCCACGCCGCGCCAGGTCTGCGAGGACGTGGTGGTGCAGGAGCGGGCGCCGGAACGTGACGGCAACGTGGGCGGTACCGTTGTCGGTGCGGTCGTCGGCGGCCTGCTGGGCAATCAGGTTGGCGGCGGTAACGGCCGCAAGGCAGCGACTGCGGCGGGTGCCGTTGCCGGAGGGTTCGTCGGCAATCGGATCGACCGCAATCACGTGGGTGGGCAGGTGGTCGAGCGGGTCGATACCCAGTGCCGGACGGTCTCCGACACCTCGCAATCCACCAAGGTCGTCGGTTACAACGTGACCTACCGCAACCCCGATGGCACCACCGGCAGCATGCGTACCGGGAGCAAGCCGGGCGAGAAGATCGCGTTGGGAAGCCAGGACGAGGTGATCGGCTATGACGTCACCTACCGTTACCAGGACCAGGAACGCACGCTGCGCATGAACGAGCGTCCGGGCGACCGTTTGCCGGTGATCGACGGCAAGGTCGTGACCCAGACCGCTGCGGTAGGTGGCTCCGATCGGGGTTGATCGCAAACCAGCAACAGCCTGAATCGACAGGGCCGGTTATCCGGCCCTGTTCTTTTTGGAGCGTCGCTGTTTTGGGGCAGCGCCGTTTCGGGTCGTGCCTGTTTGGATCATGCCTGCTTGAATCATGCTCTTCCGGGTCCGGCTTGCCGGACGGGCGTCTGCGAGGGTGCCTTAGTTTCGGGCGCCTGCTTACAATGGGCGTTTTCCCCAGCATGAGCGCGCCATGTCCCTGAATCCCTACGACCTGTACGACACCCGTTCCCTGCTGAGCGAGGAGGAGCGCGCCGTGCAGGACACGGTGGCGCGCTTCACCGACGAGCGCGTGCTGCCGATCATCGGCAATGCGTTCGACGAAGGCCGCTTCCCGAAGGAGCTGGTGCCGGAGATCGCCGCGCTCGGCCTGCTGGGCGCGACCCTGCCGGAGCAGTACGGCGGTGGCGGCCTGAACTCGGTCAGCTACGGCCTGATCTGCCAGGAGCTGGAGCGGGGCGACAGCGGCATCCGCAGCTTCGTCAGCGTGCAATCCTCGCTGTGCATGTACCCGATCTTTGCGTATGGCACCGAGGAGCAGAAGCAGCGCTGGCTGCCGTCGATGGCGCGCGGCGAGACGATCGGCTGCTTCGGCCTGACCGAAGCCCACGGCGGCTCCGACCCGGCCAACATGAAAACCCACGCCAAAAAAGACGGCGGCGACTGGGTGCTCAACGGCTCCAAGATGTGGATCACCAACGGCAACCTGGCCGACATCGCGATCGTCTGGGCGCAGACCGACGACGGCATCCAGGGCTTCGTGGTCGAGAAGGGCATGGCCGGTTTCGCGGCGCAGGAGATCAAGCACAAGATGAGCCTGCGCGCGTCGGTCACCAGCTCGCTGTTCTTCGACAACGTGCGCGTGCCCGAAGCCAACCGGCTGCCGAACGTGAAGGGCCTCAAGGGCCCGCTGGGCTGCCTGACCCAGGCCCGCTACGGCATCACCTGGGGCCCGATCGGCGCGGCGATCGCCTGCCTGGACGAGGCGTTGAACTACTCCAAGGAACGTATCCTGTTCGGCCGCCCGGTGGCGGCGACGCAATCGGCTCAATTGAAGCTGGCCGACATGGCGCGGCGGATCACGATGGCGCAGCTGATGGTGGTGCAACTGGGCCGCTTGAAGGACGCCGGCACGATGGCCCCGACCCAGGTCAGCCTGGCGAAGTGGAACAACTGCCGCATGGCGATCGACATCGCCCGCCAGTGCCGCGACCTGCTCGGCGGCGCGGGCATCACCACCGAACACTGCGCGATCCGGCATGCGCTGAACCTGGAGTCGGTGATCACCTACGAGGGCACCGAGACCGTGCACCAGCTGGTGGTCGGCCGCGAACTGACGGGCATCAACGCCTTCTAAAAGTGCCGCTTCCGCCTTCTGGAAGTGACACAGACTCCCTTCTTCCGCACCGACGGAAGAAGGTGCCCGAAGGGCGGATGAGGGCAGGGGTGACCGGAGATGCGACGCAGTGCCGGTTTCTCACCCGTCCCCACCCAGGCCCTCTCCTGCAACCGGTAGAGAAGCTCGCCCTCGCATGCTCTGGTCGGTGGCGAGCGTCCCAATCCCACTTGACTCCCGCAGGCCCATCCGGATCCGTCCATGACCACTGCATCCCAGCTCGGCCCGACACTGGAAACCTCCCGCTTGATTCTGCGTCCCACGCAGTTGGTGGACTTCGAGGGCGTGGCGGAGATGCTGGGTGACGAGGAGGCGGCCCGTTACATCGGCGGTCACATGCCGCGCGCGGCGGCGTGGCGGAAATTCCTGCAGATGCCGGGTGCATGGGCGCTGCAAGGTTTTGCCATGTTTTCGGTCATCGACAAGGGCAGCGGCGAATGGCTGGGGCAGACCGGTCCCTGGCATCCGGACGGGTGGCCCGGTCCCGAGATCGGCTGGTCGTTCCGCCGTTCCGCGTGGGGTCGAGGCTATGCGTTGGAGGCGGCGACGGCCGCGACCGAATGGGCATTCGAGAAGCTCGAGTGGCCCGAGGTGATCCACTCGATCGATTCGGACAACCACGCATCGCAGCGCCTGGCGCAGCGACTGGGTTCGAGCTTGCTGCGGATGGGGCAATTGCCGGCCCCTTACGAGGCGACCCCGGTTCAGATCTGGGGGCAGACCCGCGAGCAATGGCGCAGCCGCAAGGCGCACGCGCCGCCGTGAGGAATGCGCGTGATCGCGTTGATGCCGTGCCAGCAACCCTGACAATTTCCTTCTTTCCATTTGCAACTTCTTGCCAGCAGGCAGAGGCGGAGTCCTGACGATGTCGACCGTGCCTACCTCCATTCCCGCGCGCATGCGGGGTCTCAACCGCGCCGAAATCTGCGACGTCAATTTCACCGAGTACGTGGAGCAGTGGGATGGCCGGGCAGCTTCCCCGCCGGCGGCGGATGCGCCGATCCTGCCCGGCAGTGCGCTGGATGCGAAAGGCTTTCGCGAGCTGTTCGAATCGCAACTGGTCAGCCGCCACCTCGACCTGATGGCGCGCGTGCTGCGGGTGCAGAACAAGGTCTTCTACACGATCGGATCGTCCGGCCACGAGGGCAACGCGATGGTCGCGCGCGCCACCCGGCACACCGATCCGGCATTCCTGCATTACCGCAGCGGCGGCTTCATGGCCGAGCGCTTCCGCAAGTTGCCCGGAATGGATCCGGCGATGGATTCGGCGCTGAGCTTCGCCGCCAGCAAGGACGATCCGGCCAGCGGCGGCCGCCACAAGGTCTGGGGCAGCAAGCCGTTGTGGGTGCTGCCGCAGACCTCGACCATCGCGTCCCACCTGCCGAAGGCGCTGGGCACGGCAGTCGCAATCGAGACCGGCAAGCGGCTCGGCCATGCGCTGCCGATTCCCGACGACAGCATCACGATCTGCTCGTTCGGCGACGCCTCCAGCAACCATGCCACCGCGCAGACCGCGTTCAACGCCGCGGCGTGGACGGCGTACCAGAAGCTGCCGGCGCCGGTGCTGTTCGTCTGCGAGGACAACGGCATCGGCATCTCGGTGAAGACCCCCAATGGCTGGATCGCGCAGAATTTCTCGCGGCGGCCGGACCTGGACTATTTCGCCGCCGATGGGTTGGATCTCGCGACCGGCTATGCCGACGTCCAGCGCGCGGTCGAGCATTGCCGCACGACCCGCCGGCCGACCTTCCTGCACCTGCGCACGACCCGGATCATGGGCCACGCCGGCACCGACTTCGAGATTGAATGGCGTTCGCTGGAAGAGCTGTGCGCGGTGGAGGCGACCGACCCGTTGCTGCGTTCGGCCGCGATCGCGCTGGAGTCCGGCCTGATGTCGAAGGACGAGGTGCTCGCGCTGTACGAGAGCACCCGCCGGCGCTGTTTCGCCGCCGCCGAGGAAGCCGATCGTCGACCCAAGCTGGACTCGCTGGCGGAAGTCATCGCGCCGCTTGCGCCGTATTCGCCGGGCAAGGTGATGGCCGAGGCGGAGCGCGCCGACTTCGGCCAACGTCGGCTGGAAGTGTTCGGCGGGGAGGCGAAGCTGCCCGAGAACCAGCCGCCGCGCCACCTGGCGATCCAGATCAACCACGCGTTGCACGACACTTTCGCGAAGTACCCCGAGTCCCTGCTGTTCGGCGAGGACGTGGCGCAGAAGGGCGGCGTCTACACCGTGACCAAGGGCCTGCAGAAGGCGTTCGGTCCGCGCCGCGTGTTCAACACCCTGCTCGACGAGACGATGATCCTCGGCATGGCGCAGGGGTTCGCGAACGTCGGCATGCTGCCGATCCCGGAGATCCAGTACCTGGCGTACTTCCACAACGCCTGCGACCAGATCCGCGGCGAGGCGGCCAGCCTGCAGTTCTTCAGCAACAACCAGTACGCCAACCCGATGGTGGTGCGTATCGCCGGACTGGGCTACCAGCGCGGCTTCGGCGGCCACTTCCACAACGACAACTCGATCACCGCGCTGCGCGACATCCCCGGACTGGTGGTCGGCTGCCCGTCGCGGGGCGACGACGCGGTGACCATGCTGCGGACCCTGACCGCGCTGGCCAAGGTCGACGGACGCGTCAGTGTGTTCCTCGAGCCGATCGCGCTGTACATGGCCAAGGACCTGCACGAGGCGGGCGACGGTGGCTGGCTGACGACCTATCCCGCGCCGGGCGAGGCGATGACGCTGGGCGAGGGCCGGGTGTACGCCGATGACGGCGCTCCCGGCAGCGACGGCGATGAGCTGGTCGTGTTCACCTACGGCAACGGCGTGCCGATGAGCCTGCGCGCCGCGCGCAAGATCCGGCAGACCCACGGGTGGCCGGTGAAGGTCGTCGACCTGCGCTGGCTGGTGCCGCTCAACGACGCCTACATCGTGGAACAGGCGCGCCATGCAAAACGGATCCTCGTCGTCGACGAGGGCCGCCGCAGCGCCGGCGTGGGCGAGGGCGTGATCACCGCGCTGGCCGAAGGCGGCCTCGGCTCCGTCCCGTTGCAGCGGGTCGTGGGCGTGGACACCTACACCCCGTTGGCGGGCGCCGCATTCCTCGTCATTCCCGGCGAAGAGGACATTGTCGTCGCCGCCGACCGGCTGGCCGCCAGCCCGACCTGATGAAGCCGGCGCGCCGGGTCGCCGGCCCGGTGCGCTCGCTTCACACTGGCGGGCCGGACCGGCTCAGCGAGCCAACCCGTCCTTCAAGCTGGCCTCGCGCACCGGCTGGCCGTCAACGCTCAGCGCGGCGGCATCGTGCTCCAGCGGCAGCACCGCCAGCGCGACATGGCGATCGCCGGCACTCGCACTGGCCACGATGCGGCCGAGGGTGGCATCGGCGGCGATGACATCCGCGCCGGTCGCGACCAGGGCATCCGCTTCCAGCAAGGCCAGCCCGCGCTTGGCCTTGCCGAGGAAATGCGTGCGCGCGACGATTTCCTGCCCCGGGTAGCAGCCTTTCTTGATGCTGAAACCGTGCAGTCGCTCCAGCGACAGCTGTTGCGGCGTCCACTGCTCGACCTGCGAGGCGTCCAGCCGCGGCAGGCCGTGTTCGAGGTCGGCCAGTTGCCATTGCGCGGCGGCAGCCTGGTCGACAGCGGCATCCATCGCGGGGGAGATACGCAGCTGGCGTGATGCGTTTTCGCCGCCCATGTCCAGTTCGACCGAGCCGTCGGCGGCGAGCATGATCCGATTGCTTTCCGGGTTGCCGGCCGCGCTGTCCGCTGCCGTCACGGGGTGCACGAACTGCCCGCTGATCTGCAGGTCGTCACGCACGGCGATCGTCACCTTGCTGCGGAACAGGAACCCGCGCAGGCGGGCGGCGAGCGTTTCGGGATCGGCATCGGGCAGCAGCAGCCACAGGGTTTCCTCGTCCCGCCGGAGCAGCGCGAACAGGGCGATCACGCGCCCCTTCGGCGTCAGCCAGCCATTCCACTGCCACTGCCCGGCATCGAGCGCAGCGACATCGTTCATGAATTGGGCCTGGGCGAACGCGATCGCATCGCGTCCCTGGAAGGCGAGGACACGGTGGCCGGGCAACGCAAAAAACGGGCCAGCAGCGGGTTGCGACTTGTCAGACATGGGGGCGGGAACTAAGCTTGGACCCCGTGATGATAGGCCAAACCCCTTCCCAGACCGATTCGGAGGTGTCCTCCGTGACGCCCGTTCCGTCGAGTCCGGAGACCACCGACGCGCCGTCGCCGCTGCCCGAGTACGGAGGCCGTGACGGGCCCGATCCCACGCGCTACGGCGACTGGGAAAAGAACGGTCGCTGCATCGATTTCTGACGTCGCACACCGACGCCGCATCCCGCCGTAACGCATCACACAGACCCTCGTCCCCGGACGCCGGATTTTCGCCACGCGGCCCTGCCGCCCAGCCCAGAGAGCGCCGTTGCCCATGGCCAGCCAACGTCCCATATCCCCGCATATCCAGGTTTACCGCTGGCAAGTCCAGATGGTCACCTCGATCCTGCATCGTGCCAGCGGCATCGTGCTTGCCCTGGGCAGCCTGTTGTTCGTCTGGGGTCTGGTCGCGCTTGCGGCCGGCCCGGCGCAGTGGGCCGACTTCAGTGACTGCATCCGCTCCGTGCCGGGCTTCGTGATCCTGTTTGGCTGGAGCTGGGCGCTGGCCTACCACCTGGTCAATGGCATCCGCCACCTGATCCAGGACGCGGGTTGGGCATTCCAGATCAAGGATTTCGTCCGCAACAGCTGGACCACGATCATCGTCAGCCTGGTGGTCACCGCGCTGATCTGGTTCGCGGCCATGCAGCAGTGGGGTGGTGCATGAGCAGCAAAAATCCACAGGGCTACCTGCGTAATCCGCTCAAGCGTGCGCGCGGCCTGGGTTCGGCGAAGGACGGCACCCATCACTTCATCATCCAGCGGATCACCGCGGTCGCACTGGTGTTCCTGTCGATCTACGTGGTCTTTCTGCTGCTGTCGCTGGTCGGCAGCGACTACGCCAGCGTCCGCGCCAGCGTGGCTGCGCCGTTCAATGCGGTGCTGCTGATCGCGTTCCTGATCGCCTCGTTCTGGCACGCCAAGCTGGGCATGCAGGTGGTGATCGAGGATTACGTGCATACCCCATGGCTGGCGGTCACCTCGCAGCTTGCGGTCATCTTCATCTGCGTGCTCGCGGCTCTCGCCAGCGTGTTCGCGGTCATTCGCATTGCGCTCGGGGGCTGACGTGCAGGCTTACAAGATCCAGGAACACAAATTCGACATGGTCGTGGTGGGGGCCGGCGGCGCCGGTCTGCGCGCCACCTTCGGTCTCGCCCAGAAGGGTTTGAAGACGGCCTGCATCACCAAGGTATTCCCGACCCGTTCGCACACCGTCGCCGCGCAGGGTGGCGTCGCCGCCGCGCTGGGCAACATGGGTGAGGACGACTGGCGCTACCACTTCTACGACACCGTCAAGGGCTCGGACTGGCTGGGCGACCAGGACGCGATCGAGTACATGTGCCGCGAGGCGATTCCCGCAATCATCGAGCTGGAGCACTATGGCGTGCCGTTCTCGCGCACCGAGGACGGGCGGATCTACCAGCGCCCGTTCGGCGGCATGACGACGCGCTTCGGCGAAGGTCCGCCGGCACAGCGCACCTGCGCCGCGGCCGACCGCACCGGCCACGCGATCCTGCACCCGCTGTACCAGCAATCGCTCGCGCACGACGCGCAGTTTTTCATCGAGTACGTCGCGCTCGACCTGATCATGGACGCCGACGGCGCCTGCCGCGGCGTGCTCGCGCTCGACATGGCC
>DASTUE010000019.1:0-10019 GCA_035759805.1 Lysobacter sp. | reverse complement strand
GCCGGCAGCGATACGGGCACGACGCACATGCCCGGCTGCCGGCAGTCGGCCTTGTGCCGCGCTAGGACGGATGGCCGAGAAACGTTGCAGGAACCATTGTCGCAAGCGATCGCGCGAACCTTCGCGCATCGGCACGAGCCGGAAGGCGAATCGCAAGGCATGGAACAGCGCGTTCCTGATTTTTCGAGGGGAATTTCGGAAGAAAAGCATAGCGCGCAGCTTACCGCTTCCCGGCTTTGCCTCCGCCGATATCACGCCCACCGACTCGCCGGATGACAAGCCGACGTGACGTTCGAGGCGCTGCGTCGTCACGGCCTGGGTGACGTTGGATCGCATCAATCCCGCATCGCCAGGAAGCGCAATTCGAAACCGCGGCCGACCTGGTACGGACGGCCTTCAATCCGCGCGACCTTTCCGGCTGCCACTGTTCAATACCCAGCCGACCAGTTCACCGGTGACCGCCTGCAGGGCCTGCTCGAAAGCCGCGACCACGTCGTCGATCCCGGCGCTGGCCGCAGGATTTTCCTGCAGGAAGGTGCGTGATGCGACAACCTGTTGGTCGGCGCTGCGCAGCAGTTTGGCGTTGAGTTCGATCCGCACGGTCGGGGGCATGTCCGCCGCGGTATAGGCGGACTCGAACCGGCGCAGGTCCAGGACCAGTTTGTACTCGGCGCTGATGCCGCTGCCCTGGCGGGCGACGGCGGCGATCCTGCCCGAGTCTTCCAGCGTGCGCAGGATCGCGGCCTCGACCATGTCGGTCGGAGACCTGGACCAGACGGCGCCCTTGTAGACCTGCAACTCGTTCGGCGTCGGCCGCACCGCGATGCGCAGGCTGTCGGTGATCCGCGATGCGGTCGCACTGGGCAGCGACATCTGCCAGTCGACACGGGGCCAGGACGGGTCGGTGGCCACGTGCGGATCCAGGTCGTAGATGGTCGAGCGCTCGCGTGCGTTGCCAGCGCCGAGGATCGAGCAGCCGGCCAGAAGCAGCACCCCGGCAAGACCCGCCAGCATCGCCAGTCCGCGTTTGCCACCGATGGAGGAGCGGGGATGGTTACGCCTGGATGCAGCCACCGACTTCCCGGACGGCGCCGCTGCCGGACGGGCCACGGGAGCGCGCAGGATTCCGCTGCGCGACCAGGCGGATCGAAGCCACTGGGACCAACGGGATCCGGTCGTATTCATTCGGGTTCAAACTCCTTCGGCGCATCGCGGCCGAGCAGGTAGCGGGTCGGATTGTTGTCCAGCCGGTCGCTCATCCGGCGCAGGTCGCGCACCAGCGCGCGCAGCTCGCCCAGGGTCGGGCCGAGCTGGGACAGGCCGTCGTTGGCGAAGCTGTTGATCGCGGCGCGGTTCTCGTTGAGGATGCCGTCCGCACCGGCGGCGGCCGAATCCAGCCGCGCGAGCGTGCTGTCGAGCCGCGCGATCAGGCCTGGCAGCTTGTCTACCAGTTCGCGGTCGAAGCCCTCCATCGCGCGGTTGGCGGTGGTCAGGGTCGCTTCGAGCTGTTCGCTGGATTTGCGCGCGTTGACGATCAGCGCGCGCAGGTCGTCGTGCTGGCCGGCGACCGCGCCGGTCAGCGTCTCGATGTTCTCCAGCGTCTGCGCCACCCGCTGCACGTTCTGCTCGCTGAGCAATTCGTCCATGCGCGCGACCAGCCGATTGGCGGTGTCGGCGATGTTCTGCAACGCCGACGGCTCGGTCTGGATGACCGGCACCTCGCGCTTGTCCACGTCGACCAGCCGCGGGCTGGCCGGCTCGCCGCCGGTAAGCTGGATGATCGGGCTGCCGGTGATGCTGGTCATCGACATCTTGGCGCGGGTATCGGTCTTGACCGGTGCGCTGGCCTGCACCTTCAACAGCGCGATCACACGCCGCGGGTCGTTCGGGGCCAGGCTCAGCCGCTCCACCGAGCCGACCGAGATGCCGTTGTACTGCACGCTGCTGCCTTCGCTCATGCCGGTCACCGGCTCGTTGAACACCACCCGGTAGTGCTGCCAGCTCTTGTCGGAGGAGTACTTCGCCGCCCACAACGCGAACATCAGCAGGAACAGCGTCACCAGGATCGTGAACACACCGATCAGGACGTAGTTGGCCTTGGTTTCCATCAGTTGCTTGCCTCGTTGAGCCGGCCGGTCGCGGCATGCGCGGTCTGCGCAGCGCGGGCACGGGGGCCGTGGAAATAGTCGCGCACCCAGGGGTGTTCGAGTCGTTCGATCTCCGCGACCGGGGCACAGGCGACGACCTTGCGGTCGGCCAGCACGGCGATCCGGTCGCAGATGGCGTAGAGCGTGTCGAGGTCGTGGGTGATCAGGAACACGGTCAGTCCCAGCGCCTGCTGCAAGGTGCGGATCAGGCGGTCGAACGCGGCCGCGCCGATCGGGTCCAGCCCGGCGGTGGGCTCGTCGAGGAACAGCAGCGGCGGGTCCAGCGCCAGCGCACGCGCCACTCCGGCGCGCTTGCGCATGCCACCGGACAGCTCCGCCGGCAGCTTGTCGATCGCCTCCGCCGGCAGGCCGGACAGCTTGACCTTCAGCAGCGCCAGCTCGTACAGCAGCGAGTCCGGCAGGTCCCGGTGGTATTCCTTCAGCGGCACCTGCACGTTCTCGCCGACCGTCAGCGACGAGAACAGCGCGCCATCCTGGAACAGCACGCCGGTGTTCTGCTCGATGTGGCGGCGGACCTGCTCATCCTCGCTGCGCGCATCGACGCCCAGCACCTCGATGCTGCCTTCGTTGGGTCGGCGCAGGCCGAGGATCGAGCGCATCAATACCGACTTGCCGGTGCCCGAGCCGCCGACCACGCCGAGGATCTCGCCCGGCATCACGTCCAGATCGAGCCCGTCGTGCACGACCTGCGTGCCGAAGCGGTTGACCAGTCCACGCACGCGGATGACGGGCTTGATGCCCGACTCGACACCGCCGTCGACGCCGCTCACCAGCCCATCTCCATCAGCCAGATCGCGAAAAACGCATCCAGCACGATCACCAGCGAGATCGCCTGCACCACGCTGGACGTGGTGCGCTCGCCCAGCGATTGCGCCGTGCCCTGCACCTGCAGCCCTTCCAGGCAACCGATCAGGCTGATCACCAGCGCGAACACCGGCGCCTTGCCCAGCCCGACCCACAGATGACGCAGCTCCATCGTGTCCTGCATCCGCGCCAGGTACTGCTGCGGCGGGATCTCCAGGCTGTAGGCGCCGACCGTCAAGCCGCCCAGCAGGCCCGCCATCATCGCCACGAAGGTCAGCAGCGGCAGCGTCACCAGCAGGGCCAGCACGCGCGGGATCACCAGCAGGTCGACCGGATCCAGACCGAGGGTGCGCATCGCATCGACCTCCTCGCGGCTGACCATCGCGCCGATCTGGGCGGTGAACGCGCTGGCGGTGCGGCCGGCGAGGATGATCGCTGTCAGCAGCACGGCGAATTCGCGCAGGAACGCGATGCTGACCAGCTCGACCACGAAGATCGTCGCGCCGAAATCGCGCAGCACGTTCGCGCCCAGGAAGGCCACCACCGCACCGACCAGGAAACACAGCAAGGCCACCAGCGGCACCGCGTCCAGTCCGACCTGCTCCATGTGGAAGACGGTCGCGGTCGGGCGGAACCTGGCCGGCTGCCGGAGCATCCGCAACAGCTTGACCAGCACCTCGCCGAAGAAGCCGAGCAGGTTGCGCAGCTCCCGCCAGTTGTTGGTGACTGCGCGGCCCAGGCGCGCCAGCGCCTCGTGGACGCCGAACTCGCGGCGCGTCTGTGGACGGTCGTCGGCGACATCGTCGATCGCCGCGACCAGGGCCCGATGGTCGGGATGAAACGTGAAAGCGGAGAAGTCGAGCTGACGCCGGTCGGCGAAGCGCAGCAGCTGCAACACGCCGAGCGAGTCGAGCCGCTGCACGCCACTGGCATCGACGGTGGTCGCCTCCGCCGGCGCGCCGCCCAGACAGGCGCTGATTTCGCCGGCCTTCTCCAACGTCCACTGGCCCGCCAACCGCAGGCGACCGGGCTCGCGGTCGTCGGTATCGATACTCGGCGGCGGAGTGGCAGGCGCTGTCATGGCGTCCCGCGAGGATACATGCGCGTTACGTTGGTGGGCAGGCGACACAGGTGTCCGCACAATGCTGGCCGGTCACTTCGCCATGCGATGCTAGCCCGATGACGAGCCCGCTGCCGATGACTCCCCTCTCTGCCACCCCCGCCATCCCACTCAGCAACGCCAGCTATCCGGACCGCATCGCCTTCATGGTCGAGCTGGCGGAACGCCTGCATGTCTACGGCACCACGGCGCAGCGGCTGGAAGGCGCGCTGCTGTCGGTCGCCGAACGACTGCGGCTGGAATGCGAGCCGTGGGTCAGCCCGACCGCGCTGATCCTGTCGTTCAGCGATCCGCAGCGGCTGGCCGGCGCCAGCGATGTCACCCGGGTGATCCGGCTGCCGCCCGGCGATACCGACCTGCACCGCCTGGCGGAAACCGACCGCATCGCCGAGGCCCTGATCGCCGGCGACCTGGACCTGGCCGCCGCGTTCAAGGCCATGAACGCCCTCGACCACCCGTCGCGCTGGCAGGACCGGACGATGGAGGTACTCGCCTTCGGGCTGGTGGCCGCCGCCGTCGGCGGCTTGCTGCGGCTGCCGTGGCTGGACATCGCGGTGGCGGGATTCAACGGCGTGCTGATCGGCCTGCTCGCCCAGCTGGCCGCCTCGCGGCCGCGTTTGCGCGAGGCGTCCGATGCGCTGCTGGCGATGGTCGCGACGATCATCGCGGTACTGGTTTCCAACTTCATCGCGCCGCTGAACCAGAACACCGTGATCATCGCCTCGCTGATCGTGCTGCTGCCCGGCCTGTCGCTGACCAATGCGATGAATGAACTGACCAGCCAGCACCTGGTGTCGGGCACCGCGCGACTGGCCGGTGCGCTCACCACGGTCCTGAAGCTCGCGCTGGGCACGGTGATCGCGCTGTATATCGCCCGCATGTTGGGACTGGAGCCGGCGGTACGGGCCTGGCGCCCGCAGCCCGACTGGGTGGAATGGGTCGCGCTGGTCGCGGCATCGCTGTCGTTCGCGGTGCTGTTCCGCTCGCGGATGCGCGATTACCCGCTGGTGATGCTGGCGGCCGCCAGCGGTTATCTGATTTCACGTTTTGGCGGGCTCGCCTGGGGCAGCCCGGCCGGGATATTCCTCGCCGCCCTGGTGATGACGGCGGCAGGCAATGCCTATGCGCGCTGGTTCCACCGCCCCGGGACACTCGTGCGGGTGCCGGGCATCATCCTGCTGCTGCCCGGCAGCGCGAGCCTGCGCGGATTGATGGATGTGATCCAGCAGCAGGACATGGGCGTGGGGCAACAAGGACTGCTGACCGTGATGAATATCCTGCTGGCCGTGGTCGCCGGCCTGCTGTTCGGCAACCTGCTGCTGCCGACCCGGCAAAACCTGTGACCGGGTCGACCGCGAACAACCGCACCAAAACCGCATGCCGCAATGCCACAAATGAAAACGCCGGCGGAAGGCCGGCATTTTCATGCGACCGGCATTGACCGGTCTGTCGGGTTACCGGCGCATTACCCGGCCGGGGTGGATTCCGGGTTGATCAGGAACTCGTCCCGGCTGCGCCCGGCATCGGTGAATGCGGTCAGCCACAGCGGCTGACGGCCACGGCCGGTCCACGTCTCGCCCGGGTTGTTGGGGTTGCGATACTTCGGCGCCACCTTGCCCAGCGACTTGCGCGCTTTTTTGGCCACGGTGCGCGGTGCGCGAACCGCCGTATCCGCTCCGGTGCCCGCACCGGTACCGAACAATTCGGCAATGGTGTAACCCTCGGTTTTGGCCAGCTGGTTCAGCCGCTTGCGGACCTGGGTTATCGGCTTGCGCTTGGCGAGGGTGGTCTTGCGCTTCTTCGCCTTGCTGATCAGCGTGGCGAGTTCTTTCGCGGACAGTGAATCGATATTGATCGACATGGGACCTCCAGCAGTGGGGTTACTTGTTCCAGGCGGTTGCCTGCGGCGCAATGGTAATCCCGCCATCGGCATTAGTAAATGCAACCGATAACGATTCAATTGACCGGTTCAGGTCAATGGCGGTTTATCGGCGGACCATTCAAGCCGGTCATTCAATCCGCCGGTTATTTGACGCCCAGCCGGGCAAACAATGTGACCTGGTCGAGGTTTTCATATTCGTCCGCACGACGCCGACGGTATTCGAACGTACCGGCCGCGAGGCCGCGCTCGGATACCACGATGCGGTGCGGAATGCCGACCAGTTCGATATCGGCAAACATCGAACCCGGGCGCAGACCGCGGTCGTCGAGCGCGGTTTCGATGCCCGCCGTATTGAGCTGCCGGTACAACGCGTCGGCCGCTTCCGCAACGGCGGGATCCTTCTTCGGGTTGATGACGCACACCACCGCCTGCCACGGCGCCATCGCCTCCGGCCAGGTGATGCCGTTGTCGTCGTGGTTCTGCTCGATCGCCGCGGCGACGATGCGCGACACCCCGATGCCGTAGCACCCCATGGTCGGCGTGGCAGCCTTGCCGTTGGCGTCCTGCACGGTGCATCCCATCGCCTGGGCGTAATTGCGACCCAACTGGAAGATATGGCCGACCTCGATGCCGCGGGTAATGTCCAATGTGCCCGCTCCGTCCGGCGAGGGATCACCCGCGACCACGTTGCGGATATCGGCCACCAGGGCGGGTTCCGGCAAATCGCGCCCCCAATTGACGCCCACCAGGTGGAATCCCTTTTCATTCGCGCCGACCACGAAGTCGGCCATCGCGGCGACACTGCGGTCGGCAATCACCTGGATGTCGTTGCGCGGACCGACCGGGCCGAGGAAACCCGGCTCGCTGCCGAGGGTCTCCAGGATCTCCGCTTCGGTCGCCATGCGGTAATCGCCCAGGCCGGGCAGTTTCGCCAGCTTGATCTCGTTGGTCGTGTGATCGCCACGCACCAGCGCCAAAACGAAACCCTGCTCGCCGATCAGGGCAATCGATTTGACGGTGCGATCCAGCGGAATCTGCAGCAACTCGGCGACCGCTTCGCAGGTGCGCTGGTACGGCGTTTCAACCTTGTGCATGGCCTGCGTCGCCGCTGCACGGCCCGCCGGGGCCAGCGCTTCGGCCAATTCGGTATTGGCGGCGTAATCGGAGCTGTCCGAGAACGCTATGGCGTCCTCGCCCGAATCGGCCAGCACGTGGAACTCGTGCGAGGCGCTGCCACCGATCGCGCCGGTGTCGGCGAATACCGCGCGGAACCGCAGTCCCAGCCGGGTGAATATGCGGCCGTAGGCGTCGTACATGACCCGGTACTGGCGGTCGAGATCAGCGTCATCCAGATGGAACGAATACGCATCCTTCATCAGGAATTCGCGCGCGCGCATCACCCCGAAACGCGGCCGGATCTCGTCGCGGAACTTGGTCTGGATCTGGTAGAAGGTCACCGGCAGCTGCTTGTAACTGGCCAGTTCGTTGCGGGCGAAGTCGGTGATGACTTCTTCGTGCGTCGGACCGTAGCAATACCAGGCGTCCTTGCGGTCCTGGATCTTCAACAGCTGGCCGCCGAACTTCTCCCAGCGCCCGGTCTCTTCCCACAATTCGCGCGGCTGCACCGACGGCATCAGCATCTCGATCGCGCCGGCCGCGTCCATTTCTTCGCGCACCACGCGCTCGACCTTGCGCAGTACGCGCAGGCCCAGTGGCGTCCAGGTGTACAGGCCGGAGGCGAGTTTGCGGATCATCCCGGCCTTGAGCATCAGTTTGTGGCTGATGATTTCGGCTTCGGCGGGGACTTCCTTGCTGGTGTGGAGGTGAAACTGCGACAGACGCATGGGCGGACCGGGCTTGAATGGAGCGGGCGCCTATTCTGCCTGATGCGGACGCCCCGGCGGCCGGGCCTTCCGGCTCAGGAATCCCCGATCACGAGCGACCGTACACATCCTCCAGCCGAACGATGTCGTCCTCGCCCAGGTAACCGCCCGACTGCACCTCGATCAACTCGACCGGCTCGGTGCCGCGGTTGCGCAGACGGTGCACGCTGCCCAGCGGGATGAACGTGCTCTCGTTCTCGTGCAGATCGAACACGCGCTCGCCACAGGTCACCTCGGCCACGCCCGACACGACCACCCAGTGCTCGGCGCGGTGCTGATGCTTCTGCAGGCTCAGCGCCGCGCCGGGCTTGACCACGATGCGCTTGACCTGGAACCGCTCGCCGACCCCGATCGCGTCATAGCTGCCCCACGGCCGATACACCTTGCGGTGGAACAGGTGCTCGCTGCGGCCGGCTGCCTTGAGCCGGTCGACCACCTGCTTGACGTCCTGCACGCGGTCCTTGCGCGCGACCAGCACCGCATCGGGTGTGTCGATGATGACCAGGTCGTCGACGCCGATCGTCGCGACCAGCCGGCGCTCGGAGGCGCGCACCAGGCTGCCGGTGGTGTCCACCGAGATCACGTCGCCTTCGTGGCGGTTTCCGTCCGCATCGTGCTGGGCGACCGACCACAACGACGACCAGGAACCGATATCGCTCCAGCCGCAACTCACCGGCACCACCGCGGCGCGATCGGTCTTCTCCATCACGGCATAGTCGATCGAGTCGTCCGGACTGGCCGCGAAAGCCACCTCGTCGATACGGATGAAGTCGAGGTCGGATGCCGCCGTCGCCCAGGCCTGGCGCGCCGCTTCCAGGATCGCCGGCGCATGACGGCCGAGCTCATCCAGATAACGCTGTGCACGGAACAGGAACATGCCGGAGTTCCACGCGTAGCTGCCTTCGGAGACGTAACGCTCGGCGGTCGCCAGGTCGGGCTTCTCGACGAACCGTTCAATCCGGAAACCGCCTTCGCCCAAGGCCTCGCCACGCAGGATGTAGCCGTACCCGGTCTCCGCATAATCCGGCGTGATGCCGAACGCCACCAGCCAGTCCTGCTGCGCCAGCTCAAGCGCGTGCGCGACCGCGATGCGGAACGCCGCCTCGTCCTCGATCAGGTGATCGGCCGGCATCACCAGCAGGGTCGCGTCCGGATCAGCGGTCAGCGCGTGCAAGGCCGCCAGCGCGATTGCCGGCGCGGTGTTGCGCGCGACCGGCTCCAGCACGATGCCGCCACTGACCACCCCGATCGCCTGCAACTGCTCGCCGACCATGAACCGGTGCAACTGGCTGCACACCGTGACCGGCGGCTGCACGTCCGGCAGGCCGTTCGCGCGCAGGATCGTCTCCTGGTACAGCGACCGGTCGCCGATCAACGACAGGAACTGCTTGGGCTGGTTCTGCCGCGACAACGGCCACAACCGGGTTCCGCTGCCACCACTGAGTACGACGGGATGGAGCATGTCGATTCCACATGAAACAGGTGCGACGGAGAATAGCCCACTCCGCGCGAGTTCCCCTGCGATGCCGGCCCTGCTCGGCTAGAATGGCGGTCTTTCGGCCCGGGTATCGTCTTGTGACGGTCGGCCGCGCCTTCATCAAGGAACCCCCACAACGATGAAAATCCTAGTCGGCTACAAGCGCGTGGTGGACTTCAACGTCCGCATCCAGGTCAAACCCGATGGCTCGGGCGTGGTCACCGACGGCGTCAAGCTGTCGGCCAACCCGTTCGATGAAATCGCGCTGGAAGAAGCCCTGCGCCTGCGCGACAAGGGCATCGCGACCGAGGTCATCGTCGCCACGATCGCCCCCGCCGACGCCCAGGCACACCTGCGCAACGGCCTGGCGATGGGCGCGAACCGCGCGATCCACGTGGTCACCGACGCCGGCCAGTCGATCCAGTCGCTGACCGCCGCGCGCACCTTCCTCAAGCTGATCGAGAAGGAACAGCCGGACCTGGTGATCCTCGGCAAGCAGGCGATCGACGACGACGCCAGCCAGACCGGCCAGATGCTCGCCACCCTGTGGGGCCGCCCGCAGGCGACCTTTGCCTCCAAGCTCGAGATCGCCGACGGCAAGGCCACCGTGACCCGCGAAGTGGATGCCGGTCTGGAAACGCTGGAAATCGACCTGCCGGCCGTGGTCACCACCGACCTGCGCCTG
>DASTUE010000018.1:0-13985 GCA_035759805.1 Lysobacter sp. | reverse complement strand
CGGCAAGCACGCACCGGCCGGCCGGATCGATCGCGATTTCGAGGCGCGGCTGGATCGCGCCGTTTCCCTCTGGCGCGAACGCACCCCGTCCCGCGTGGTGTTGCTGGGCGGCGGCGCACCCGGCGAACCGACCGAAGCCGCACTCGCCCGCGACGGCCTGCTTGCCCGCGGCTGGACGGACGAGGTGCCGCTGCAACTGGAAGCCCGCTCGCGCGACACCATGCAGAACCTCCGCAACGCCCGCGGCCTGCTCGGCCGGCCCGTCGTGGACGGAGAGTCATTCGCCGAAAAGGTGGCAATGACGGCGATGCCGACGCCTGCGGTGGCAATGACCGCAGGCCGGCACGAGGTCGGGCACGCGCACCTGCAGGTCACCCTGCTGAGCAGCCGTTACCACCTGGCCCGTTGCGCCCTGTTCGCCCGCCAGCTCGGTTTCGATGCCGAGCTGTGCGCCGCCGAACCGCGGCTGCAACTCGGCCCCCGCACCCTGCTGCGGCTCGCCGGCGAAGCCGGCTACGTCTGCTGGTCGGATCTGGGCACCCGCTGGGCCCGCCTGATCGGCCACCGCCGGATGCTGGACCGGGTCACCTGAGCCGGGAGCGGCTTCGGCCCCGGACACGCAAAGACCACACGTGCCGCCAAGCGGGCCATCGCGGTTCCGTTTAAGGTTTACCCCTCGCGCCGCACGGCCATCGTCGGTGACGCGTTTCCAGTCGACCGGCTGCAACCGAACAACAGGGGTGAACCATGGGTGTGATCAACGGCAGGGCGCGTCTGTGCGGCGCACTGGTGGGCGGGTTGCTGGCGACGGCGGCGCTGCCGCTCGCGGCGCAGGACGCGGCCCGGGTGCTGACCGCCGATGACTACGCGCGCGCCGAAGCGTTCATGGGCTACAACACCACCCCGTTGCTCGACCACGCGGTCAACACGGTCACGTGGCAGGACGACGGCCATTTCTGGTTCCGCGACCACGACGCCGATGGCGACCATTTCCGCCGGGTCGAAGCCGCCACCGGCGCGATCGGCGACGCGTTCGACCGCGTCCAGCTCGCGGCCGCGCTGGCCAAGGCCACCGGCAAGAAGCTCGACGCGAGCAAGCTGGCGGTGACCGGGATCCAGCCCGCTGCGGACGGACGCCTCGACATCACCTTCGACAAGCAGCAGTACCGATGCGACCTGCAGGGCAAGTTGGGTTGCGTCGTTGTCAGCACCAACGCATCGGGCAACGAGCCGGTCGTTGTGTCGCCCGATGGAAAGCTGGCCGCCTTCATCCGCGACTGGAACCTGTGGGTGCGCGACGTCGCCTCCGGTACAGAAACCCGACTGACCACCGACGGCGCGACCGACTACGGCTACGCCACCGACAACGCCGGCTGGACCCACAGCGACCGCGCGATCCTGGTGTGGTCGCCCGATTCGTCGAAGATCGCGACCTTCCAGCAGGACCAGCGCCGGACCAGCGAGATGGTGCTGGTCGGCACCAATGTCGGCGCGCCGAAGGTCGAGCGCTGGAAGTACCCGTTCGCCGGCGACGAGCACGTCACCATGATCGAGCGCGTGATCCTCGACGTCGCGACAGGCACCACCACCCGCCTGCGGATGCCGCCCGACCAGCACCGTTCGACCCTGTGCGACGACATCAGCTGCGACGGCGGCTGGGAGGACGTGCAGTGGGCGCCGGACGGCCGGACGCTCGCGTTCGCCTCCACCTCGCGCGACCACAAGGACACCTGGCTGCGCGTCGCCGATGCCGCCACCGGCACCGTGCGCGAGGTCTACCACGAGCACGTGCCGACCTATTTCGAGAGTGGCAACGGCAAGGTCAACTGGCACTACCTGCCGGCCAGCAACGAGTTCATCTGGTTCTCCGAGCGCGCCAACTGGGGCGACCTCTACCTGTACGACCTGGCCACCGGCAAGCTCAAGCACGCCATTACGACCGGCGAGGGCAACGTCACCCAGGTGCTGAAGGTCGATCCCGCCAGCCGTACGATCTGGTTCCGCGGCGTCGGCATGGAGCCCGGTCGCGACCCGTACCACCAGCACTTCTACAAGGTCGGTTTCGACGGCGGCACGCCGCAGCTGCTGACCCCGGAAGACGCCGACCACAGCATCAGCCTGTCGCCCGACGGCACCTATTTTGTCGATGCGTATTCGACCCCGACCACGCCGCCGGTGACCGTGCTGCGCCGCAGCGACGACGGCAGCACGGTCGCCGGGATCGCCCGCGCCGACGACCGCCGCCTGCGCGCCACCGGCTGGGTGCCGCCGACTCCGATCACGGTGACCGCCCGCGACGGCAAGACCACGCTGTACGGGCTGATGTTCACCCCGACCGACCTCGACGAGGCGCGCAAGTACCCGGTGGTGAACTACATCTACCCCGGCCCGCAGACCGGCTCGGTGCGTGGCCGCAGCTTCTCGGCCGCGCGCAACGACCACCAGGCGCTGGCGGAACTGGGTTTTGTAGTGATAGCCATCGACGGCATGGGCACGCCGTGGCGTTCCAAGTCGTTCCACGATGCGTTCGGCGGCGACATCGGCGACAACACCCTGCCCGACCAGGTCGCCGGCCTGCGCGAGCTCGCCGCGCGCCACCCGTGGATCGACCTCGACCGCGTCGGCGTCTGGGGCCACTCCGGCGGCGGCTACGCCACCGTGGACGCGATGTTCAGCTACCCGGACTTCTACAAGGTCGGCATCGCCCAGGCCGGCAACCACGACAACCGCAACTACGAGGACGACTGGGCGGAGAAATGGCAGGGGCTGGAAATTGTCGATAAGAGCGGCACCAACTCCGACGGCAGCAGCAACTACGACGCCCAGGCCAACCAGAACCGCGCCGCCAACCTGCAGGGCAAGCTGCTGCTCGCGCACGGCATGATGGATGACAACGTGCCGCCGTCGAACACGCTGCTGGTGGTGGACGCGCTGATCAAGGCGAACAAGGATTTCGACCTGCTGCTGTTCCCCAACGCCCGCCACGGCTTCGGCGCGGACACCAACTACATGACTCGCCGTCGCTGGGACTACTTCGTCCGCCACCTGATGGGAGCGACGCCGCCGGCGCAGTACCGGATGCAGACTCCCGACCGGTGACCTGACGCCAACCTCGCGGCGGCTGACGGACACGCGCGCCGCGCGAGGCGGTGATGCGTTTGCGCCGCGACGGGGCTACGGTGGCGGTCACCGGGCGAACCGGGCCTGCGCCCGGTCGGCACCATCGGATCGAGGAGCGCACCACATGAGGGCACCGCGATGAGCCAGACCCCCACGTTTGCCGAGCGCCGTGTGCTCGCCGCGATCGACGTGTCCGGTTATGCCACCAGCGTCGCCGCCTACGCCGGCTGGGCGGCGTCCCGGCTCGGGGCGCCGCTGGAACTGATGCACGCGATCGACCGCGAGGCCGCGCTGGTGACCATCGACCTCACCGGCAACCTGTACCTGGGCGCCCAGGAAGGCCTGCTGGAAGAGATGGCGCTGCTGGACGAACAGCGCGGCAGCCTCGTCCGGCAGCGCGCGACGACCCTGCTGGAGCAGGCCCGCGGGATCGCCGAAGCCCACGGCGTCGCAGCCACCGTCCGCCAGCGTCATGGTGTGCTGGTCGACACCGTGCTTGAACTGGAGGACGAGGTCCGGCTGTTCGTGCTGGGCAAGCGCGGCGAGAACGCCGATTTCGCCCGCGGTCACCTTGGCAGCAACCTGGAGCGCGTCATCCGTGCCGTGAACCGCCCGGTGCTGGTGGCCCCGCGCGCCTGGCGACCGATCCGGCGCTTCATGATCGCGTTCGACGGCAGCGCCACCACCCGCCGTTGCGTCGAGCTGGTGGCCGCCAGTCCCCTGCTGCGCGGATTGCCGTGCGACGTGCTGATGGTCGGTGACGCCGCCGAGGCGCAGGCCGAGCCGATGCAGTGGGCGCAGGAGCAACTGCAGGCCGCCGGTTTCTCACCCGGCATGCACACCGTGCCCGGCGCGCCGGAGAGCGTGATTGCCGAACAGGTCGCCACGCATTCCATCGACCTGCTGGTGATGGGCGCCTACGGCCACTCCCGCATCCGCAACCTCATCGTCGGCAGCACCACCACCCAGGTCGTGCGTACCTGCCCGATCGCGGTGTTGCTGTTGCGTTGAGTTGGCGAGGGTGTTCACGCAGGAGGGCCGCCGCACGGGGATGGTGTATTACGCCTTCGGCTGATACACCCTACGTTCCGTTACCCCGGACGTAGGGTGCGATATGCGGAGCGCATTGCGCCGCCCCGAACTCCCACACCTCGGGATCGACCTACCGATCGTTTCCCGGTTCGTCACGACCGGCGAGCGCCGCAACGTACTCCGGCGAATTCGACAGGCTGTTGTGATCCACTCCGGCAATCTCGATCACCGACACCACGCCCGCAGGAAATGCAGCGGCCAGACGCCGGGAGCTGTCGTTGGGGATGATCCGGTCATGGCCGGCGATGATGATCGTGGTTGGCATCTGCAGCTGGCTGACATACCGCCAGGACTCATATTTATCCTGCAGCAGCAGTCGTGTCGGAAACAATTTGAAGCGCTCGGCCGCCAGCTCCAGGAGGCTGTTGTATGGAGTGACCAGCACCAGCCGTTCGACGGGTTTCGATGCGGCCACCTGGACCGCGATCCCACTGCCCAGGCTGCGGCCGATTATGGAAATCCGCGGGTGCTGTCTGGCCACCCGGTCAAACAGGGCCATCCCATCCGAGACCAGCGCCTGTTCCGACGGGGTTCCCGTGCTTCCGCCATAGCTGCGGTAATGCATCGCGTAGATGGCTGCATCCGGAAACGCCCGATTCAATACTCCGATCGCTTGCGATACATCTTCCGCATTGCCGCCGAAATACAGTACGCCACGGTCGCTGTCGGCGCCGTTGGTGGATACCAGAACCTGCGCATCATCCCGGTTCAATGTGACCGTTGGCGTGTCGGCGCTGCGGTTGGTGGGGTAGTAGATGTAGGAGCGCTGGGACAGGTAGAGCAGCCCGCAGACGGCCAGGTAAATCACGGCGACCAGGGTTGCGCCAACGGTCAGGGCCCGGGGAATCTTGATCACGGAAGCCGATACCTGTGGCGTTCTGGCGGAAGTGCCTGCAGATCGAAAATAGTAGCGGGTTCACCGACCCGGCGCGGCTGCTTCCACCGGCGCCGGCGCCGGCAACCGCCACCCCACCCGGTAGAATGCCCCGATGGATGTCTCCCACCTGCTTGATGCGCTCAACCCGGCGCAGCGCGAGGCTGTCAGCGCGCCGCCCGGTCACTACCTGGTCCTTGCCGGTGCCGGCTCCGGCAAGACCCGAGTGCTGACCCACCGCATCGCCTGGCTCAACGAGGTGTTCGGGGTACCGACCCACGGCATTCTGGCGGTGACGTTCACCAACAAGGCCGCGGCCGAGATGCGCCAGCGCGTCGATGCGCAGTTGCGCAACGGTACGCGCGGGATGTGGATCGGCACGTTCCATGGACTGGCGCACCGGCTCCTGAGGCTGCACTGGCAGGAGGCGAAGCTGCCGGAGGCCTTTCAGGTGCTCGATTCCGACGACCAGTTGCGGCTGGTCAAGCGCGTGGTGCAGGGACTGGAGCTGGACGACACTCGGTTCCCGCCGCGTCAGATCGCGTGGTGGATCAACGCGCAGAAGGACGAGGGCCGTCGGCCGCAGCACCTGCAGTCCGATCCGAACGACCAGTGGACCGACGTCATGCGCCGTTGCTACGAGGCGTACCAGGAGCGTTGCGAGCGCGCCGGGCTGGTCGATTTCGCCGAGCTGTTGCTGCGTGCGCACGAGCTGCTGCGCGACAACCCGGCGTTGCTGGCGCATTACCGCCATCGATTCCGCGAGATCCTGGTCGACGAGTTCCAGGACACCAACGCGATCCAGTACGGCTTCATCCGCCTGCTCGCCGGCGACAGCGGCAAGGTGTTCGCGGTCGGCGACGACGACCAGTCGATCTACGGCTGGCGCGGCGCGAAGGTCGAGAACATGCAGAAGTTCCTCAGGGACTTCGGCGCGGGCGGCGAGGGCGCGCAGACGATCCGGCTGGAGCAGAACTACCGTTCCAGCGCGAACATCCTGGATGCGGCCAACGCGGTGATCGCGCACAACCCGGACCGCCTCGGCAAGCAGCTGTGGACCGACAGTGGCAGCGGCGAGCCGATCGACCTGTACCAGGCCTACAACGAGATCGACGAGGCCCGATTCGTGGTCGAGCGGCTGCAGCAGTGGGTGCGCGACGGCGGCAGCCACGGCGATGTCGCGATCCTGTACCGCAGCAACGCGCAGTCGCGCGCGTTCGAGGAAACCCTGCTCGGCGAGCAGGTGCCGTACCGCGTCTACGGTGGCCAGCGTTTCTTCGAGCGCGCCGAGATCAAGGACACGCTCGCCTACCTGCGGCTGGTCGCCAACCGCAACGATGACGCCGCGTTCGAGCGTGCGGTCAACACGCCCACGCGCGGCATCGGCGAGCGCACGCTGGATGAAGTGCGTCGCCGGGCGCGGGCCGACGGTGCGCCGTTGTGGGTCGCCGCGCGCTGGCTGACCACCGAGACCCTGCTGGCCGCACGTGCGCGCAACGCGCTGGCCGGCTTCATCGCGTTGATCGACGGCCTGGATGCCGACGTGGCCGAGATGCCGTTGCAGGAGAAGATCGACCACGTGCTCGAACGCTCCGGCCTGCGCGAGCACTACGCACGCGAGTCGAAGGGGCAGCTGGACTCGCGCACCGACAACCTCGACGAACTGGTCTCGGTCGCCGCGCGCTTCATCCGCAGCGACGAGGACGACGCGGCGGCGATGCCGGAGCTGGTCGCGTTCCTCGGCTACGCCTCGCTGGAGGCCGGTGAAGGCCAGGCCCAGGCCGGCGAGGAAGGCGTGCAGTTGATGACCCTGCACAGCGCGAAGGGGCTGGAGTTCCCGCTGGTGTTCCTGGCCGGGCTGGAAGAGGGCCTGTTCCCGAACAACCGGTCGGTCGAGGAGGCCGGGCGGCTGGAGGAGGAGCGCCGGCTCGCGTACGTCGGCATCACCCGCGCCCGCGAGAAGCTGGTGCTGAGCTACGCCGAGGCGCGCCGCATCCACGGCCAGGAGATGTACGGGATCCCGTCGCGCTTCCTGCGCGAGATCCCGCCGGCGCTGCTGCACGAGGTGCGCCCGAAGCTGCAGGTCTCGCGGCCGATGTTCAACAGTGCGCCGCGCCGCGACTACGGCCACGCCGCGGTGGAAACGCCCGCGTTGCCGTTGGGCGCGAACGTGCGCCACGCCAAATTCGGCACCGGCGTGGTCACCGACTTCGAAGGCGGCGGCGCCCACGCCCGCGTGCAGGTCAACTTCGACGAGGCCGGCAGCAAGTGGCTGGTGCTGGCGTACGCGAACCTTCAGCCCCTGTAGCACCGTTTACCGCCGCGGACGCCCAGGCAGGGAAGGGGCGACGCAATTGAGGGGGGGTGCTCCCGGCATGCTGTGACCGCATTCGATGCGGCGATTCGCAGGCCGCCGCAGTCGCCGTGCGATGTCTATCGACTTTGCTCCCGGCTGGTTCTATCGTCGCGTCATGTTCAGTTGCCCCTCACCAGCAATGGGGCGGGCCGAGTGGCATGCACCCGATGCCCAGCCCGGCCTGGCCGTGGATCCGCCTGTCATGCAGAGGGCGCGGGGAAAGCTGTGTGTCAGCTTGTGCCAGGGCGAGGATGGCGCAACGCGCGTCGTCGACCTGTTCCAGCAGGGCTGCCTGAAGGTGCGGCTGCCGCGTGCGGAGAATGACAACGAGGCGGACCTGGTGGTGATGAACACCGCCGGCGGGCTGACCGGTGGCGACCGTGTGTCGATCGAAGTGACGGCTGCGGCAGGTGCACGGGTCACCGTCACCACACCGGGCTGCGAGCGCATCTACCGCTCCGCCCAGGGCGAGGCCGTGATCGAGCAGCGATTGCGCGTCGGCCCGCGCGCACGCCTGGACTGGGTTCCGCAGGAAACCATCCTGTACGAGGGCAGCCGCGTGCGACGACGGCTGCAGGCCGATCTGGAGGATGACGCCGAAATCACCATCGTCGAGACGATCCTGTTCGGCCGTGCCGCCATGGGGGAGCGCCTGGTCCACGGTGCGTTTTCGGATTTCTGGACCATCCGCCGCGATGGTCGATTGATTTTTGCCGATGGCACGCGCATCGGCGAGGGTTTCCAGCAGGCCGTGGCCTGCCCGACGGCGCTGGGCGGCGAGGTGGCATTGACCAGCCTGGTCCATGTCGGGCCGGATCTGGCGGGCAAGCGCGATGCGCTGCGTGCCGGTTTTGCCGGCCTGGCCGACGTGCGCGCCGGTGCGAGCGTGGTCGGTGATGTCCTGGTCGCGAGGATGGTCGCGCCGGATGGCAGCGGTTTGAGGCACGCACTGGTGCCGGCGCTGGGCTCGCTGCGCCATCCACGTGCGGTGCCACGACTCTGGTTTTGCTGACTGGTTTTGCTGACTGGCTCTATTGACTTGTCCTGCTGATTTGCCCGGCCGAGGGGATGAACGATGAAGCTCACGCCACGCGAGAAAGACAAGCTCCTGATATCCATGGCCGCGATCGTCGCGCGCCGCCGGTTCGAGCGGGGCGTCAAGCTCAACCACCCCGAGGCCATCGCGCTGATCTGCGATTTCATCATCGAGGGCGCGCGCGACGGCCGCACCGTGGCCGACCTGATGGAGGCGGGTGCGCATGTCGTCTCGCGCGAGCAGGTGATGGAAGGGGTAAGCGAGATGATCCCGAGCGTCCAGGTCGAAGCCACGTTCCCCGATGGGGTGAAGCTCGTCTCCGTCCACTACCCGATCCGTTGACTTCCGGAGGTGCCGTAATGCTTGCTCGAATGATGTTTTTCGTCGTCGTACTGGCCATGGTGGCGCTGCCGGCAGTCGCCCATCCCGGGCACGCGGCCGACGCCAGCCCGCTGCTGGCCGGTCTGGCCCATCCGTTCTCCGGCCTGGACCACCTGCTGGCGATGGCCTCGATCGGCTTGTGGGCCGCCTTGCTGGGCGGGCGCGCGGTCTGGAGGGTGCCGGCCATGTTCCTGATCGGCACCGTGGCAGGTTTCGGCTTGGCGCTGGCCGGGGTCGGCGTGCCGGCGGTGGAGCCCGGCATCGCCGCGTCGGTGCTGGTCCTGGGGGTGCTGGTTGCGTGGGCCGTACGCCTGCCGCTGGTCGCCTCGATGGGGGTGGCCGCGTTGTTCGGCCTGTTCCACGGCCAGGCCCATGGCTCCGAGCTGATGGGCGCGGTGCTGGGCTTCGGCAGTGGCTTCGTCGCCGCCACGGCGATGCTGCACTTGTCCGGCCTTGCAGTGGCCCGCATCGGCGGTGGTGGACGAGGGCGCGTGCTGCTGGTGCGTGGCATGGGCGGTGCGGTGGCCCTCAGTGGCATGGCGCTGCTGGTGGGGAGCTGGACGTGATCCCGGGCGAGATCTTCACCCTGGAGTCCGGGATCGAGCTCAACGCCGGCTGCCCTACGTTGACGTTGAAGGTCGCCAACCGTGGCGACCGCCCGGTCCAGGTCGGTTCGCACTATCACTTCGCCGAATCGAACCTGGCGCTCGATTTCGACCGGGTCCGCGCGCGTGGCCACCGGCTCGATATTCCCGCCGGTTCGGCCGTGCGCTTCGAGCCGGGGCAGTCACGCGAGGTCACCCTCGTCCCGTTCCGCGGGGCGCGCCGGGTCTTCGGATTCAACGACCAAGTCAAGGGCGCGCTCGACTGAGGGGCCCACTGGAGGGAGACATGCCTTACCGCATCGCCCGCACCACCTATGCCGACATGTTCGGCCCCACCACCGGCGACCGCATCCGCCTGGCCGACACCGACCTGATCGTCGAGGTCGAGCGCGACTTCACCGTCTACGGCGAGGAAATCCAGTTCGGGGGCGGCAAGGTGATCCGCGATGGCATGGGCCAGTCGCAGAGCACGAACGCGGAAGGCGCCGTGGACACCGTCATCACCAACGCCCTGATCATCGACCACTGGGGCATCGTGAAGGCCGACATCGGCATCAAGGATGGGCGGATTACCAGCATCGGCAAGGCCGGCAACCCGGATGTGCAGCCGGGCGTGGACATCATCGTCGGTGCCGGCACCGAGATCGTCGCGGGCGAGGGCAAGATCGTCACCGCCGGTGCGATCGACACCCATGTGCACTTCATCTGCCCGCAGCAGGTCGAGGAGGCGCTGGCGTCGGGGGTGACCACCATGGTGGGCGGCGGGACCGGACCTGCCACCGGCACCCTGGCCACCAACTGCACGCCGGGGCCGTGGCATATCGGGCGCATGTTGCGCGCCCTGGATGCCTTTCCGATGAACTTCGTGCTGGCGGGAAAAGGCAGCTCGTCCAGCCGTGCCGCCCTGGTCGAGCAGATCGAGGCCGGCGCCGCCTGCCTCAAGGTGCATGAGGACTGGGGCGCGACGCCGGCCGCTGTGGACCAGTGCCTGTCGGTCGCCGACGAACATGACGTCCAGGTGATGCTGCACAGTGACTCGTTGAACGAATCGGGTTTCGCCGAGACGACGATCGCCGCCCTGAAGGGTCGGACCATCCATGCCTTCCACACCGAGGGTGCCGGTGGCGGGCACGCGCCCGACATCATCCGCCTGGCCGGCGAGGCGAACGTGATTCCCTCCTCGAACAACACCACCCGGCCGTTCACCGTCAACACACTCGACGAGCATCTCGACATGCTCATGATCGCCCACAATCTCGACCCCAGAATTCCCGAGGACCTTGCCTTCGCCGAAAGCCGCATCCGCCGGGAAACCCTGGCCGCGGAGGACATCCTGCACGACATGGGCGCGTTCTCGATCATGGCCTCCGACAGCCAGGCGATGGGCCGGGTCGGCGAGACGATCCTGCGCACCTTCCAGACCGCACACAAGATGCGCGGGCAGCGCGGCCGCCTGCCCGAGGAGGTGGGCGACAACGACAACTTCCGGGTGAAACGCTACATCGCCAAGTTCACCATCAACCCCGCCATCGCCCATGGCATATCGCAATACCTCGGCTCGGTCGAGGCCGGCAAGCTCGCCGACCTCGTGCTCTGGTCGCCGGCGTTCTTCGGCGTCAAGCCCGACCTGACGATCAAGATGGGCATGGTGGCAACGGCGTTGATGGGCGATCCCAATGCTTCCATCTCGACGCCGCAGCCGATGCATTACCGGCCGATGTTCGGGGCGTTCGGAGGGGCGGTGGCGCAATCGGCGGTGACCTTCGTCAGTGCGGCGGCGCAGGCGCGCGGGGTGGCCGGCGCGTTGGGGCTCGGCAGGTTCACCCTGGCGGTCTCCAATACCCGCGGCGGGATCGGCAAGGCGGCGATGGTGCACAACGCGACGACACCGCAGATCGAGGTCGACCCGGAAACCTACGAAGTTCGTGCCAATGGCGAGCTGCTGACCTGCGAGCCGGCCGATGAGCTGCCTCTGGCGCAACGGTACTTTCTTTTCTGAGCGGGCCACGGCCGGGAGTTGTCGATGCTGATCTGCAGCGAGGTGGTCTGCGCGGGCACCTGGGACCGGGCGGTTGCGGCCGATACGGTCGTGCTGGATTTTGACGGCCGGCACCGGCGCCGGGTGGCGATGGCAGGACAGGCGGGGCTGGCGTTCCTGCTCGACCTGCCGCGCGCGACCGCGCTGCGCGATGGCGACGGCCTGTTGCTGGGTGATGGCCGCATCGTGGCCGTGGTGGCGGCGCCCGAACGGCTGATCGGGATCGCCGCGCCCGATCTCACCGCCCTGGTCCGCATCGCCTGGCATCTGGGCAACCGCCACCTGCCGACCCAGGTCAGCGACGGGCAGCTGTATATCCGCTACGACCACGTGATCCTGGAAATGGTGCAGGGCCTGCAGGGCATCGTGCGCGAGGTCCGGGCCCCGTTCGACCCGGAAGGCGGGGCCTTCAGTACGCAGCCCAATGCCCATGGGCATGCGGGCGGGCACGGCCACCATCACCCGCATGGCCACTCGGGGGACCCGGGGTCGGAGCATCCGGAGCACGGGCATCCGGGGCATGGGCAAGCGGGGCATGGACATTGAGACCGCCGGGCGCGAGCGATTCGCGTCCGGCCCGGCGCTTGCGCCAGCCGACCTGGCCAAACTCCAGACCTGGTTCTCCCCGGCGTTCCCGGTGGGTGCCTTCAGCTACAGCCACGGGCTGGAGTGGGTGATCGAGGCGGGCCAGATCACCAATGCGCGCCATCTGGAACAGTGGGTGGAGGGCCTCCTGCGCCACGGCTCCGGCCGTTCCGACCTGATCCTGCTGGGCGCGATGTGGCGTGCCGTCCGCTGCGGGGACTGGTCCGCGGCGGGCGAGATCACCGCGCTGGCGGCGGCCCTGCAGCCGACCCGGGAACGTCGTCTGGAAAGCCTCGGCCAGGGCACGGCGTTCGTCAGCGCGGTGGCCGCGGTCTGGCCGCACCCGGCACTGGTGCGGTTCCAGCGAACTTTTCCGGGCGAGACGGCCCTCCCGGTGGCGGTCGGGTTGGCGGCGGCGGCGCATGGGTTGCCGCTGGAACCCGTGCTTGTCGCCAGCCTGCAGGCGTTCACCGCCAACCTGGTCTCGGCCGGGGTCCGCCTGGTTCCGCTGGGCCAGACCGACGGGCTGCGGGTCCTGGCCGCCCTCGAACCGGTGGTGCTGGAGGTGTCGCAGGAGGCACGCGGGTGCGGGCTGGACGACCTCGGCTCGGCCTGCGCGCTCGCCGATATCGCTTCGATGTGTCACGAAACCCAATACACGAGGTTGTTCCGCTCATGAAATCAAAACATGGTCCCCTGCGTATCGGCATCGGCGGCCCGGTGGGCTCCGGCAAGACCGCGCTCATGGAAGTGCTGTGCAAGGCGATGCGCGATGACTACGAGGTCGCCGCCATCACCAACGACATCTACACCCAGGAGGACGCGCAGATCCTGACCCGTGCCGGCGCCCTGCCGCCGGAGCGGATCCTCGGCGTGGAGACCGGTGGCTGCCCGCATACCGCGATCCGCGAGGATGCCTCGATCAACCTGGCTGCGATCGCGCAGATGTGCGAGCGCTTTCCCGCGCTCGACATCGTCCTGATCGAATCGGGCGGCGACAACCTTGCGGCCACCTTCAGTCCGGAACTGGCCGACCTCACGATCTACGTGATCGATGTCTCGGCCGGTGACAAGATTCCGCGCAAGGGCGGACCGGGCATCACCCGCTCGGACCTGCTGGTGATCAACAAGATCGATCTCGCGCCCCTGGTAGGCGCGGATCTCGCCGTCATGGACCGGGATGCCCGGCGGATGCGCAACGAGCGCCCGTTTGTTTTCGCCAACATGAAGACGCGGGTGGGCGCCGACGTGATCCTCGACTTCCTGAAGCAAAGCGGCGGGCTCCGGGCCGGGTAGGCGCTCCGATGCCGTGTGCAGCCCGACATCGGCTCCGACCCAGGCGACCGGACCAGGCCGTGAGATGGCCGATCCGAAGCAGGTACCGACCCAGGCCAAGTGCCGCCGCGATGCCATCGGGCCGGCCGCACATCCAACCGACGGCCGCGACGCAGCTTGCCACGGCACAAACAGGAACGGCACCCCGAAAGGTGCCGTTCCGGCAGTCATCGAGACAGGCTTACGCCGTTACCGGTACGCCGCCCTCGTCCGCCTTGGGGTCGGGACCGAAGCGGTTGTCGCCGCGGGTGCCTTCCATGCAGGCGAACACCAGCAGCACGATCGCACCGATCAACGGCACCAAGGCGATCAGCAGCCACCATGCGCTCTTGTCGATGTCGTGCAGGCGCCGGAAGCTCACAGCCAGACCCGGGATCAGCACCGCCAGGGAATAGAGCAGGGTCAGCATGCCCATTCCCGAATCGCCCACCATTCCTGTCATGGCCTCGACAATCGCCAAGGCGATATAGACCAGCAGGTTGATCAGGGAATACATCCAGTATTCCTTCCTGCGCGCCCGCCCCTCGAAGCCCACATAGTTCTTCAGAACCTTCAGATACCAC
>DASTUE010000017.1:0-5803 GCA_035759805.1 Lysobacter sp. | reverse complement strand
TGCATGCCGGCGAACGCGGGCGCGGCGAACAACAGCAGCAGGAGCACGGTGGCGAGTCGGTGCAGGCGCATGACGGCAATCCTCCGGGAAGTTTGCGGACAGTACCCCCTGCCCCGGTAGCGCGACGTCAAAGACCCGGGGCCGCCATTTGCTCCTCCGGATGCGAAAGGTTCAGGCGACGCCCAGACCCGGAATCGAGCTGATGCTGTCCGGGTCAAAACCGCCCAGTTGCGCGAAATGGCGGCCGCGGGCCACATAGTCGCGGTACGGCCCGAAGCTGGGGGCGCCGGGAGACAGCAGGATGACGCCATCGCCGCCGAGCGCCGTGCGCGCCTGGACGACCGCATCGGCGAGATCGGCCGCCGCCATCAAGGTGAAACCGCCAGCGCCGGCGAGAGGTTCCAACAGTTGATGGATGCGCGGGCCGTTGGCCCCCATGGTGACGATCGCGGCCGGCGCGCGGTGCTGCATCGCCGCGGCAAAATCCGCCCAGTCGATGCCGCGGTCGTGGCCACCGACCAGGATCGCGACGCGGCGATCGCGAAAGCAGTCCAGCGCCGCCAGGCTGGCGTGGGGCGTGGTGCTGATCGAGTCGTTGACCCAGGTGATGCCGTCGCGGGTGCCGAGGGTCTGCAGCCGGTGCGGCAAGGGCCGGAACGTGGCCGCATGCGGCGCCAGCGCGACCGCATCGAACCCCAGCGCCTCGATCACGGTCAGCACGGCGCACAGGTTGCCGCGGTTGTGCCGGCCCGGCAGCGGCAAGCCCCCGGTATCCATCACCCGCGCATCGCCGCGGTACAGCACGTCGCCCCGCAGGTGCCAGCCGGCGTCGTTGCCGAACCAGCGCACTTCGCTGTCGGGCAAGTTCAGGGCCGCCAGTCGCGGATCGGCGGCGTTCAGCACGGCAACAACGGGTCGCGCCTCGGTGACCAGGCGCAGCTTGTCTTCGACATAGCGCGCTTCGCTGCCGTGCCAGTCCAGATGCTCGGGAAACACGTTCAGCACGACCGCGACTTCCGGGCGGATTCCGCTGGCGGCGACATCGCCGGTCTGGTAACTGGACAGTTCGATGGCCCAGACCTCGGGTGCCATCGGCGGGTCGGCAGTGGGCGCATCGAGCTCCAGCAGCGGCAGGCCGATATTGCCGGCCAGCGCGGTGCGGTGCCCGCCAGCGCGCAGCAGGTGGGCCAGCAGCGCCGTGGTGGTGCTCTTGCCCTTGGTGCCGGTCACGCAGACGGTCCGCGCGGCGATGCCATCCTGGCCGGCGTGCCCGCCGAACCACAGCGCGGTGCCGCCGATGAAACGGGTGCCCTGTGCGGCCGCGGAGACGGCCTCGGCACGATACGGACTGATGCCGGGCGACTTCACCACGATGTCGAAGGACGACAGATGCGCCGCGCTCGCGTCGACCTCGATGACGAGTCGCGGATCGCCCAGCGCGCGTGCATCGGCGACCTCGTCGGCGATGCAGAACAGCGTCAGCGGAAGACCCGGCAGGTGCGTGCGGATCGCGCGATAGGCGGCGTGGCCTTCGCGGCCCCAGCCCCACAGCGCGACCTTGCGGCCATCCAGCTGCGCAATGAGCACGCGGCCCTCAGGCGGCGAGATGCGCACGCAGACGCTCCCACAACGCGGGTGGGATGCGCTGCTCGTCATCGAGCACCAGCAAGGGCGCGACCGCCAGCTCCTCCGCCGCCAGCTGCGGCTGGATCTCGCTGGAGAAGCGCTTCACCAGCGCATCCTCGCGCCACTCCGGCCGATCGGCCAGCGCGGCCATCGCGGCGCGCGATTCGCGGCCTTCGCCGACGCATTCGAACGGCTTGTGGTCCTGGTATTCCAGCAGCGCATCGAAACCGGCGGTCTGCGCCGGATCATCCAGCAGGTTGCGGCCGAAGATGCCGACCAGCCGCGGCTTGGGCATGAACGGCGCGAGCGCGAGGAACACGAAGTGGCACTTCGGGCAGACCCCGCACCAGCGGTTGACCGGGCGCTCGCCGAGGATGTGGAAGTTGCGGTTGCAGCTGGAAAAGTGCGCGTCGTAATGGTCGCTGCGGGCGAACTGCCGTGCGACCGCCAGCTCGCTCAGCGGACGCAGCAACGAGTAGTAATGCAGGTCGGCGGCGACCTGCCTGGCGATGTAGTCACCGAACGCGGACTCGAACGCCCAGCCCTTCGACCACTGGTGGTTCACCTCGGTCGTGGTCTGGCCGTCCTCGCTGCGGATCAGGCTGCCGTAGCTGGCCGAACGCTCGTTGGAGAACACCACCTGGTCAACGCCGTGCAGCAGCGCGGCCAACACAAGAATGGCCGAGTTCACCGCCGTCACCGGGATATGCCCATTCCACGCGCCTTCGCGGTTGTAGTCGAACAACTGCGGCGCGAGCGCCCGGCCGATGTTGAGGGTCGGCAGCCGGGTACGTTCGGCGCAGGCCTTGATCAGCTGCGAACCGCCGATCCAGCTGACGGTCTGCCCGACACCCAGCGCGCGCAGGGCCTCGATGCTGACCAGCGAGTCCTTGCCGCCGCCGATCGCGACGATGGCGTGCCCGCGCAGGCCGACGACGGGAGCAAGAGCACCCTTACCCCAGCCCTCTCCCGCACGCTGGAGAGGGAGTCCAGCATCGGCCGCCTTCCCTTCTCCCGCTGCGGCGCCCGAAGGGTGTGCAGAGCTGAGAAGGTGGCCCGCGGGGCCGGATGAGGGCCGCTTTTCGCTCGGAAAACGGATCCGCCCATGCAGGTCCAGCCCGTTGCGGTAGGCGAACTCGCCCAGGCCGTTGAGGTAGACCAGCTCCAGCAAGGCCGCGGTATCGGCATCGATCGCATACGACTCGATCCGGATCCCGGGCGGTACCGCCGCCTTGTAGTAACTGACACCGGCGATGAGGTGCAGCAGCTGCAACGCCTTTTCCACCGCCGCCGCGCGCGCGCCGTCCAGCGCAAACGGCGCCCCCGGCACGGTGATCGTTTCCACCAGCTCGGGGCCGTCGTCGAACCCGTACACCAGTTGCGCCACACCGGTCTCCGGGTCGAACCCGCAGCGGATGAAACGGAATGCGCCAATCGCATCACGCTGGAACGTCCAGTTGCTCATTCAATGATGTCCTCTGCCGGCAACGCCCGCAGGTTGTAGGTGTTGGCCATCGTCATGCCGTACGCGCCGGTGTCGGCGACCAGCATCACGTCGTCCTCGGCGGTGGCCGACGGCAGCAGGCGGCTGTGCCCGAGCACGTCGCCGGTTTCGCAGACCGGGCCGACCACCTCGAAGGCCCGGGCGTCGGTGTCGTTCCATCTACTCAGGTTGTGGATGCCGTGCCAGGCGTCGTACATCGCCGGGCGCAGCAGTGCGTTCATGCCGGCATCGCAACCGACCCGGTGCACGCCGTCCTTCTCGACCACCTGGGTCACCGACAGCAGCAGCACGCCGGCCTCGGCGACCAGGTAACGGCCGGGCTCGATCACCAGCGCGTAACGCGGGTAGGCGGCCTTGATCTCGTCCAGACCGTCGCGCCATGCGGCGAGGTCGAAATCCTGCGCATCCGGGGTGTACGGCACCGGCAGGCCACCGCCGATATCGATCGACTCCACATTGCCTGCCTCGTCGGCGAGCCCGGCCAGGTTGGCGTACACCTCGCGCCAATGGCGCGGGTCCTCGATGCCGCTGCCCAGGTGCGCGTGCAGGCCGCTGATGCGGATGTCGAGCTGGTGGGCGCGATCAAGGAACTCATCGAATTTCGCCAGTGGCAGGCCGAACTTGGCCGCTATGCCGCCGGTGCGGACCTTCTCGTGGTGGCCGTCGCCCCGGCCCAGGTCGAGCCGCAACCAGATCGTGCGGCCGCGGAACAGATCCGGCCAGCGGTGCAGCGCCTCGACGTTGTCGAGGGTGACGGTGACGCCTCGCGCGAACGCCGCCTCGTACTCGCGGCGCGGGGCGAAGCTGGGGGTGAACAGCACCCGCTGCGGCGACAGCTCCGGCAGCGTCGCGAACACGTGCTCCAGCTCGCCCAGCGACACGCACTCCAGCCCGAAACCCTCGACCGTGAGCGTGCGCAGGATCGCCGGATGCGGGTTGGCCTTGATCGCGTAGAAACAGCGATCCACGGCAGCGGTTTCCGCCAGCGCACGGGCGCGGTCGCGCACCGTGTCGAGGTCGTACACATAACGCGGCGTGCCGGCGCGCGCGCGCTCCAGTAGCGCCGGTCGTGCCGCCGACCACCATGGCGCCCGGCGCTGCGGCTTGCCGTGCTCGATCTCGCGCCAGCTCGGACCGAACACCGCCGTGTCCAGTACCGGCATCGCGCCACTGCGGATCAACTCGGCGTGCAGCAGCGGCAGCAGGCCGTCGGCATCCACCTCGTCGATCACGAAGGTCAGGTTGAGGTCGTTGGACGATTGCGAGATCAGGTGCACCCGCTCGCGCCCGAACGTGGCCCACACATCCGACAACCGGTGCAGCAGCGAGCGCATGCCGCGTCCGACCAGGGTGATCGCCGCGCACGGCGCGATCACCTTGACCCGGCACACCTCGGCCAGGTCGGTCGCCAACGCCTCCAGCACGTTGCTGGTGACCAGGTTCTCGCTCGGATCCAGCGAGATGGTGACGTTGGTTTCCGACGATCCGATCAGGTCGACCGACAGGCCGTGGCGCTTGAACAGCGCGAAGATGTCGGCCAGGAAGCCCACCTGCTGCCACATGCCGATGCTTTCCATCGACACCAGCACCACGCCGTTGCGACGACTGATCGCCTTCACCCCCGGCACCGCGGCGACGGTCGCGTCGATGCGCGTGCCCGGCAGGTCGGGACGGCCGGTATCGAGGATCGTCATCGGCACCCCGGCGCGCCGGCACGGGCCGATCGAGCGCGGATGCAGCACCTTGGCGCCGGTGGTGGCGATTTCCTGCGCCTCGGCATAATCCAGCCGCGCCAGCAGGCGGGCGTCGGGCACCTCGCGCGGATTGGCGCTGAACATGCCCGGCACGTCGGTCCAGATCTCCACCCGCTGCGCGCCCAGCAGCGCGCCGAAACACGCCGCAGACGTATCCGATCCGCCGCGGCCGAACACCGCCGTGCCGCCATCGGCGTGGCGCGCGATGAACCCCTGGCTGAGCAGCATCGGTGCCGGCTGCACCGCAAATGCCGCCGCAAAATCGGGATCGATCTCGCGCTTGCAGTTCACCGACAAGCGGCCGGCCCAGGCGCTCTGGTTGGGCAGTTCGACCGCCTCCAGCCACTGGCGCGCATCGCACCAGCCGAAATCCAGGCCCTGGCTGCACAGGTAGGCCGCGCCGAGGGTCGAGGACAGCAGTTCGCCCTGGGCCAGCATCTCGGCCTGCCAGGACAGTGGCCGCTCGCGCGAGCGCGACTCACGCGCCAGTTCCTGCAACGCGGCCAGCCGCTCGCCCAGCACCGTGTCGGGATCCAGCTCGAGTTCGGCACAGAACGCGCGGTGCCGCTCGACAAGGGCAGCGACGCGGCCGTCGATGTCGTTGCCGTCGCAGATCGCCTGCAGCTCGTTGGTGACCCCGGACATGGCCGACACCACCACCAGCACCCGCGCGTCCTCCTCGGCCATCCGTTTCAGGGCCAGGCGTCCGATGGTGTCCCAGCGATTGCGGCGCGATACCGACGTGCCGCCGAACTTGAGTACCACCCATCGTTGCGCTTGCGCCACCAACATGACCTCGGATCGGGCCGGCAACCTGATGCCGGCCAAGGGTGAAAAAAGGAATCCATCGTAGCGGTTGCGCGCTGCCCGATCGAAGCGGAAAACCTGCGACGCGAACCCTCTAGACTTGCCCGCTCCG
>DASTUE010000016.1:0-22348 GCA_035759805.1 Lysobacter sp. | reverse complement strand
TCGCATTGGCCGTGAGGGATCCTGCCCAGCGGGTGCTCCTGGCGGGCTTCGGCATCGGCCTGGCATTGGTCGCCGGGGTCGGCATGATCGACGACCACCGGCCGTTGTCGCCCTGGTTGCGTCTGGCGGTCCACGCATTGGCCGGTCTGGTCTTCGCGGGGGCCATCCAGCTCGCATTCGGCGATTTGTGGCTGGCCCTGTTCGCCGTCGTCCTGGTGCTGGTATTGACCAACGTCTGGAACTTCATGGACGGGATCAACGGCCTCGCGGCCAGCCAGGCGCTGCTGCTCGGCCTGGCGCTGGCGCTGTTGCTGGACGGTTCCTGGAGATTGTTGGCCGCCGCGCTGGCGGCCGCCTGTACCGGCTTCCTGCCCTTCAATTTTCCGGCGGCGCGCATATTCCTTGGCGATGTCGGCAGTGGAGCCATCGGCTTTTCCATTGCCGCCATGATTGTCGTTTGCGCAGCGGAGGATGCAGTGGCTTCGATATGGCTGTTGTTGCCGTTGTCGGTATTCCTGCTGGATGCCGGAATCACGTTGTCACTACGATTCGTGAATGGCGAGCGCTGGTGGACGCCCCATACCCGGCATGCCTATCAGGTGTGGGCACGCCGGACCGGACACATGAAGGTCACGCTGGCCTATGCAGGATGTACCGCGGTCGGCGTCGTGGTGATGGCGCTTTTCGGCACAGTGTCGATGCCGCTGGTTTTGTGGGTTTGCGTTGGGTGGTATATCGCCGGGGCCCTGGCATGGAGAGGGCTCCAGCGTATGGAGCCGTGGATCGAACCGGAAAGAAAGGACATCGGATGAGTGCTTGGCGAGATCGTTGGTCCGGGGCACTGCCTCGCGTGGCAGTGGTACTGCATGACCTGGCGATGGTCTGGATCGTATGGGAGGTGCTGCACCGCCTGCGTTATGGCGTGATGCTCAATCCCCCCGAGATGCCGTTCTGGTCGACCGAAATCGCGCTGGTGCTGGCCGCGCAGGGACTGGTGTTCTGGCAGGTCGGCCTGTACCGCGGCTTGTGGCGGTTCGCCAGCGTTCCCGACCTGTGGAATATCTTCAAGGCCTGCGCGCTGGGTTTGTTCGCGATTGTGCTCGGGTTGTTCCTGTACAGCCGCCTGAACCTGGTTTCGCGGACCGTGCTGGTGATGTACCCGTTCGTGCTGATGGGCATGCTGGGCGCACCGCGGCTGCTGTATCGCGCCTGGAAGGACAGCCATGCCGACCGGGGCGAGGAAGCGTCGGTACGGATCCTGATCCTCGGCGCTGGTCACGCCGGCGATGCGCTGGTGCGCGATCTGCGCCGTCTGGGCACGTATCAGCCGGTGGGATTCCTGGATGACGCACCGAGCCTGCGGGGCAGCAAGGTGCAGGGGATACCGGTGCTCGGGCACGTGGACGATGTCGCGGAGATCGCGCGTGAGACTGCGGCCCGCCTGCTGGTCATCGCAATGCCGTCGGCGGATGCCACCGAGATGCAGCGGGTGGTGGCCTCCTGCGAGCGCTCCGGTCTGCCGTTCCGGATGGTTCCGCGACTGCGCGACACGCTGGAAGGCCGATCGCTGCCGGGACAGCTCAAGGAAGTCGCGATCGAGGATCTGCTGGGCCGGCAACAGGTCCTGCCGGACTGGAAAGCGATTCGTGACTGGTTGGGCGCGCGATCGGTATTGGTCACGGGCGCCGGTGGCTCGGTGGGCTCGGAGCTGTGTCGGCAATGCGCGCGTCACGGGGCGCGACGCATCGCGCTGGTCGAGCAGGACGAGTTCGCGCTGATCACGATCCTGGCCAGCCTGCGCCGTGATTTTCCCGACCTCGAATACATTCCGGTGCTCGGCGACTGCGGCGACACGGCCGTGATCGATTACGCCCTGAAGGCCGCCGAGCCCGAAGCGGTATTCCACGCGGCGGCCTACAAGCACGTCCCGTTGCTGGAAACCCAGTTGCGCGAAGCGGTACGCAACAACGTGCTCGCTACAGAGACGGTTGCTCGCGCCTGCCGCGCCGCGCAGGTCGGAACTTTCGTGCTGATTTCCACCGACAAGGCGGTCGATCCCGGCAATGTGCTGGGGGCGACCAAGCGTCTGGGCGAAATGGTCTGTCAATCGCTGGTCGATCACCGCAGCACCCGTTTCGTGACCGTGCGGTTCGGCAACGTGCTCGACTCGGCGGGCAGCGTGGTGCCGCTGTTCCGCGAGCAGATCCGCCGCGGCGGCCCGGTGACCGTCACCGATCCCGAGGTCACGCGCTACTTCATGACCATTCCGGAGGCCTGCCAGCTGATCCTGCAGGCCTCGGCGATCGGCACGCACGAGGCGATCTACACCCTGGACATGGGCGAGCCGGTGCCGATCCGCCTGTTGGCCGAGCAGATGATCCGGCTGGCCGGAAAGCAGCCCGGACGCGACGTGTCAATCGTCTACACCGGCCTGCGCGCCGGCGAGAAGTTGCACGAGACCCTGTTCCATGCGGATGAGCGTTATCGCTCCACCGCGCATCCCAAGATCCTGCAGGCCGAACCCCGACCGGTGGTTTCCCGCGACGTGCACCTTGCCCTGGGCAAGTTGCGGGAGGCCTGCAAGTGTTATGACCTGCCCGCACTGGACAAGCTGCTGCGCCAGACGGTGCCTGAATTCCAGCCGATCGGGCTGCATTCCCGCCCGGACCCGCAGGCGACCACGGTCGTGGCGTTCCCCGCTACTTCAACAAGGAAGAACTGATGTCGAAACGTATCCGCAAGGCGGTCTTCCCGGTCGCCGGGCTCGGCACGCGCTTTCTGCCCGCGACCAAGACCGTTCCCAAGGAGATGCTGCCGATCATCGACCGGCCGTTGATCCAGTACGCGGTGGACGAGGCGATCGAGGCGGGTTGCGACACGCTGGTGTTTGTCACCAACCGCTACAAGCACGCGGTCGCCGACTACTTCGACAAGGCCTATGAGCTCGAGGACAAGCTCGAACGTGCAGGCAAGATCGAACAATTGGAGCTGGTCCGGAATCCATTGCCGAAAGGCGTGCGCGCGGTGTTCGTGACCCAGACCGAGGCGCTCGGACTCGGTCACGCGGTGCTGTGCGCCAAGCCGGTGATCGGCGACGAGCCGTTCGCGGTGATCCTGCCCGACGACCTGATCTGGAATCGTGGAGACGGCGCGCTCAAGCAGATGGCGGATGCGGCGGAAACCAGCGGGGCCAGTGTGATCGCCGTCCAGGATGTGGCGCGGGAGCACACCGGCAGCTATGGCATCGTGGCAACCGAAGATTTTGCCGAGCGCCAGGGCCGCATCCGCGCGATCGTCGAGAAACCCCAGCCGGACGATGCACCCAGTACGCTCGCCGTGGTCGGGCGCTACGTACTCAGCCCGCGTATCTTCGCCTTGCTGGAAGCCACCACGCCCGGCTCCGGCGGCGAAATCCAGCTGACCGACGCGATCGCGAGATTGCTCGCCGAAGAGGCGGTCAACGCGTATCGCTTCCAGGGCACGCGTTTCGATTGCGGCACCCATATCGGCTTGATCGGGGCGACGATCCGTTATGCGCTCGACCACGAAAAGCTCAGTGCTGCCGCGCAGGGATTGATGAGTGAAGCGCTGCGGGAGATGGGTGTCGCCGAGCTGGAGTAGCTCGCGGCGTTGACTTGCTGCAGGACCGGGTGCTGACTGGGACGATGACGCTTTCCTACTACCAGGCCACGCTTCCGGAACCGCCTGTCCGTCGTCCCCCGTTGCAAGGGCCGCACGACGTCGGTGTGTGCGTGATCGGGGGCGGTTTCGCCGGCCTCAACACCGCGCTGGGCCTGGTCGAGCGCGGCATGCGCGATGTCATGTTGCTGGAAGGGCAGCAGATCGGCTTCGGTGCCTCCGGTCGCAACGGCGGCTTTGTGTTCGGCGGATTCTCACTGGGTGAGGCGTCATTGCTTGCCCGGCTCGGTGCGCCGCGGGCGCGGGCCGTGTATGGCGGCACGATGCAGGCGGTGGAGCTGATCCGCCAGCGCATCCACCGCCATGCGATCGACTGCGATGCGGTCGAAGCCGGCGTGATCTGGGCCAACTGGTTCCGTGACCCCTCGATCCTGCGGCAGCGACAGCAGTTGCTGGCCGAATCCTTCGGCGTCGATTGGCGGTGGTTGCCGAAATCCGAATTGCGCAATCTGGTTCATAGCCAGCGCTATGGCGATGGTCTGTTCGAAGCCGGTGCCTTTCACTTCAACCCGCTCAAATACGCGCTCGGAGTGGCTCGGATCGCGGTTGAGGCGGGATTGGTGGTGCATGAGCGCAGTCCGGTCACGTCGTTGCAGCGCAAGGGGGCAGGCTGGCGGATAACCACGCCGGAGGGGCAGGTCGACGCCGAGCAGGTCGTGCTTGCCTGCGGCGGCTATCTGGCCGGCCTGGATCGCAAAGTCGATGCCTCCGTCATGCCGATCGCCACCTATGTGATGACCACCGAACCTCTGGGGTCGCACATGGACGACATCCTGCACACCCGCGCGGCGGTCTACGACAGCCGGTTCGCGTTTGACTACTACCGGCCGCTGCCCGATACGCGACTGTTGTGGGGCGGGCGGATATCGATACGGGACCGTTCGCCGGAGGCCGTGAAGCGGTTGCTGTATCGCGACATGTTGAAGGTCTTTCCGCAACTGGACGGCGTGGCGGTCGATCACGCCTGGTCCGGCCTGATGAGTTACGCGCGGCATCAGATGCCGCAGATCGGAATGGTCGGGGACGGACTGTGGCTGGCCCAGGCATTCGGCGGCCATGGTGTGGCTCCGACCACGTTGGCCGGCGAGCTGGTGGCATCCGCGATAGCGCAGGGAGATGTGCGCTGGCGTGAGTTCAACGGGTTCGGCCTGGCCCCGGCGTGGAAACCGGCCGGCCAGGTGGCGGCGCAACTCAGTTACTGGTGGGCTGGGCTGAAGGATGGATGGAAGGCGGCAATGGAGGGCAGCCGATGAGTGACGGCGAACCCATAAGCTGGGGCGACTTCGAGAAGGTAATGCTGTGTGCCGGTACGGTGACGCGTGTCGAGGCATTTCCCGAGGCGCGAAGGCCGGCCTGGAAGCTCTGGGTCGATTTCGGCGTCCACGGCATCCGCAAGACCAGCGCGCAGATACGTGAACTCTACGAGCCGGAAACGCTGATCGGGAAACAGATCGTCGGCGTGCTCAACTTCCCGCCCCGGCAGATCGGCCCCTTCATGTCGGAGTTCCTGCTGACGGGATTTCCCACGGAGGCCGGCGTGGTGATCACCACGGTCGACCGTCCGGTCCCCGACGGCACCCGGATGGCCTGAGAAACGCAACACAGAAACCAGGGCCGCGCTTGGCGGCCCTGGTTTCTGTGTTGATGCCGGTTTGACCGATACCGATCAGAGCGCCTCGAAAATACCCGCCGCCCCCATGCCGGTGCCGATGCACATCGTCACCATGCCGTACTTCTGCTGGCGACGGCGCATGCCGTGCAGGATCGTCGCCGCGCGGACCGTACCGGTGGCGCCGAGCGGATGGCCCAGCGCGATCGCGCCGCCCAGCGGATTGACCTTGGACGGATCCAACTCGCTGTCGCGGATCACCGCCAGCGCCTGCGCGGCGAAGGCTTCGTTGAGTTCGATCCAGTCCAGCTGATCCTTGCTCAGTCCGGCCTGCCGCAGCGCCTTGGGGATCGCGGCGATCGGGCCGATGCCCATCACTTCCGGCCGCACCCCGGCGACCGAGAAACTGACGAAGCGCGCCAGCGGGGTCAGGCCGTAATCCTTGATCGCCTGCGCCGACGCCAGCAGCACCGCACCGGCGCCATCGGACATCTGTGAGCTGTTGCCGGCGGTCACGCTGCCGCCGAACTGGCCGTTGCGGAACACCGGGCGCAATCGCGCCAAGCCCTCGATGGTGGAGCCGACCCGCGGGCCTTCATCGGTGTCGACCAGCACCTTCTTCTCGCGGACGGTGTCGCGCTCCAGGTCGGGCAGGTGCGAGACGACTTCCAGCGGGCTGATCTCGTCCTTGAACTCGCCGGCCTCGATTGCGGCCAGAGCCTTCAGATGGGACTGGAGCGCGAACGCATCCTGGTCCTCGCGGCTGACCTTCCATTCCTCGGCGACCTTCTCGGCGGTGATGCCCATGCCGTAGGCGATGTTGACGTGGTCGTCCCTGAAGACCTTCGGCGACAGCGCGACCTTGTTGCCCATCATCGGCACCATCGTCATCGACTCGGTACCGCCGGCCAGCATCAGGTCGGCCTGGCCGAGACGGATCTGGTCGGCCGCCAGCGCGATCGCCTGCAGGCCCGACGAGCAGAACCGGTTGATGGTCTGCGCGGCGATGGTGTCCGGCAGCCCGGCCAGCAGCACGCCGATGCGCGCCACGTTCATGCCTTGCTCGCCTTCGGGCATGGCGCAGCCGATGATCGCGTCGTCGATGCGGTTCACGTCGATGCCCGGTGCCTGGGCGATCACCGCCTTGAGCACGTGGGCGAGCATGTCGTCGGGGCGGGTGTTGCGGAATGCGCCACGCGCCTTGGCCACCGGGGTGCGGGTGGCGGCGACGATGTAGGCGTCTTGAACTTGTCTGCTCATGGAGTTACTCCGAATGCGATGGGGTTTTTCGGCACACGGATGTGCCGGCGCGGCGTCGCGAAGCGGCCGCGGCCATTGGTGAAAACCACGCTTTTCGCCAAGGGCGAAGAAGTCGCGGCAGGATGCCCGATCTTCTTCACCATCAATTCCGCAGCGGCTTGCCGGTCTGCAGCATGTGCGCCACGCGGGCCTGGGTCTTGGGCATCTGGGCCAGGGCGACGAAGTGTTCGCGCTCCAGCTTCAGCAGCCAGTCCTCGTCAACCAGCGAGCCGCGGTCGACCTCGCCGCCGCACAGCACGGTGGCGATGCGGGTGGCGATCTCGTAGTCGTGCTCGGAGATGAAGCGGCCCTCCAGCATGTTCACCAGCAGCATCTTGAAGGTTGCGATGCCGACGTCGCCGGCGACCTGGATCCTGCGCGCCGGCAGCGGCGGGCGGTAGCCGGACTCGGCCAGTGCCCGCGCCTGGGCCTTGGCGACATGCAGCAGCTCGAAGGCGTTGAACACGACCACGTCGTCCTTGCGCGCCAGCTGCAGCGACTTGGCCTCCAGCGCCGAGCCGGCCACCTTGGCCATCGCGATGGTCTCGAACACGGTCTTCAGCTCGGCGAACACGTCGCCGTTCGGACCAGCTGCATCGGAGGCGCGAACCGCCAGCTCCTTCAGCCCGCCGCCGGCAGGCAGCAGTCCGACGCCGGCTTCCACCAGTCCGACGTAGCTTTCCAGTCCGAACACCGTGCGCGCCGCGTGCATCTGGAACTCGCAACCGCCGCCCAGCGCGAGGCCACGGACGGCCGCGACCACCGGTACCTGCGAGTACTTGATCCGCTGGCTGGTGCGCTGGAAGTTCGCCACCATCGCATCGAAACCCTTGATGTCGTTGGCCTGCAGCAGGCCCAGCGCGCCGGAAAGATCGGCGCCGGCGGAGAAGGGTTCCTTCGCCTGCCAGATCACCAGTCCGGCGAATTCCTTCTCGGCGCGGGTGATTGCTTCCTGCAGGCCATCCAGCACCTGGTCGGACACGGTATTCATCTTGGTCTTGAAGCTGACCACGGCGATGTCGTCACCCACGCCGTTCGATGCCTGGTCAGCCCACATCCGCACACCGTCGTTCTCGAACACCGTGCGGCCCTGCGAGAACTTCTCGCCCAGCAACGCATCCGGGAAGCGTTGACGCGCGTACACCGGGTTGGACGAGCGCGCCACCATGGTGTCGCGTCCCGGACTGTAGCTGCCGTCGGTCGAATGCACGCCGTCGCGGCCGTCGAACACCCAGTCGGGCAGGGTGGCATTGCTCATCGCATCACCGGCGACGATGTCCTCGGCGATCCACTCGGCGACCTGCTTCCAGCCCGCCGCCTGCCAGCTCTCGAACGGGCCGACCGACCAGCCGTAGCCCCAGCGCATGGCGAAATCGACGTCGCGCGCGGTCTCGGCGATGTCCTTCAGATGGAAGGCGCTGTAGTGGAAGGTGTCGCGGAAGCAGGCCCACAGGAATTTCGCCTGCGGATGCGCGCTGGCGCGCAGGGCGGCGAACTTCTTGGCGGGATCGCGCTCCTTCAGCAGTGCGGCGACGTCGGCATCCAGCTCGGCCGCCGACGGACGGTAATCCTGCGCCTTCAGGTCCAGCACCAGGATGTCTTTGCCACGTTTGGTGTAGAAGCCGGCGCCCGTCTTCGCCCCCAGTGCGCCTTTCTCGACCAGCCCGGCCAGCCACTTGGGCGCCTTGAAGTACTGGTGCCAAGGGTCATCGGGCAGGGTGTCGGCCATGGTCTTGATGACGTGGGCCATCGTGTCCAGCCCGACCACGTCGGCGGTGCGGTAGGTCGCCGACTTCGGCCGGCCGATCGCCGGACCGGTCAGTGCGTCGACGGTGTCGAAGCCGAGCTTGAACTGCCCGGTGTGGTGCATCGCCGCCAGCATCGAGAACACGCCGATGCGGTTGCCGATGAAGTTCGGGGTGTCCTTGGCGATCACCACGCCCTTGCCCAGGGTGGTGGTCAGGAAGGTTTCGAGCCCTTCCAGCACCGCGGCATCGGTGCTGCGGGCCGGAATCAGTTCGGCCAGATGCATGTAGCGCGGCGGATTGAAGAAATGCACGCCGCAGAAACGGTGGCGCAGCTCCTCCGGCAGCACTTCGGCCAGCTTGTTGATGCCCAGCCCCGAGGTGTTGCTGGCAAGCACGGTATGCGGGGCCACATGCGGCGCGATCTTCCTGTAGAGGTCCTGCTTCCAGTCCATTCGCTCGGCGATCGCCTCGATGATGAGGTCGCAACCGGCCAGTTGCTCCAGCCCGGTTTCGTAGTTGGCGGCGGTGAGCCGGCCAGCCAGTGCCTTGTCGGCCAATGGTGCGGGACTGAGCTTCGCCAAGCCGGCGATCGCCTTGTCGACGATCCCGTTGGGATTGCCGTCCTTGGCCGGCAGGTCGAACAGCACCGTGTCCACGCCGGCGTTGGTCAGGTGGGCGGCAATCTGGGCGCCCATGACGCCGGCGCCGAGGACAGCTGCGCGGCGGACAAGTAGTTTGTTAGACATTACTTGCAACTCCTTGAAATAAATGGTGTTTGTTCGATATCAGCTTCGGAAGCCCGCGGCTGAAAACCGGATCAGTTCGCGTGCTGCACGTTCACGGTGGGCTTTTTCAAGGGTGCCGTCGGGGCGCTTGATCAGGCCGAAATCGGCCATCGCATACGTCAGAGCACCGGCAAGGAAATCCAGTCGCCAATACAGCTCCTCCTTGCTCAGTTCAGGCAGGCATACCGCGATCGCCTTGGCGAAATCGCGCAGGACGTGGCCGTACCGCTCGGACAGGAACTTGCGCAGGCTGTCGTTCTTCTCCGCGTACGCGCGCGCCACCACCCGCACGAATGAGGCGCCGCCCTGGCGATCCTGGGCAACCGCCAGTGCCGGCTCGATGAATGCGGCCAGGATCGGCTCCAGCTCGGCCGGGTGTGTTTGCGTGGCCCGTTTCAGTGCGGCCAGACGCTGCGCGCTCATGTCGTCCATCCGGCGGCGGAACACCTCGTTGACGAGGTTCTCCTTGCTGCCGAAGTGGTAGTTGACGGCGGCGATGTTGACATCGGCGCGGCCGGTGACCTGCCGCAGCGATGTGCCCGAAAATCCGTGTTGGGCGAACAACTCCTCCGCAGCGCTGAGGATGCGGTCCTTGGTGGAAAAATGTGTGCTCAGGGCCATGGGTATCCGTGGGTTGTCGCGACAGGGCTGAATCAAACGCTTGTTTGATGCTAGGCTTGGCATTCATTTTCGTCAAACGAAATCTCGCGCGGACGACTGCATGTCGGCGCGTGCTTCCGGTAGAATCGCTGGCGCCATATCGGCCAAACCCGCGTCCCGGCGCGGGTTTTTCTGTTACCCTCGGGCGTGGACCTTATAGATAAGGTTGCCGCCCGCCCAATCGGAGATATCCCCATGGCGCTGGAGCGCACCCTTTCGATCATCAAGCCCGACGCGGTTGCCAAGAACGTGATCGGCGAGATCTACACCCGTTTCGAGAAGGCCGGCCTGAAGGTCGTCGCCTCGAAGATGAAGCAGCTGTCCAGGGCCGAGGCCGAAGGCTTCTACGCCGTCCATCGCGAGCGTCCGTTCTTCAACGCCCTGGTGGAGTTCATGATCTCCGGCCCGGTGATGATCCAGGCGCTGGAAGGCGAGGGCGCGGTGCTCAAGAACCGTGACCTGATGGGCGCAACCAATCCGAAGGAAGCCGCGGCGGGCACCATCCGCGCCGACTTCGCCGACAGCATCGACGCCAATGCGGTACACGGCTCGGACAGCCTGGAAAATGCCGCGGTCGAGATCGCCTATTTCTTCCCGGCGACCGACGTCTACGCCCGCTGATCCGCATCCCCACGCGATACCGATACAAACACCCATGACCCAGATCCGCGGAAACACCATTGACATCACCTTGGCCGGTGCTTCGTCCGAAGCGTTGCCCGATGTGGAGCCGGTGCTGCCCGTGGTCAGCGGCATGGTGGGCGCGGCGGGATCGGAGGCGACGGCTCTGAAGGCGGCTCCGGCCGCCCCCAGGAAGAACATCTTCGATCTCGACCGCGTTTCGCTCGAGGACTTTTTTGAAGGCGTGCTTGGTGAGAAGCGCTATCGCGCGCACCAGGTGATGAAGTGGATCCACCATCGCTACGTCACCGATTTCGACGAGATGACGGACCTCGGCAAGGTGTTGCGCGCCAAGTTGCAGCAACACGCCGAAGTGCGGGCGCCGATGGTGATCCACGAGAAGCCTTCCGCCGACGGCACCATCAAGTGGCTGATCGGCATGGACCCGAAGAACGCGATCGAGGCGGTCTACATCCCCGACAAGGGCCGCGGCACGCTGTGCGTGTCCAGCCAGGTCGGTTGCGCGCTCAATTGCAGCTTCTGCTCCACCGCCACCCAGGGCTTCAACCGCAACCTGACCACCGCCGAGGTGATCGGCCAGGTCTGGATCGCCGCCCGCCAGCTCGGCAACCTGCCGCACCAGCGCCGCCGCCTCACCAACGTGGTGATGATGGGCATGGGCGAGCCGTTGATGAACTTCGACAACGTCGTGCGCGCCATGAGCATCATGCGCGACGACCTGGGCTACGGCCTGGCGAACAAGCGCGTGACCCTGTCGACCGCCGGCATGGTGCCGATGATCGACAGGCTGGGCGAGGTCAGTGACGTCTCGCTGGCGGTGTCCCTGCATGCCGCCAATGACGAGTTGCGCACCGAACTGGTGCCGCTCAACAAGAAGTACCCGATCGAGCAATTGATGGCGGCCTGCGAGCGTTACGTGAAGCGCAAGCCGAAATCCTCGATCACGTTTGAATACACCCTGATGAAGGGCGTCAACGACCAGCCCGAGCATGCGCGGCAGCTGGCGCGGCTGATGCGCCAGTTCGACAACGCCACCCAGATGAAGGACGCCGGGAAGGTCAACCTGATTCCCTTCAACCCCTTCCCGGGCACGCGTTTCGAGCGCTCCTCGGAGGTCGACATCCGCGCGTTCCAGAAGCTGCTGCAGGAGGCCAGGGTGCTGACGACGGTACGCCGCACCCGTGGCGACGACATCGATGCCGCCTGCGGCCAGCTGAAGGGGCAGGTGATGGACCGGACCCGTCGCCAGGCGGATTTCCGCAAGACACTGGCCGCGCAGGGAGTGAGCGATGCGAGCGCCTGAGCGCCGTATCCACGGTCCGCGGAGCGGAATGTTGATGGCGGTGGTGGTTGCTGCCGTCGCGGTGTCGGCGTGCAGCCGGCTCACCTTCATCAAGCCGGATCTCGGGCGGGGCGACTACGAGCAGGTCGCTCCTAGGGTCCAGATGACCCCCGACAGCTACGATTCCGCTGCGTCGAGGGCGCGCGTGCTGGTCCGGCAGGGACAGGCCGCGCTCGCCCAGGGCGATGTGGTTGCAGCGGGCAGGGCGGCCGACCAGGCAATGAAGGCGGCGCCGGATCTGGCGATTACGCAGACACTCGCTGCACTGGTGGCCGAGCAGCGTGGAGACAGTGCGAAGGCCGGCGCGCATTACCGCCGCGCGGTCGAGTTGTCGCCGCAGCAAGGTGGCATGCAGAACAATTACGGCACCTGGTTGTGCAGCAATGGCCGCGCGCGGGAATCCCTGGAGTGGTTTGACCGCGCATTGGCGGACCCCGGCTATCGAACCCCGGCCGTGGCAATGGCCAATGCGGGTGCCTGCGCCGACGAGGCAGGACTGGACGAGCTGGCGGGGCGCTACCTGGAGCGTGCCATCGAGCTGGAACCCGCCAATCCGGTTGCGCTGGGTGCGATGGCGCAGCGGGAATTCCGTGCGGGGGATGCGTTTCGGGCGCGGGCATTTTCGCAACGCCGGCTGGCGGCAGCACCGGCTGACCGGAATGCGCTAGTACTTGCATCACAAATCGAGGAAAAACTTGGCGACAAGGAAGCCGCCGCAGGATACGTTCAACGGTTGCGGACGGAGTTCCCGACGTCGGGATCCGGGACAGGGGGCAACGGGAAGCGATGACACAGTTGAACGAAACCGGGTCGGGCGCCAACAGCTGTGGCGCGCGCCTCAAGGATGCCCGAGAGAAAGCCCAGCTGACACAGGAAGAAGTCTCCACCCGGTTGAAGATGCCTGTGCGGGTGATCCGGTCGCTCGAAAGCGATGACTGGCAGGCGGGTTCCCCGGTCTTCGTACGAGGCCAGCTGCGCAGTTACGCCCGATTGCTGGGCATCGATATCGAACCGGAGCTTGTCCGGGCCGGTGTCAGCGAGGTCGCGCCGTCCACCCTGGTAAGCCACACCCATACCCCGCGTTATCAGCGGCTGTTCGAGCAGGCGACCCGTCGCGCGGTGTACATCGCGATAACAGCGGTCATCGCCGTACCGGTATGGCTGGCGACCCGGCCTCACCTGTCCAATGCCCCCGACATCCAGTCATTGGAAGTCCCCGCTATTGTCATCGCTCCGGCCGGCCCGGCGGAGCCCGCGCCGGTTGCCGCTCGGCAGCGCACTCCCGTGATCGCCTCGATGGGCAGCCTCCGTTCCCCTGCCACGGTGGAAACGACCGGGTTGTCGCTGAGCTTTACCGGCGACAGTTGGATGCAGGTGTTCGCTCCGGATGGCCGGATGATCGAGCAAGGGCTGCTGGGCAATGGCGAGCAGCGCGATTTCGGCCAGCAGGAAATCGGCCGCGTCGTACTCGGCAACGTCTCCGCCGTCGATGTACGCAGGAACGGCAAGTCGGTGGACCTGGCGCCGTTCAGCCGCGCGAACGTGGCCCGCTTTACGCTATCCTCTGACGGTTCCCTCGCGCCGGTCGTTGACTGACCCGCGCCGCGCGCGGGTACGACATCTCCTCACCGGCCCGTCCTGCGGGCTCGTTCGTAATCCAACGGACCGCCCGACAGGGCGGGCCCGGCAAAGCATGGCGGCCCCAGCATGGCAATTGACGATCCACTCGACGAACACGAACAAAGCGAACGCGTCCTGGCCTGGTTGCGCGAGAACGGCGCAGGCCTGGTCGGCGGCATTGTTCTTGGCCTGGCGGCCATCGGCGGCTGGAAGTGGTGGCAGCAGCACGACTACCAGCAGTCGCTGGCCCATGCCGATCAATACCAGTCAGTCCTCACCGCGATAGAAGCCGACGACCCCCAACTGGCCGTCAAGCTCGGCCAGTTGGGGGAAGACATCTACGCCGACCTGGCCGCGCTGGAACTGGCGGCGAAGCAGGTGAACGCCGGCAAGAACGACGACGCCATCAAGACGTTGCGCGCCATCCAGGCAAGCGACCCCGCGCTGGCGGACATCGTCAACCAGCGTCTGGCCCGTTTGCTGGTCGGTGCGGGGCAGGCGGATGACGCCATCAAGCTGCTCGACGGTTCCGATACGCCCTCGGCGCTGGAAGTGCGTGGAGACGCGCAGTACACGCTGGGTCAGGCCGACAAGGCCCGCGAAGCCTACAGCCAGGCATTGACCAGACTCGACGTGGCCTCTCCGCGCCGACGGATCCTGGAACTCAAACTCATCGAGGTCGGCGGCATGCCGGCCGATACCGAGGCGCAGTCCTGATGAAGGCCGTACCGACCGCGCGCCGCGCAGCAACCAGTTCCGTCCTCGCTCGTGTGTCCATCGTCCTGTTGTGCGCGACCGTACTGGTCGGCTGCAGCACGATGAAGGGCTGGTTTTCCAGTGACAAGAAAAAGGAAACCGCCCCGGCGGCACTGGTCGACATCTCGCCGAAGGTCCAGGTGAGCAAACTGTGGTCCGCCAGCGCGGGCAAGGGCGAGGGCGCGATCGGCGCACGCCAGGGGCCGGCGATTGCCGATGGCCGCGTGTATGCGGCCGCGCTCAAGGGCGGCGTCCATGCATTCGACCTGCACAGCGGCGCCAGGCTCTGGAGCCATGCCAGCAAACTGGAACTCAGTGGCGGCCCCGGCGTGGGAGAAGGCGTCGTCGCCGTTGGCGGCCTGAACGGCGACGTGATTGCGCTGGATGCGGAAACCGGCACGGAGAAGTGGACCGCAAAGGTCGGCAACGAAGTCATCGCCGCGCCGGCCATCGGCATGGGCATGGTGTTCGTGCGCTCCAATGACGGCCGGGTGACCGCCTTCGACATCAACAGCGGTGAGCGTCGCTGGTTCTGGAACCACGAGGTTCCGATGCTGTCGGTCCGTGGCAACGACGCGCCGGTGCTTGGCCCCGGTTATCTGTTTGTCGGCAACGACGATGGCACGGTCGTCGCCCTTGCCGCCAACGACGGCCGGCCGCTGTGGGAGCAGGTCGTCGCGCCCCAGGAAGGTCGCACCGAGCTGAACCGCATGGCCGACATCGACGGCACCCCCGTGCTTGACGACGCCACGTTGTACGCGACCAGTTACAAGCGCAGGACGATGGCCATCGACGCGCCCAGCGGCCAGCCGCTCTGGGCCAGCGATTACGGCAGTTCCGGCACGGTCGCGGTTGCCCCGAACGTGCTGGTCATTTCCGATACCGACGGCAAGGTGTTTGGCCTCTACAAGGCCGGTGGCAGCGCGATGTGGACGCAGCCGGCACTGGCCCGGCGCAAACTGACCGCTCCGGCGATCCAGGGCGACTATGCGGTGGTGGGCGACTACGACGGCTACCTTCACTGGATGTCGCTGGACAACGGCGAGTTCGCCGCCCGTGTCCGCGCCGGCCGCAACCGCCTGCTTTCGGCGCCCCGCGTGGCCGATGGCATCCTGGTGGTGCAGGACGTCGACGGCAAGCTGAGCGCGTTCCGGCTGGGGCAGTAATTTTTACCTCCCCCCTTTTTGATCGGACAACACCATGCTTCCGCTAGTCGCCCTCGTGGGTCGCCCCAATGTCGGGAAATCCACACTGTTCAATGCGCTGACGCGCACCCGCGACGCACTGGTCCATGATCAGCCGGGGGTAACCCGCGACCGTCATTACGGCGTATGCCGGCCGGAAGACCAGCGCCATTTCGCGGTGGTCGATACCGGCGGTATTGCCGGTGAAGACGAAGGCCTGGCAGGCGCCACCACCCGTCAGGCCCGCGCCGCGGCGGAAGAAGCGGATCTGGTGCTGTTCATCGTCGATGGCCGCGAGGGGGCGTCACGGCTCGATGACGACATCCTGGCGTGGCTGCGGAAGACGGCGCGGCCGACGTTCCTGGTAGTCAACAAGACCGATGGCCTGGACAGCCAGGCCGCCCTCAACGAGTTCGCCCGTTACGGTTTCAACGACGTCATCGCGGTGTCCTCGGCCCATCGCCAGGGCATCGACGAGCTGATCGAGCAGGTGCTGGCGAAGTTGCCCGAGGACGGCGACGCGGCCCAGCTCGACAGCGATCCCTCGCGCATCCGTGTCGCCTTCATCGGCCGTCCCAATGTCGGCAAGTCCACGCTGGTGAACCGCCTGCTGGGCGAGGAGCGGATGATCGCCTCCGACATCCCCGGCACCACCCGCGACTCGGTGGCGATCGACATGGAGCGCGACGGCCGGCTTTACCGGCTGATCGATACCGCTGGCCTGCGCCGCAAGTCGCGGGTCGACGAGGCGGTGGAGAAGTTCTCGATCATCAAGACCCTGCATGCGATCGAGCAGTGCCAGGTGGCGGTGGTGATGCTGGACGCCACCGAAGGGGTGACCGACCAGGATGCGAGCGTGCTGGGCTACGCGCTCGATGCCGGCCGTGCGCTGGTGATCGCGATCAACAAGTGGGACGGACTGAGCGATTACCAGCGCCAGCAGACCGAGTCGCTGCTGTCGCGCAAGCTGGCGTTCGTGAGCTGGGCGGAAGCCGTACGGATCAGCGCCACCCACGGTTCGGGCCTGCGCGAGCTGTTTGCCGCGGTCCACCGCGCGCATGCGTCGGCGACCCACGAGTTCAGCACCAGCGAAGTCACCCAGGCGATGGAAGTGGCCTACGAGGCCAACCCGCCGCCGGTGGTCCGCGGGCATGTCGCCAAGCTCCGTTATGCGCATCCGGCCGCGAGCAATCCGCCGACCTTCGTCATCCACGGCACCCGCCTGCGCACCCTGACCGACAGCTACAAGCGCTATCTGGAGAATTTCTTCCGCAAGCGTTTCAAGCTGGTCGGCACGCCGGTACGTTTCATCTTCAAGGAGGGAGCCAACCCTTATGAAGGCAAGAAGAACGTGCTGAGCGAGAAGCAGATCGCCAAGCGCCGTCGCCTGATCCGGCACGTCAAGCGCGGCTAGGCCGTGGGCGGTTTTCCACATGGACCGGCGATCGACCAGGCGCAGGCGGTCATTCACGAGGTCGCCACGAACCATCGCCTTGAGTCGGAAACCCTGTCGCTGTCGCGTTGCCACGGCCGCGTTCTGGCGCAGGACGTGGAAGGCGGCGAAGGCGGGGTTCCCGTCTTGCGGCGCGGCGAGTTGCTGACCCCGCTTCGGATCGCCCTGGCTGCCTCTTTCGGCATTCCGGCCCTGCTGGTCAGCCGAAGGCCGACGGTCGCGGTATACACATGCGGCGACCGACTGGTGGAGCCAGGCATGCCTCTGGCAGCGGGCGGAGCCTACGACAGCCATCGCGAGTTGCTGATGGGGCTGTTGCGCGCCGAGGGTCTGGAGCCGACCGCCTGGCCACGCCTGCCGGACGATCCGAAGCGGATCGAGATCGCATTGCGCGATGCGGCCTGTGCATTCGACCTGATCGTCATCTGTGGTGCCGGCCCGGTGGCTGGCATGGACCATGTTTCCCGCGTGCTGGGGCAGTTCGGGCAGATCCATTTCCGGCAGCCGCGGGTGATACCGGATGCGAAGGCGGTGTTCGGCAGCCTGGATCAGGCGCGGCTGCTCGGTCTGTCGGGTAGCCCGGCATCGGTGCTGGCGAACTGGCTGGTGCTCGGGCGGCTCCTGATCGACAGCCTGCAGGGCAGGGTAGCGCCCCGGCCGATGTTGAAGGCGCAACTAACCGTGCCCATCGACCGGCAACACCCGCAGCACGAGTTGCTGGGCGCGGTGATGTCGAGCGCAGACGACGGCTCGCTGCACGCCTGCCCGCAATCGCTGACCGAGTCGGATGCCCTGCGCGCCGTCATTGATTGCAGCGCCCTGATCGTCTTGCCGGAAGGGCAGCAGCATTTCGCGGCGGGAAGCATCGTCGACGTAGTGCCGTTCCAGTAGGCGGTATCTGCAGGAGGCCCCCGCATCGCCCGGCAGCCATCCATGTCCCGGCGGAAGGCGGATAATCGCACTCATGGATATCGAAACCATCACTCCCACCGAGGCCCGGCATAGGCAGCAATCCGGTGCCGTGTTGATCGATGTGCGCGAGGTGCACGAACGCGCACTCGGCATGGCCGAAGGCGCGCTGGGTGTCGCCCGCAGGGAACTGGAATCGGCACCGGCCGGCAGCGTCCCGGACCGGAATACCGCGGTGATGCTGATCTGCGAAGTCGGTGGACGCTCGTTGGAGGCGGCAAAAGCGATGCTGGATGCAGGCTATGTCCGGGTCGCCTCGGTGGAAGGTGGTACGAGGTGCTGGCAAGCCGATGGCCTGCCGCTGGTGCGGCCGGTTGGCGATCACGACTTTTATGATCGCTACTCCCGCCACCTGCTGCTGCCCGAGGTCGGTGAGGCGGGCCAGCGGAAGCTGCAGGCCGCACGGGTGGCCATCGTCGGCGCGGGCGGGCTCGGGTCGCCGTCCGCGTATTACCTGGCGGCGGCCGGGGTCGGATCGCTGGTGCTGGCCGATGACGATGTGGTCGACCGCAGCAACCTGCAACGGCAGATTCTGCACACCGATGCCCGGATCGGCATGGCCAAGGTGGAATCGGCGCGGATCGCACTGTCGGCGTTGAACCCGAATATCACCGTCGAGACGTTCGCCGAGCGCATCACCAGCGCGAATGTCGAGCGCTTGATCGGCGACGCCGACGTGGTGCTCGACGGCGGCGACAATTTCGCCGTGCGCTACCTGCTCAACGATGCCTGCGTGAAGCTGGGCAAGCCGATGGTGTACGGCGCGGTGCACCGCTTCCACGGCCAGGTCAGCGTGTTCGATGCCGGCCGGCACCGTGGCGAGACACCGTGCTATCGCTGTCTGTTTCCGCAGCCGCCATCGCCCGAGTCGGCCCCCAATTGCAGCGAAGCCGGCGTGCTGGGCGTCCTGCCGGGCGTGATCGGCATGCTGCAGGCCACCGAGGTGATCAAGCTGCTGCTGGGAATCGGCGAGCCGCTGTCCGGCCGGCTGCTGCATTTCGACGCGCTGGGCATGCAGTTCCGCCAGACCCGGCTGTCGGCCGACCCGGCCTGCGCCGTCTGCGCGCCGGGGCAGGTGTTCCCCGGCTACATCGACTACGAGGCGTTCTGCTCCGCCCGATAGGGCGCGGTGCGAAGAGGCAACCACAAGCGGCACGCCACGACCTGCAAGAGCGGGGCGCAAGATCGGCGATAATACCGGCCTTCGCTGCACCCAGGCCGAACCATTTGAAGACTGCCGCAACACCCCAGACCGCCCGGATCCTCGATGGCAAACGCATTGCCGAGGATCTGCTCGACAACCTCAAGGCGCGGGTCGATGCCCGCATCGCCAGCGGCAAGGCCGCGCCCGGCCTGGCGGTGGTGCTGGTGGGCGCCGATCCGGCGTCGGCGGTGTACGTGCGCAACAAGCGCCGCGCGGCCAGCAAGGTCGGGATACGCGCGATCGATTTCGACCTGCCGGCGGACACCGGCGATGAGGAACTGCTGGCATTGATCGATAAGCTCAATGCCGATCCCGACGTGCACGGCATCCTGGTCCAGTTGCCGTTGCCGGATCGCCGCGACGCCACAGCCCTGATCCACCGGATATCGCCGAAGAAGGACGTCGATGGTTTCCATCCGGAAAACGTCGGCCACCTGGCGTTGCGGCAGTTCGGCCTGCGGCCCTGCACCCCGCGCGGCATCACCACCCTGCTGGCCTATACCGACCGACCGGTCCGCGGCGCGAGTGCGACCATCGTCGGGGTTTCCAACCATGTCGGCCGGCCGATGGCGCTGGAATTGCTGATCGCCGGCTGCACCACCACCTGCTGCCACAAGTTCACCCCGCCGGCGGTGCTGGAGGCTGCCGTGCGCGGCGCGGACATCCTGGTGGTGGCGGTCGGTCGGCCGCAGCTGATCCCGGGCGAGTGGGTCAAGCCGGGTGCGGTGGTGATCGACGTGGGTATCAACCGGTTGGATGACGGCCGCCTGGTGGGCGATGTCGGCTTCGAGGCGGCGGCGCAGCGGGCCAGCTGGATCACCCCGGTGCCGGGTGGAGTGGGGCCGATGACGGTCGCGACCCTGATGCAGAACACCCTGGAAGCGGCCGAGGCGGCGGAAACCGCATCCGGTTGCGCGCCCCGGAACGCGGTACAATGACGCGCTTCACTCCCCCCGGTCCCGCTCATGTTGCGCATCCAGGCTGAAGCACTCACCTACGACGACGTATCGCTCGTTCCAGCACATTCGGTCGTCCTGCCCAAGGACGTCAAGCTGGATACCCGATTGACCCGAAACCTGAACCTGCGGTTGCCGATCCTGTCGGCCGCGATGGATACCGTCAGCGAGGCCCGTCTGGCCATCGCGATGGCCCAGCTCGGCGGCATCAGCATCATCCACAAGAGCATGACGGTGGCCCAGCAGGCGGCGCACGTCGCCCAGGTCAAGACGTTCGAGGCCGGCGTGATCAAGTCGCCGTTCACGGTCGGTCCGGAAACCACGATCGCCGACGTGCTCAAGCTCACCCGCGAGCGCAACATCTCCGGCGTGCCGGTGGTGGACGAGGGCCAGCTGGTCGGCATCGTCACCAGTCGCGACATGCGCTTCGAGACCAAGCACGACGACCCCGTCCGCCACATCATGACCCGCAAGGACCGGCTGATCACGGTCAAGGAAGGCGCCAGCGACGAGGAGGTCATGGGCCTGCTGCACAAGCACCGGATCGAGAAGGTGCTGGTGGTCAATGACGCTTTCCAGCTCAAGGGTCTGATCACCGTCAAGGACATCCAGAAGAAGTCCGACAACCCCAACGCCGCCTACGACAGCATCGAGCGCCTGATGGTGGGCGCCGCGGTCGGCGTCGGTGGCGATACCGAGGCGCGCATCGAGGCGTTGGTCGCTGCCGGCGTGGACGTGGTGGTGGTCGATACCGCGCACGGGCATTCGCAGGGCGTGCTGGACCGGGTCAAGTGGGTCAAGAAGCACTTCCCGCAGTTGCAGGTCATCGGCGGCAATATCGTCACCGGCGATGCCGCACTGGCACTGATGGACCACGGCGCGGACGCGGTCAAGGTCGGCGTCGGCCCCGGTTCGATCTGCACCACCCGCATCGTCGCCGGCGTCGGCGTGCCGCAGATCAGCGCGATCGACATGGTCGCTGAGGCGTTGCAGGACCGCATTCCGCTGATCGCCGACGGCGGCATCCGCTACTCGGGCGATATCGGCAAGGCGCTGGCCGCCGGCGCGTCAACGGTGATGATCGGCAGCCTGTTTGCCGGTACCGAAGAGTCCCCCGGCGACAGCGAGTTGTTCCAGGGCCGCCATTACAAGAGTTACCGCGGCATGGGCAGTCTGGCGGCGATGGAGAAAGGCTCCAAGGACCGCTATTTCCAGGACGCCTCCGACGCGGACAAGCTGGTGCCGGAAGGCATCGAAGGGCGTGTGCCGTATCGCGGCCCGCTGCGCAACATCGTCCACCAGCTGGTCGGTGGCCTGCGCGCCACGATGGGGTATGTGGGCTGCGCGACAATCGAGGACATGCGCAAGAAACCGCAGTTCGTGCGCGTCACTTCCGCCGGCTCCCGCGAGAGCCACGTCCACGATGTGCAGATCACCAAAGAGCCGCCGAACTACCGTTTGGGGTGATGGACAATATTTGCGGCCCGCACTTCGCGGGCCGGGTGCTACCGCCTCCGCATTGTTCGCGGAGCGCGGGATGTGGCGTGCCTGACAAGTACATGGCGATCCGAGTAGACGATGACCGACATCCATAGCGACGACATTCATTCCGACCGCATCCTGATCCTCGACTTCGGCGCGCAGTACACACAGCTGATCGCCCGCCGCATCCGCGAACTGGGCGTCTATTGCGAGATCTGGGCCTGGGATCATGACCCGGACGAGATTGCCGGCTTCGGGGCGAAGGGCATCATCCTGTCGGGCGGGCCGGAGTCGACCGTCGCCGAGGACTCCCCGCGTGCACCGCAGGCCGTGTTCGACGCGGGTCTGCCGATCCTGGGCATCTGTTACGGCATGCAGACCATGGCCAAGCAGCTCGGGGGCGAGACCGAAGCGGCGGACCAGCGCGAGTTCGGCCACGCGGAAGTCGCGCTGGTCGCGCACGACCGCCTGTTCGAAGGGCTGAAGGACCACCCCGGCTCGCCGCCGCGGCTGGACGTGTGGATGAGCCACGGCGACCACGTGTCGAAGGCGCCGGAAGGCTTTGTCGTCACCGCGCGCACCGACCGCATTCCGGTTGCGGCGATGGCGGACGATGCCAGGCGCTGGTACGGGGTGCAGTTCCATCCCGAAGTCACCCACACCAAGCAGGGCGGGGCGCTGCTGAAGCGTTTCGTCACCGACATCTGCGGCTGCCAGACCCTGTGGACGCCGGCGCACATCATCGAGGACCAGATCGCCCGCGTGCGCGCGACGGTGGGCAGCGACGAGGTGATCCTCGGCCTGTCCGGTGGCGTGGATTCCTCGGTCGTCGCCGCGCTGCTGCACAAGGCCATCGGCGACCGGCTGACCTGCGTGTTCGTCGACACCGGCCTGCTGCGCTGGCAGGAAGGCGACCAGGTGATGGCGATGTTCGCCGAGC
>DASTUE010000015.1:0-2771 GCA_035759805.1 Lysobacter sp. | reverse complement strand
GGTCGTCGTCACCGCGGCGCGTGCCCCACAAACACCCGAGCAACTGATCTCCGACCTGGTGGTGATCGATGCCGAGCAGATCGCGCGCGCCGGACCGATCGGCCTGGCCGAGCTGCTGCAGCGCCACGCCGGCGCCGAGCTCAGCACCAACGGCGGCCCCGGCCAGGTGAGCGGCGTGTTCCTGCGCGGCACCAACACCAGCCACGTGGTGCTGCTGATCGACGGCGTGCGCGTCAACTCGGCCACCACCGGCACCAACGCGCTCGAGCACGTGCCGCTGGCGCAGATCGAACGCATCGAGGTGCTGCGCGGGCCGGCGAGCAGCCTGTACGGCGCCGACGCGATCGGCGGCGTGATCCAGATCTTCACCCGCCGCGACCACGGCGCGTTCGCACCGCATTTCCAGCTCGGGGCCGGCAGCAACGGCCTGCGCGAGGCCAGCGGCGGGTTCGGTGGCAGCATCGGGCGTGGCTGGTTCGGTGGCGACGCGGGTTACCAGCGCACCGACGGCATCAACGCCTGCCGCGGCTCGGCGACGCTGTTCCAGGGTTGCTACGCCGACGAGCCCGATCGCGACGGCTATCGCAACCACTCGCTCAACCTGCGCGGTGGCTACACCTTCAGCGACGCGCTCAGCATGGAAGCCAGCGCGCTGCGTACCGAGGGCGAGAACGAATACGACGGCTTCTACAACTACTCCGAGATCATGCAGCAGGTGTTCAGCGGCAAGCTGCGCTACACCCCGGGTGAGCGTGTGGCGGTGACGGTCAACGCCGGCCGCAGCGACAACGAGTCCGACAACTACACCGGCGACGTCCACGCCAGCACCAACAACACCCACCGCGACACCGCCTCGGTGCAGGCCGATGTGACCGTCGCCGGCGGGCAGCTGCTCAGCGCCGGCGTGGACTGGTACCAGGACCATCTGGACAGCAGCACCGCCTACCTGGTCGACAGCCGCGAGAACACGGCGGTGTTCGTGCAATACCAGGGCACGTTCGGCGCCCAGCAGTGGCAGGCGGGCGTGCGCAACGACGACAACGACCAGTTCGGCAACCACACCACCGGCTCGCTCGGCTGGGGCATGACGCTGGACAACGGTTTCCGGCTGTCGGCGAACTACGGCACCGGCTTCAAGGCGCCCACCTTCAGCGATCTGTACGACCCCTGGAGCGGGGTGCCGGGCCTGAAGCCGGAAGAGTCCGAAAGCCTCAACCTGGGCCTGGCGCAGACCGCGGCAAACTGGAACTGGGCGCTGGACGTGTACGAGACCCGCATCGACGACCTGATCACCTACGACTCGACGACGTGGATGATGAGCCAGGTCGAGCGGGCGCGGATCCGGGGCGCGGAGTTCACCTTCAACACCACCCTTGCCGGCTGGGACCTGTCGACCCAGCTCAGCCACACCGACCCGCGCAACCACTCCGCGGGTGTCCAGCACGGCAACTTGCTTGCGCGCCGGGCCCGCAACACCGCGCGGGTGGACCTGGACCGCCGCTTCGGCGACTTCCGCTTCGGCACCACGCTCATCGCCGCCGGCGAGCGCTTCGACGATGCCGCCAACAACGTGCGCCTGGGCGGTTACGGCACGCTGGACCTGCGGGTGGAATACGCGCTCAGCCCGGCCTGGTCGCTGCAGGCACGGGCGACCAACGTGCTGGACCGCGATTACGAAACCGTGGCCTGGTACAACCAGCCCGGCCGCGAGTACGGACTGCGTCTGAAGTACCGCCCGGCGCATTGACGCGACCGGGTTGGAACCGGTTGTTGATTGAAACGACAACGCCCCTGGACCGGGGCGTTGTTGCTGGTGCGCGGACAGACGGCTGCGGCTACCCGTCCGCGGCGTCATCCGGCCGTGGCGCGACGGTGTCGGCGGTCAGCACGGTGACGGTGACCGGTCCGGCCGGCGGCTTGTTCCGCGGTGGTGGCAACTGGTCGATGGCCTCGTTCGCGGCGGCGGCCAGCTCGTTGCGGCGGTGCTCCGGAACGTCCTGCCAGTGGCAATCCAGCAGCGCGCCCTCGATCGAATAGAGCAGGTTCAAGGTCGGCCGGAAGCCCGCGCGCTTGACCCGCATGAACGCCTCGACCGGGCCGACCTGGGCCAGTTCATGGCGGCTGCGCAGACCGACCTGGCGCAACCAGGCGGTGGATTTCGGGCCGATGTTGCGCAGTTTTTCCTTCATTGCAGCGACTCCAGGAAGACCTGTGCGATCGCTTCCATGCCGCGCTGGTCGTCGGCATCGAAGCGGTCGAGCTGCGGACTGTCGACGTCGAATACGCCGATCAACTCGTCGCCGCGTACCAGCGGCACCACGACCTCCGAGCGCGATGCCGAGTCGCAGGCGATGTGGCCTGGGAAGGCATTGACGTCGGCGACCCGCTGGGTCTGCCGGGTGGTCGCGGCCGCGCCACAGACGCCCTTGTCGAGCGGGATGCGCACGCAGGCCGGCTGGCCCTGGAACGGACCGACCACCAGCTCGCGGCCGTCGAAGAAATAGAACCCGACCCAGTTGAGTGCCGGCAGCGCGTGGTAGACCAGCGCCGACAGGTTGGCCGCGTTGGCGATCCGGTCGCGTTCGCCGGCGAGCAGGGCGCGGAGCTGGGCGGCCAGGTCCGCGTATTGTTCCGGCTTGCTGCCGGACAGCACGGTTGAAGTGAACATCGGGCCAGTCTAGCAGCGGCGATCCGCGCGGGCCTGTGTCCAGCCCAAGAGGCGCCAGGCCAGGCGGATCCGGCCAGGCCAGCCCCTGATCAGGTACTACCAT
>DASTUE010000014.1:0-4112 GCA_035759805.1 Lysobacter sp. | reverse complement strand
CGAAGAATCACTGGCATCGGCGCCGACATCCGTAGCGGAAGGCGCGGTGGTGACGGTCGCGGCGACGGTCTCGGGGCTGCGCGCGCAGGCCGGCAAGGCCACAAACGCGACAAGGGCAAGCAGGGCAGCGAGATGACGGATCGGCATGGGAAGGCTCCTCGTGAGAGCGGGAGGATACGACAGGAGTGCACGCCCGGTATCGGCGCCGGCGAGGCGATTGCGTCGCATCGCCGCTTGATCGAGGCATCGGAGCATTGATGCCGGGTCATGCCGCGTGGCATGCGGCCATGACGGGCAGGCCCGCCGGGATTCAAGCCAGTGCCGGACCGCTTGCACCCGATTCCCGCACCGGCTCACCGTGCGGGAGCTGGATCACGACCCGCCCGGATTCAGCCTGGGTGTCATCGATCCGCCACCCCAGTTGCTCGGCCAGGCGTCCGACCAGGGTCAGCCCGAGGCGACGGTCGCTGGGACGTGGCTGGATCTTGGCGGCGCTGGTTTGCAGCGTGTCCGGTGAAGTGAAGTGCAGCTCGACGGTGTGGCACGAGCCAGGTTGGCGCGCGCCGGTGACCCGCAATTGGCCGGGCACGCCAGGCGGAAGCATCCGACGGACGATGCCGCGCAGGACCAGTTCCGCCTCGGCGACCGGCAGCAGGCAATCCCCATCGGGGCCGGGATCGTCGTCGCGCCCTGCTTCAGCAGGCTGGAATTCATTGCGGTCATCGCGTTCACCACCATCCACCACCAGGCGCACCTGTCCATTCCTGACCGGGTCCGCGTTGGCGAGACAGGCCGTCAGCCATCCATGCAGCGCTACCCGCTCGGGCGCGCTGGTGCGTCGACGCGCAAGGCGGAGCAGGGCGTCGATCAGTTCCGACAGTTCGCGGATGCCCCGGTCCAGGCGCAGCAGGCGGGGGCGCAGGGCGGGAAGTTCGTCGCTGTCTTCCAGCAGCAGTTCCGTCGCGCCGCGCACCACCGAAATGGGTGTGCGCAGTTCATGGCTGGCATCGGCGAAGAACGCACGCTCGGTTTCCTCGGCTGACACCAGCCGCGCCTGGTACTCGTCGATGGCGGTGCCGAGCCGTCCAAGCTCGTCAGCGGGCAGGCCACGTCCCAGATGGGTGGCGACCGGTTGCGTCGGCAGACTGCCAACCGCATCGGCCAGGCGGCGCACCGGACGGACGACACCCCCCGACATCAGCCAGCCGAGCCAGGCGCTCGCCAGCGTGCCCAGCACGACCACCGCCAGCAGGATGAAGGCGAGGTAGCGTTCCAGCTCTTCGACATCGTGCAGGTCGATGGTGAAGAACAGCCGGCCCGCGGCGGTATCGGCCACCGCCAGGTGGACGCCGTCCTGATCCTCAGGCAGTTCGCGGATTCCCGGCGGTTGCGAGGCCAGCTCCGCCGGCACTTCGCCACTGCCGTCGGGGCGGCGCAGGTAGGCGCTGAGCCGGCTGGTCTGCGGCAGGTCGAGGTCGGGCTGGCGCGTCAGCCGAGTTGCGTAGTCTTCCACCTGGCTGCTGAGGATGGTCTCCAACAGCACCCGTTCGTACTCCTCTGAAATGAACACCGTCGCGCTGGCGAACAGCACGCTCAGCACCAGTCCCATCAGGGTGTACAGCAGCGTCACCCGGGCCCGCAGCGGGAGCGGCATTCCGAACCGGGACTTCCTCATTCCGGGGCCACCAGGCGGTAGCCGATGCCGTGGACGGTCTGCAGCATGGTGGTGCCGAACGGCTTGTCGATGAGGTGGCGCAGGTCGTAGACGAGGGTGTGCAGCGAGGCTGCGTCACCCGCCTCGTCGCCCCAGACGCAGTCCAGCAAGGCGCGCTGGTTGACCACGGCCGGCGAGCGCTGCATCAGCAATCCGAGGATCTTGCCTTGGGCGCGGGTGAGGGCAATCCGTTTGCCACTCCGGCTGGCCATCATCGCCTGCGCGTCGAAAGTGAGCGGGCCGGTGGCGAGGGTGGCGTTGGCCAGGGGTTGGCGGCGTCGATGGAGCGCGCGTATGCGGACCTCCAGTTCCTTCAGCTCGAACGGCTTGACCATGTAGTCGTCGGCGCCTTCGGCAAACCCCTTGAGCTTGTCTTCCAGGGTGTCGCGCGCGGTCAGCATCAACACCGGCGTACCGCGCCCTGCGTCGCGCAGGCGTCGGCACAGGTCCAGGCCATCGAGCCTTGGCAGGCCCAGGTCCAGCACGATCACGTCGAACGGCGAGCGCATGGCGTGCATCAGTCCGGTCTCGCCGTCGGCTGCGTGGTCGACCACATGCCCGCGCCGCTCCAGGAAGTCCCAGATATTCGCGGCGATGTCGTGCTGGTCTTCGACGACGAGGACTTTCAAGGCGTTTTTCATCGGCTTCATCTGGCGGACGCGGCAAGTCTAGCGGGGCAGGGCGCAGGCGAATTAACGCCGGCCTGAGAAATGGCTGAGAGCCGCTTACCGCAAGGCTCACAAGCTGCACGCATCTGCCATCGACATTGTTGAGCCACCGTGCCGTCCATTCCAATCCTGCTGCCCGTCAAGGCCGACACCAGTGCCATGCCCGAGGCGTTGTCGACGGCGGCAACGCCTCGCTTCTATCGAAACCACCTGCTGCTCCCGCTGATGGGGGCGATCTGCCTGAGCACGATCCTGATGGGGTTGAAGGGCGACTTCCTGCTGGCCGACCGCCTGTATGCCCTGCAAGGTCATGCGTGGACGCTGAAATCCCACTGGATCACCGAGATGGTGATCCACCAGCGGGGGAAATCCGTCAGCGCGGCGGCGTGGCTGGCGGTGCTCGCGGCCTGGATATGGAGTGCCGGGGATGCGCGCCTGGCGCGCTGGCGACGACCGTTGGCGTATCTCGCGATCACGACCCTGCTTGCCTGCCTGGCGGTATCGGCCCTGAAGGCGGTCACCGGGATGGATTGCCCGTGGGATCTGCAACGGTACGGCGGCAGCCAGACGTTTGTTGGCCTGTTCCAGCTCCGTCCGGCGTCGATGCCGTCGGCCGCCTGTTTTCCGGCGGGGCATGCCAGTGCGGGTTATGGCTGGGTGACCTTGTATTTCTTCCTGTTGGCGGTGCGGCCGCGTTGGCGATGGGCGGGGCTGGCTCTGGCCCTGGTGGCGGGCGGAGTGTTCGGATTTTCCCAGCAACTGCGCGGCGCGCATTTCCTGTCGCACGACCTGTGGTCATTGATGACCTGCTGGCTGATGGCGTTGGCCGGGTATGCGCTGATGTCGAGGGGGGTGCGATGAGCGCGGTCAGCCTGCCGCTGACGCGGGTGCGTGCCTGGCCCGCGTCGCGGCCACAGATCAGCGTGGAGATGCTTGCCCTGTTGGTCAGCATGTTCTTTTCCCTGACCTGCAACGGGGCGTTCTGGCAGGCCTACGCCGAGACCGGTGGATTGCAGGCGGCAGGGGGATGGAGGACGGCAGTTTCGCTGTTCGTCGCCATGACCGGCTTGAACATGCTGCTGTTGTGCACGGTGCTCAATCGCTGGACGGCCAGGCCGTTGTTGACCGTGCTGCTGCCGGTGACCGCATTCGCCGTGTACTACATGAACCAGTACACGGTGTATCTGGATCCGGACATGATCCGCAATGTGCTGCACACCGATGCCCGGGAATCGGCGGAACTGCTGACGCGCGGCCTGGTACTGCCGCTGCTGCTGTATGCGGCCATTCCGATCGCACTGGTCTGGCGCGTGCGCTTGCAGCGCCGGACGCCGGGGCGCGCATTGCTGCGCAGACTGGCGACGATGCTGGTGGTGGCCGTGGTGACGACCGGTGCGTTGCTGGTCTCGTTCCAGGACATCTCGTCGCTGATGCGCAACCACACCGAGATCCGGCACCTGATCACGCCGGGCAATTACCTGGCGTCGCTGGCCCGCGTGGCGACCGCCGACGGCAAGGGCGCGAGCCAGGCGCGGCTGCCGGTAGGCGCCGATGCGCAGGTGGTGGGCCGCAGTGCAGGCAAACCGCGCCTGCTGGTCATCGTCGTGGGCGAGACCGTGCGTGCGCAGAACTGGGGTCTCAACGGGTATTCGCGCCAGACCACGCCGGAGCTGGCCCGACGGGACGTGCTGAACTTCCCCGATGTGACCGCCTGCGGTTCCAGTACCGAG
>DASTUE010000013.1:0-6413 GCA_035759805.1 Lysobacter sp. | reverse complement strand
CACGGGCCTATAGCTCAACTGGTTAGAGCAGGGGACTCATCGAAAGGTGCCGCCGCGGCGTAATCCGCGGACGGGAACGGGATGAATTCAGGGAAACCTCAGCGGCAGCGCGCCATGGCTGGCCGGTGGCAATCCTGAGCCAAGCCGGCGGTACACCGCCGGAAGGTGCAGAGACTACCTGGGGGCTTCAGCGCCCTTGATCACAGGCTAGAGCGTCCCGCACCCGACCGGCGAAAGCCGGGGGTGAAGAGATAGTCCGCTCCGGGGGGAAATCCCCGGGTAGAGCGAATCCCTTGGTTGCAGGTTCGAGTCCTGCTGGGCCCAGAGTAAATACGTGGCGCTGTATCGCTACGTGCCGGCCCTCGATATCGTGTTCGTGCTCGCCGGCTATGCGCCCAAGCTAGTCGACGGCACATGACGCAGACGGCCGCCTGCCCAGCCAAGTATCGCTCTCCCCAAGTATCTCCGCATCCGGTCCGAAGCGCCGTTCCACGAATCGCAAGCCGTCGTCCTGTATCAGCACCACCGTGCTGCAACGGGTTCCGTAACGCGCGTCGCGCACGAACGGCGGCGACAGCCTGCGTTCCAGGTCCAGTCCGATGCCGGTGTCCGGCAACGCTGTGTCCGGTGCCGGCGTCTGGTCCGCCAATGCGTCCAGCAGCGGATCGACATTGGCGATTCGTGCGTCCGCGGGCAGTTCCGATTGCAGCCATCTCGCCAATGCCTGGCTGGCATGGTTGGTCTTCGGCCACGGTGCGTCGAAGGCGCCGTTCGACATCGCATGCAGTCCGGGTGTCACCGGATGCCGCTCGAATCGCGGATGGTTGCCGGCGAACGCGAGCGTGGCGCCATCCCACAGCAGCAGGTTGAAAGGTCCGTATTCGCCGGCCACCGGACCGATCTCGTCGAGCCAGGCATCGATGCCCATGTCGCCGGCGGCGAAGCCGCGCACCAGCCCCCCGCGCGAGCGCGGATGCGTCGCGTCCAGCGGTTGCACCCGCACGTTGGTCACCGCGGCCAGACGACCGCGGCGCGATGCCATCAGCCAGCCGCCGCCCTGCACCAGGTCGCGGCCGCCGAACACGTCCGGATGGTCGGGATCGGGCCCGGCGGGCGCCGCGGGGCGCGCATGCAATTCATCGCGGTTGGCGATCAGCACCAGCGGGTAGGCTGGATGCTGGTCGAGCGCAACGGCGATCAGGCACATGGCCTAGCCAGCCAGGGCGTACGCCGCGAGGCAGAACGCGAGCACGGCCACCGTGGTCGCGACGATCGACACGGTCCGCGCGAACGCCAGGTCCTTGCGCAGCCCGACCACGCTGGTCTGCAGCGCCTCGATGTACTTCTGCGTGTTCCCTGCGAACGTTTCGAGCGCTTCCGCGTTCGCGGTGATCGCGTCGGCGTTGGTGCGCGCGGAATCCTGCAACTCCGCGACGGACGCAGTCAGGTCCAGGCCATTCGCCGGCTTCTTCGAGAAGTACGGCGTGGCCAGGCGGATGACTTCGGGAATCAGCGGGATTGCGGTGGTGATCCAGGTCGCCATCGGCCTAGTATGCCTCGCCGACGCGCACCTCCGTGGCAAGGTGCACCGGCGCCTTCAGCGAATTGGAAATCAGGCAACCTTTTTCGGCGCGCGCCAGCGCGGCTTCGGCCGCATCGACCCCGGTGCCGGGTGCGACCGTCACGGTCGCATGCAGCGCGAACCCGGTGAACTGCGAAACGCGTTCCGGGCGGTCCAGCGTGCCCTCCAGCGAGACCGCCAGGTCGCTCCATTCCAGCTTCGCGGCCCGGGCCACTGCGCGGAAGGTCAGCACGAAGCAGTCGACCAGCGCCGCGAGCAGCAGGGTTTCCGGCGACCAGCGGTCGCCCGGGCCATCGAATTCGACCGGGGGCGATGATTCGAGCGGTTCGACGCCATCGGTTTCCAGGATCACGCGGCCCTGGCCGGCGCCGCGCGCGCTGACGCGATAGACGTGGGGAAACGGATGCATGGCGGCTCCATCGATGGGGTTGCTTCGAGTCTGCGCCTTCGGCCCGGCCGCCGGGTTGATCCGGGTCAAGCCTCAGTCAGGGCAATCCGAAACCGAACGAGTCCATCGCCAGCACGCCGTAGGTCATCCCGCCTTCGACCAGCGTCGCTGCGTCGCCGTCGTCGCTCGCACCGATCGCCACCAGCAGCGGCAGGTAGTGTTCCTCGGTGGGGTGCGCACGCGCCGCGTGCGGTGCGCGCTCGCGGTAATGCACCAGCGCATCGACATCGCGCCGGCGCACGGCGTCGGCGACCCAGTCGGCGAAGGCCTGCGCGTATTCCGGGTCGCGGATGTGCTGGCGGAATTCGTACAGGTTGTGGGTGAGGCTGCCGGAACCGACCACCAGCACGCCGCGCTTGCGCAGTGGCGCCAGTGCCTGGCCGAGGCGCAGCGCGCCGGCCGCGTCCAGGTCGTGCGGCAGCGAGACCTGGAACACCGGCACGTCGGCATCGGGCTTCAGGTAGCGCATTGGCACCCAGGCGCCGTGGTCGAGACCGCGGCCCTCGTCCTGGCGAACCGCGAAACCGGCATCGACCAGCATTTGCGCCGTCTCGATCGCGAGTTCGGGAGCGCCCGGTGGGGTGTATTGCAGTTCGTACAGCGGTTGCGGAAATCCGCCGAAGTCGTGGATGGTTTCCGGCGCCGCAGTGGTGGTCACGCGCACGCCTTGCGTCTGCCAGTGCGGCGACACGACGACGATCGCGGCCAGGTCCGGCAGCGAGCGTCCGATCTGTTGCAGCGCTGGGCCGAGCAGGCCCGGTTCCAGCGCGAACATCGGCGAGCCGTGCGACACGAACAGGGAGGGGGCGGTGGTCATGGTGGTCTCCGGAAAGGGCCGCGGGCGCGCAAGGCGCCCGGACCGGTGGAACGGTGCGATGACGCTCAGGCGGTGGCGGGCGACGCGTCCGACGATGCGCGGCGGCGCGACCAGGCGGCGTCGAGGCTCAGCGCGCCGGGGCCGTTGGCCACCAGCATCAGGAAGCCGCCGGCCATGGCCACGTTCTTCCAGAAGTGGATCGCCTGCGCGCCGTCGCCGAGGTCGCCGTGGAACAGCGCCGCGGAAGCCAGCGAGAACGCGCCCAGCGCCGCCGCGAACGAGCGGGTGAAGCCGCCGGCGAGGATCGCGAGGCCGCCGCCGAGCTCGAGCGCGATCACCAGCGGCAGCAGGAAGCCGGGCACGCCCATGGCTTCCATGTAGCCCTGGGTGGCGGCGTAGCCGGCGATCTTGCCCCAGCCGGAGGTGATGAAGATCAGCGAGAGGCCGAGGCGGCCGAGCAGGGAAGCGGTGGCGTTCATGGGGTTTTCCTTGTCTGGATGCCCGGGATTGGGTTCGAATCCACTGTATTGGCCACAGACTCCGGGATAAACAGCGATATTATTGATTTATAATCTCGATTAGAGAAACAATCTGTCATGCTCGATCTCCAGCAACTGGCCAGTTTCGTGGCCGTGGTCAATGCCGGCAGCTTCGTCGGCGCCGCCGATGCACTCGGCCTGTCGAAGGCGGCGGTGTCGCGGCACGTCGCCGAGCTCGAGGCACGGCTCGGCGTGCGCCTGCTCCATCGCACCACCCGGCGCCTGTCGCTGACCGACGACGGCCAGCGTTTCCATGCGCGCGCCACGGAGTTGCTCGACGACGCCAGCGAGTTGGAGGCCGAAACCAGCTCGAGCAGCGGCGAGGCCGCCGGCGTGTTGCGGATCAATGCGCCGCTGACCTTCGGCAACCTGCACCTGGCGCCGTTGTGGCCTGCCTTCCTCGACGCGAATCCCAAGGTTGCGCTCGACGTCACCCTCAACGACCGCGTGGTCGATCTGGTGGAAGAGGGCTACGACGTGGCGGTACGCATCACCAACCTGCGCAGTTCCCAGCTGGTGAGCCGGCGCCTGGCGGGGACGCGGATCGTGCTGTGCGCATCGCCCGCCTACCTGGCCGAACACGGCACGCCGGCGCACCCGGGCGAACTGGTGGAGCACCAGGTCGTTTCCTATGCGTACTGGAGCGGCGGCGACGACTGGCGTTTCGATGGCCCGGATGGCGAGGCCCGCGTGCGCGTGCGGCCGCGCATGCATACCAACAGCGGCGACACCTGTCGGGTCGCCGCCCTGCATGGCGAAGGGGTGATCCTGCAGCCGGACTTCATCGTCGGCGACGACCTGCGCCGAGGCGACCTGGTGGAACTGATGCCCGAGTACCGCTCGATCGAGCTCGGCATCCATGCGGTCTACGCCTCGCGCAAGCACCTGCCGATGAAAACCCGGCGGCTGGTCGACTTCCTGGTGGAAGCGTTCGCCCAGCCGCCGTGGCACATCGCTTAGTTGAAGACCATGCCGCCGTCGCAGACGATGGACTGGCCGGTGATGTAGTCGGAGTCCGGCCCGGCCAGGAACGAGACGACGGCCGCCACCTCCGCGGGCTCGGATACCCGTCCCAGTGCGATGCCGCGGGTGTACTGCTCCCAGCCCCATTCCTCGGGCTTGCCCGCGGCGCTGGCGGTCTTCTGCGCGAGTTCGATCATCAGCGGCGTCCTGACGATGCCGGGCGCATACGTGTTCACGGTGATGCCGTACTGCGCCAGGTCGCGCGCGGCGGTCTGGGTGAAGCCGCGGACCGCGAACTTGGTCGCCGAGTACAGGCCGAGGCCCGGATTGCCGACATGGCCGGCCTGGGATGCGGCGCTGATGATCTTGCCGCCGTGGCCGAGCTTCCTGAAGGCCTGCGTCGCTGCCTGCACGCCCCAGACCACGCCGTTGAAGTTGATGCCGAACAGCTTGTCGATGCTTTCCGGGGTGATCTCCTCGATCGGCGACATCGGCGCGATGCCGGCGTTGTTGACGATGACGTCGAAGCCGCCGAGTTCGTTGGCCGCGCGGTCCACCGCGGCGAACACGCTGGCGCGGTCGGCCACGTCCACCTCCACCGCGATGCTGCCGCCGCCGAGTTCATTCGCCAGCTTGCCGGCCGCGTCCAGGTTCAGGTCCGCGATCGCCACCTTGAAGCCATCGGCGTGCAGGCGCCGGGCGATCGCTTCGCCGATGCCCTGCGCGCCACCGGTCACCACCGCGACCTTGCCGTTCTCGATACGTGTCATGTCGTTCCTCCTTGGAATTTGATCGCAGCGGAAACAGTGCGCTGTCACGACTGGAGATGGGGTGATTCCCGCGAATCCGAATGCCCGGAAATGGAACGCATCGTTCCAGATGGTTGCGCGACGCTCGTTCGACCGGCATCGTGACGCGCGACGGCCTGCCGGCCCCGCCGTCGCCGCACTTGTTGGGGAGAGTCCCGTTGTTGCAACTCGACGCTGTCCAGACCCTGGCCGTGGCCGGGATCGCGCTGTTCATCGGTTACGGCCTGTGCCGGGCCATCCCCGTCTTCGGGCGCTACAACCTGCCGCCGCCGGTGATCGGCGGCCTGGTGTTCGCGATCGCCGCGTGGATCGCGTACGAGCGCGGGGCCACGCTGTGGACCATGGACACGGGCTTGCAGACGCCGTTGATGATCGCGTTCTTCACCGCGATCGGGTTCCTGGCCAGCCTGAAGCTGCTGAAGGTCAGCGGCAAGCAGGTGATCGTGTTCCTGGCGCTGGCCTCGGTGTTCGCGGTAGTTCAGAACCTGCTGGGCATGGCGGTCGCGGTCGGCTTCGACCTGCCGCCGCTGTTCGGCGTGCTCGCCGGCTCGACCACGCTCACCGGCGGGCCGGCGACCGGCCTCGCGTTCGCGCCGCTGTTCGAGCAAGCCGGGATCGAGGGCGCCGACTCGATCGCGCTGGCCTCGGCGATGGGCGGCATCGTCCTCGGCGGGCTGGTCGGCGGGCCGGTCATCACGTTGTTGATCCGCCGCTACGCGCTGGTGTCGAGCGATCCGCAGGACCACACCGCGCCGGAAGAAAGCGCCAGCGGCGTGCCGATGACCGAATCCCAGCGCGAATTCAGCGCGCTCAAGAGCATCGTCGTGATCCTGGTGGCAATGTGGATCGGCGCCTGGGTCAGCGGCTGGATCTCGGCGACCGGGGTGACCCTGCCGGCCTACGTCGGCGCGATGCTGGTCGGCGCGCTGATCCGCAACCTCGATGACGCCACCGGCTGGATCGGCCTGTCGGTGGCGACGGTCGAGCTGATCGGCAACATCTGCCTGGCGCTGTTCCTGTCGGTGGCGTTGATGAACCTCAAGCTGTGGGAGCTGGCGGGGCTGGCGATGCCGCTGCTGGTCAACCTCGGCCTGCAGGTGCTGATCGTCGGCGCGTTCTGCCTGGTGGTGTTCCGGATGATGGGGCGCGACTACGACGCCGCGGTGATGGGCGGCGGCTTCATCGGCTTCATGCTCGGCACCACCGCCAATGCGATGGCGGTGATGCGCACCCTGGTCGAGCGCTACGGCGCCGC
>DASTUE010000012.1:0-21785 GCA_035759805.1 Lysobacter sp. | reverse complement strand
CCGGGCACGCCGGTGGTCATCACCCACCAGAGTGGCGATGGCGACTGGCTGTTCGTGGTCAGCCCGCGCTATGCGGCATGGATCGAGAAACACCATGTCGCCGAAGGCAGCGCCGATGACGTGTTCGGTTATGTGGAAAGCGCTCCGTACCGGATCATCACCGGCGGTGTCGAGCGCACCGTGTTCACGCGCGAAGAGCCGCGGGTCTCGCAGCTTCAACTCGACATGGGCATCCGGGTGCCGCTGGCCGACGCATCGGGCGACTTTTTCGCCAGCGACCACCCGGTCCATGGCCAGCACCCCTACACCGCCCACATGCTGAGCCTGCCGGTGCGCAATGAAGATGGCAGCCTCGCGTTCTCACCGGCACTGCTGCCGCGCCGTGCCGACAGCGCCGCCGATTACCTGCCGCTGACCTCGGCCAACCTGGTCCGCCAGGGCTTCAAGTTCCTCGGCGAGCGCTACGGCTGGGGCCACGCCTACGATGCGCGTGACTGCAGCGGTTTCGTCTCCGAGATCTACCGCAGCATGGGCGTGCAATTGCCACGCAACACCAGCGCGCAGGCGGTGAGCCCGGCACTGCAGCACACGCTGTTCTCCCGCGCCGACAGCCGCGCCCGCCGCATGGCCGCGGTGGCGAACCTCAAGGTCGGCGACCTGGTCTACATCCCGGGTCACGTGATGATGGTGATCGGGCGCATCGATGGCGCGCCGTACGTGATCCACGACACCAACGGCGGCAGCTATCTGGGCGCCGACGGCAACCTGAAAGCCATGAAGCTCAACGGCGTCTCGGTGACCCCGTTGCTGCCGATGATGTTCAACAAGGACGAAAGCTACGTCGACCGCATCACCAGCATCGTGCGCCCGCACGGCGTGCTGGACGGAATTGCACCGTAGCGCCAAATCCCATCGAATCCCGAGTCCAGACAAGCCACCCATGAAGATCACCCACATCGAATTCGGCATGCTGCGCGTGCCGCTCAAAACGCCGTTCAAGACCGCCCTGCGCACCGTGGACCAGGTCGAAGACATCGTGGTGATGGTGCACACCGACAGCGGCAACATCGGCTACGGCGAGGCGCCGGCCACGGCGGTCATCACCGGAGATACCCACGGCTCGATCATCGGCGCCATCCGCCACTACATCTCGCCGCGTCTGATCGGCGAGGACATCGCCGACCTCAACCGCATCACCCGCCTGATCCAGACCTCGATGGAGAAGAACTCCAGCGCCAAGGCGGCGGTGGAGATCGCGATCTACGACCTGTTCGGCCAGCTCTACAACGCGCCGCTGTACAAGATGCTGGGCGGCGGCGACCCGGTCATCACCACCGACATCACCATCAGCGTCGACACGATCGACAAGATGGTCGCCGACTCGATCAGCGCGGTGGACCGCGGCTTCGACTCGCTGAAGATCAAGGTCGGCAAGGACATCGGCGTGGACATCGAGCGGGTCAAGGCGATCTATGCCGCAGTCGAGAACCGCGCGCTGCTGCGGCTGGACGCCAACCAGGGCTGGACCGCGAAGGAAGCGGTGTACGCGATCCGCGGCCTGGAGGACGCCGGCGTGCGGCTCGAGCTGGTCGAGCAGCCGGTCAAGGCGCACGACCTGGAAGGCATGCGCTACGTCACCGAGCGCGTGCACACGCCGATCATGGCCGACGAGAGCGTGTTCGGCCCGATGGAGGTCATCAAGCTGATCAACATGCGCGCCGCCGACATCATCAACATCAAGCTGATGAAGACCGGCGGCATCTCCAACGCGATCCGCATCGCCGACATCGCCGCGATGCACCAGATCGAGTGCATGATCGGCTGCATGCTCGAGACCAGCATCAGCGTGGCGGCGGCGGTGCACGTGGCCGTGGCCAAGGCCGACGTGATCACCAAGATCGACCTGGACGGGCCATCGTTGTGCAAATTCAACCCGGTCGACGGCGGCGTGATCTTCAACGAGTCCGAGATATCGGTGACCGATGCGCCCGGCTTGGGCATCCGCGAGATCCACGGGCTGGAACCGATCGACGCCCGCACCGCTGCGGCCTGACATGTCCGCCCTGCTGAAGATCCGCTCCCGGCGCGACCAGATGTCGGCGATCGAACGCCGCATCGCCGACTTCGTGCTCGACAATGCCCAGCTGCTGCGCGACTACTCGTCCCAGCAGCTCGCCAACGCGCTGGGCATCAGCCAGTCCAGCGTGGTCAAGTTCTGCCAGAAGCTCGGTTTCAAGGGCTACCCCGACCTCAAGTACTCCATCGGCGAGGCCGTTGCGCGGGCCGACAACGGCGACGAGCCGGACAACGACCCCGCCGCCGATGCCGACTCCGATGACGCCATGGCCTGCGACCTGTGGCGCCGCAAGACCGAGGCCGAAGAGGAAACGCGTTCGATCAACCCGCCCGACACCGTCACCGCCGTTGCCGCCGCCATCGCCGCCGCAGCCGATGGTGGCAAGGTGTTCCTGATCGGCCTGGGTGCAGACGATATCCGGGCCCGTGCGTTCGCGCTGAGGCTGTCGTTGCTCGGCATCCTCGCCGTCCACAACTTCGACCCCGCGCACATGGCCGCCAGCATCTCGGCAGCGAATGCCGGCGATGTGCTACTGGTGTTCTCCGAGCACGGCAAGCCGCCTCCCCTGTGTTACCTCGCGCGCTGTTTCCGCGAGCGTCAGGGCACGGTGATCTCGATCACGCGGCACACCTCCAACCCGCTGCGCGCCTACGCCAACCTCGCGCTGGTGGTCTCCGCGCACGATGACCGCGTGCACATCGAGCCGCTGCTCTACCACTCCGCCTTGCAGCACCTGCTGGACCGCGTGTTCGTCCTGGTGTGTGAAGGCGGGCGCGAAGAGCAATTGCAGGCCAATCTTGACCGGCTCCAACCGATGCTGGAGCCGTGATGTCAGCGCCCGGATGCCACTGACCTGATCGCCCATGCCATGCAAGACCAAGGAGTCCGTCCGATGCGTTTGCCCCGCCATTCCCGCCGCTCCAGCCTGCGATGGATTTCGGCCCTCCTGGTAATCCCGCTGGCCGCCTGCGCCCCGTCCGTGATGCCCGGCACCGCCGTCGTGCCCTGGCACGATGCGCAGCAGCTGGTGCTGGTCACCGTGGCGGATTGGGATGTCGACCACGGTACGCTGCGCACCTATGAGCGCGATGGCGACAAGTGGCGGGAAGCCGCCTCACCGCAGCCGGTGGAGATCGGCCGCGAAGGTTCGGCCTGGGGACTGGGACTGCACGACGCCCAACCAGAAGGCCCGACCAAGCGCGAAGGCGACGGCCGCAGCCCGGCCGGTGTGTTCACCATCGGCGAGGCCTTCGGTTACGCCGCCGGCGCGCAGACCGCCCTGCCGTATGCGCCGATGCAGGCGTCCAGCTACTGCATCGATGTCAGCGACTCGCCCCTGTACAACCGGATTGTCGATACGCGCGAAGTCGGCGAACCCGCCATTGCCGGATCCACCGAGCCGATGCGCCGTGACCTGCATGCCGACGGCGACCTGCGGTACCGCCTCGGCTTCGTGATCGAACACAACCGTGCGGCAACACCGGGGGCCGGCAGCTGCATCTTCGCCCACCTGTGGAAGTCGCCAACCACCACCACGGCCGGCTGCACGGCGATGGACGACGCGGTCATGGAGTCGTTGCTGGCGTGGCTGCGCCCCGAGCGAAAGCCCGTCTTCGTGCTGCTGCCGGAAGCCGAACACGCACGCCTCCAGGCACCGTGGGGATTGCCGGCCGCGGTGGCCGCCCCGTGAGTGCGACGACGCGGGTCCTGCTGGCACTGGCCGTCGGCGCAGTGACCGGCCTGTCGCTGGCCTGGGCCGACGCGGGGCTGGCGATCAGGGTGGCCGACGCGGTGCAGCCGGTCGGCCGGCTCTGGCTCAACGCCCTGCAGATGACGGTGGTGCCGCTGGTGCTGGCGCTGGTGATTGTCGGCATCAGTTCCGCCGCCGACGCCGCGGCATCGGGACGCATCGCCCGCAAGGCCATCGGGGTGTTTGTGGTGCTGCTGTCACTGGCGGCGCTGTTTGCCGCGGTGACTGCGCCGGCGCTGTTGTCGCTGCTGCCGCACGATCCGGCCCTGGCCAGCGCACTGGACGGTGGCAGCCGCGAAACCTCCACCCTGCCCGCCCCAGCCGGATGGTCGGACTGGGTCACCGGCGTCATTCCCGCCAATGCCATCGCCGCGGCGGCCCAGAGCGCGATGCTGCCGCTGGTGGTGTTTGCGCTGTTTTTCGGCTTCGCCCTGACCCGGATCGCCCCGGCCAGACGCGCGTTGATGGTCGAGTTTTTCCAGGCCATCGCCGACGCGATGATCGTGATCGTGCGCTGGGCGCTGTGGGCGGCACCGGTCGGCGTGTTCGCGCTGATCCTCGCCGTCACCGCCCGATCCGGACTGAGCATGCTCAGCGCGCTGGGCATCTACATCGGCCTGCAATGCGTGCTCTACCTGAGCGTGACGGTCGGCATGCTGCTGGTCGCCGCGGTCTGGGGCGGCGAGCCGATCCGACGATTCGCTACCGCCATTGTCCCGGCGCAGGTCGTCGCGGCGAGCACGCAGTCGTCGCTGGCGTCCCTGCCGGCGATGCTGGAAGTCGCCAACGACCGCTTGCGGTATCCGGCCCACGTCACCGGCCTGGTGCTGCCGATGGCGGTAACCCTGTTCCGCATCACCAGCCCGGTGCAGTACATCAGCGCCGCCGCGTTCATCGCCTGGGCCTACGGCATCGAGCTGGGCGCGGCGCAACTGGCCGCGGGCAGTGCACTGGCCGTCGTCATCAGCCTCGGTTCGGTCGGCCTGCCCGGCCAGGTCAGCTACATGGCGACCAATCTGCCGGTCGCACAGGCGATGGGGCTGCCGGTCGCACCGCTCGGCCTGCTGCTGGCGGTCGACACGATTCCCGACGTGTTCGCGACACTGGGCAACGTCACCGCCGACCTCACCGCCACCGGCGTGGTGGCACGGTCCGCCGTGCAGGTCGAGCAAACCGGCGTACCGGTGAACGTCGAGCCATAGGAACACCGTGATCGTACCGGGCAGGCCCTGCCGGATCACCCGCAGGGTCATGCGACCTCGCCGCGCAAACCGGAATGTCGCACCTCGCCATCCGGCTCGCGGGCAGCGCCCGCTTCGCCTTGCCAGCCCCCGGACCCTATGCTCCAATCTTTGGATCGCTGCAGCGCTGCGGATCCGGGGTTTTTCTTCGCGGATGCACCACGCGGACACGCGCCACACAAGCACCACACCAACCAAGGGGATCGCGATGAGTGTTGAACGTCCATGGCTTGACCAGTATCCGGCCGGGGTTCCCGCGCAGATCGATGTCGACGAGTTCCCCTCCATCGTCGCGGTGCTGGAAAGCGCGATCGCCAGTTTTCGCGACCGGCCGGCGTTCGCCAACCTCGGCAAGACCCTGACCTATGGCGAGATCGACACCCTCAGCGCGCAGTTCGCGGCCTACCTGCTGGGCGAGCTCAAGCTCAAGAAGGGCGACCGGGTCGCGATCATGCTGCCCAACTGCCTGCAGTACCCGATCGCCACGTTCGGCGTGTTGCGTGCCGGGCTGACGGTGGTCAACACCAACCCGATGTACACCGCGCGCGAGCTCCGGCACCAACTGGTGGATTCGGGCGCGACGGTGTTGCTGGTGCTGGACAATTTCGGCGATACGGTGGAGGAAGTGCTGCGCGACACGGCGGTCACCAGGGTCATCACGACCGGCCTGGGCGACATGCTTGGCGCGAAGGGCGTGATCGTCAATTTCGTCGTGAAGTACATCAAGAAGATGGTGCCCGAGTACCACATCCAGGGCGCGATCCGGTTTGCCGACACCCTCAAGCTGGGCAGGAAGCACACCCTGCCGACGATCGACGTGCAGGCCGACGACATCGCCTTCCTGCAGTACACCGGCGGCACCACCGGGGTGGCCAAGGGCGCGATGCTGACCCACCGCAACCTGGTCGCCAACATGCAGCAGGCCGCCGCGTGGGTGGGCACCAACGTGGTGCCGGGCCAGGAAGTCATCATCACCGCGCTGCCGCTTTACCACATCTTCGCGCTGACGGCGAACGGTCTGGTGTTCATGAAATTCGGTGGCCTGAATTACATGATCACCAACCCGCGCGACATGCCCGGCTTCGTCAAGGAGCTCAAGAAGGTCTCGTTCACGGCGATCACCGGCGTCAACACGCTGTTCAACGGGCTGCTCAATACGCCCGGCTTCAACCAGATCGACTTCTCCAAGCTTCGCCTGACGCTGGGCGGTGGCATGGCGGTGCAGCGCTCGGTCGCCGAGCGCTGGAAAAAGGTCACCGGCTGCACCCTGATCGAGGCCTACGGACTGACCGAAACCTCACCGGCGGCCTGCATCAACCCGATGGATCTGGCCGAGTACAACGGTGCGATCGGCCTGCCCATCCCGTCCACGGATGCCTGCATCAAGGACGAGGACGGCAACATGCTGGCCGCCGGCGAGATCGGCGAGCTGTGCATCAGGGGCCCGCAGGTCATGAAGGGCTACTGGCAGCGTCCGCAGGAGACCGCCGAGGTGATGGACGCCGACGGCTGGCTGCACACCGGCGACATCGCGAAGATGGATGAGAAGGGTTTCTTCTACATCGTCGACCGCAAGAAGGACATGATCCTGGTATCGGGTTTCAACGTGTACCCGAACGAGATCGAGGACGTGATCGCGATGATGCCCGGCGTGCTCGAAGTGGCCGCCATCGGCATGCCCGACGAGCACTCCGGCGAAGTGGTCAAGCTGGTGGTGGTGAAGAAGGACCCGTCGCTGACCGCCGAGCAGATCACCGCCTACGCGCGCGAGAACCTGACCGGCTACAAGCGGCCCAAGGCGATCGAATTCCGCACCGAACTGCCCAAGACCAACGTCGGCAAGATCCTGCGTCGCGAACTGCGCGACGAGCCGGCCGAGTAGAGCCTCCCGCCCGCCCACAAGGCGGGCGTGTAAGGTGTGTAGGGTGTATTAGCCGAAGGCGTAATACACCAAGCCACCAAGCCACCAGGCGCTTCGCCCCCGATCACCCCTCCGGCCGCATGTACGGGAACAGCAGCACGTCGCGGATCGAGGACGAGCCGGTCAGCAGCATCACCAGCCGGTCGATGCCGACGCCCAGGCCGCCCGTGGGCGGCAGACCGATCTCCAGCGCGCGGATGTAGTCGGCGTCGAAATGCATCGCCTCGTCGTCGCCGCCCTCCTTCGCCTCGACCTGGGCCAGGAAGCGCGCCACCTGGTCTTCCGGGTCGTTGAGCTCGGAAAAGCCGTTGGCCAGTTCCTTGCCGCCCACGAACAACTCGAAGCGATCGGTCATGCCCGCATCGTCATCGCTGGCGCGCGCCAGCGGACTGACCTCGACCGGGTGGCGGGTGATGAAGGTCGGCTGGACCAGGGTGTGTTCGACGGTCTTCTCGAAGATTTCCAGCAGCAACTTGCCCCAGCCGTATCCCGGCTTGACCGGGACCTTCAGGCGGGCGCAATGGGCGCGCATCGCCTCGACATCGCGCAGGTCCGCCGGTGAAATTTCCGGATTGTGTTCCAGCACCGCATCGCTCATCGTCCAGCGCCGGAACGCCGGACCGATGTCGATCGACTGGCCGTCCCATTCGACCTGCGTGGTGCCGAGCACCGACGTCGCGATGTCGCGGATCATGGCCTCAGTCAGGTCCATGACCTCGTTGTAGGTGGCATAGGCCTCGTACAACTCGAGCATGGTGAACTCGGGGTTGTGCCGGGTCGACACGCCCTCGTTGCGGAAGTTGCGGTTGATCTCGTAGACCCGCTCCAGCCCGCCGACCACCAGGCGCTTGAGGTACAGCTCCGGGGCCACGCGCAGGTACAGATCCAGGTCCAGCGCGTTGTGATGGGTCGTGAACGGCTTGGCCGTGGCGCCACCGGGGATGTAATGCATCATCGGTGTCTCGACCTCGAGAAAGCGCCGGCTGTCGAGCCACTCGCGCATCGCGCGGATGATCCTGCTGCGCTTGACGAACACCTCGCGCGCTTCCGGCGAGACGATCAGGTCGACGTAGCGCTGGCGATATCGCTGCTCGACATCGGCCAGACCATGGAACTTGTCGGGCAGCGGACGCAATGACTTGGTCAGCAGGCGCAACTGGTCGACCTTGACCGACAGCTCGCCGGTGCGGGTGCGGGTCAGCACGCCCTGCGCGCCAACGATGTCGCCCACGTCCCAGCCCTTGAACGCCGCGTAGGTCTCGCCCAGCGCATTGGCCTGCAGGAACAGCTGCAGCCGGCCGGACTCGTCCTGGATCTGCACGAAGCTGGCCTTGCCCATCACCCGCTTGAGCAGCAGGCGGCCGGCTACGGCAACACGATGGCCCCTGGCCTCCAGCGCTTCGGCCGTCCACGTCTCCGCATCGGCGTAGTCCGCCTGCAGGTCGCCGGCATAGTGGTCGCGACGGAAGTCGTTCGGGAACGCGATCCCCTCGCCACGCAAAGCGGTCAGTTTCGCGCGACGCTCGGCGATGAGCCGGTTTTCATCCGGCTTGTTCTCGTCCGGTTGGTTGGCGTCGGGCCGGTGGCTTCCATCGCGCGGCGGTGCAGTGTCGGTCATGGTCATTTCATTTGCAGATAAGGAGGCTTGCAGGAGCGGCGCGTGCAAGGAACAACTACTTCTACTTCGCGTCGGAGCGTTTGGCGCCAACTTCCAGGCCCGCCTTCAGACTGGCCGAGACAAACTCGTCCAGGTCGCCGTCGAGCACGTTCTGGGTATCGCTGCGCTCGATCCCGGTACGCAGGTCCTTGATCCGGCTCTGGTCGAGCACGTAGTTGCGGATCTGGCTGCCCCAGCCGATGTCGGACTTGGTCGCCTCCACCGCATCGCGGACCGCATTGCGCTTCTGGATTTCCAGCTCATACAGCTTGCCCGCCAGCATCTTCATCGCGCGGTCGCGGTTGGCGTGCTGGCTGCGTTCGGTCTGGCAGGCCACCACCGTGCCGGTGGGCACGTGGGTGATGCGCACCGCCGACTCGGTCTTGTTGACGTGCTGGCCACCGGCACCGGACGAGCGGTAGACGTCGGTCTTCAGGTCGGCCGGGTTGATGTCGACCTCGATGTTGTCGTCGATCTCCGGCGCCACGAACACCGAGGTGAAACTGGTGTGGCGGCGGTTGTCGGAATCGAACGGCGACTTGCGCACCAGCCGGTGCACGCCGGTCTCGGTCTTCAGCCAGCCGTAGGCGAAATCGCCCTCGACCCGGAAGGTGGCCGATTTCACCCCGGCCACATCACCGCCGCTGACTTCCATCAGCTCGGCCTTCCAGCCGCGCGACTCGGCCCAGCGCAGGTACATGCGCAGCAGGATCTCGGCCCAGTCCTGCGCCTCGGTACCGCCGGCGCCGGCCTGGATGTCGACGAACGCCGCGGCGTTGTCCATCTCGCCGGAGAACATGCGCTGGAACTCCAGCTCATCGACGGCCTTGGCGTAGGTCTCGACGTCGTCGATCACCGCCTGCGCGGTATCGTCGTCGCCTTCCATCTCGGCCAGTTCCAGCAGTTCTTCCGCGCCGGTCACGCCCTCGGTCAGGCTGCGGATGCCGGTGACGACCTTGTCCAGCGACGAGCGCTCGCGACCCAGCGACTGGGCCCGCTCCGCATCGTTCCAGACATCGGGGCTTTCCAGCTCCCGGTTTACTTCTTCCAGACGTTCGACCTTGGTGTCGAAGTCAAAGGTACCCCCTGAGCGCATCCAGCCGATCCTTGAGATCGGCGATGCGCTCGTGGACGGGATTCAGTTCGATCATGTCCGTGATTTCATTGCAAAAGATGACCGCCAATTCTAGCAGGCGCAAGGCTTGCCGGCGCCCGGGACTTCTCCGGAGTCCCGGCGATCATCAAGGCGCGCGGTCGGCGGGAGTTGCTCTCAGGCTGCGGACGGCGACCGTCAGGCTCAAGCGGCTTCGCGGTGCACCACGACCAGTTGGATCGCGTCGCCGCCGCGATAGTCGTCGGCTTCCAGCCGGTAGGCGATGCGGACCCGCGCAGGCGGTTCCTGTCCCGTCCAGCCGCCGAACTCGATCGCGTTCAGGCGTATCGCGCCGTGGCCGAGCTCGAGTTTCAGGTGCCGCTCACCGACCACGCGCCAGCTCAACACTTCGAATTCGCCATCGAACTGAGGTTCCGGGAAGCCCTGCCCCCACGGCCCGCCATCGCGCAACGCGTCCGCGCTGCGACGGGTGAACTCGTTGCCCGCCAGCTCACCGTCGCTGAGGATCTCGGCCTGCAGCAGGTCTTCGCCCAGCGTGGCGGCAACGCATTCGCGGAACGCCAGCGCGAAAGCCTCCATCGAAGCGGCGCGCAGTGACAGACCGGCCGCCATCGCATGACCGCCAAAGCGTTCGATCAGGCCCGGATGCCGCGCATTCACCATCGCCAGGGCGTCGCGGATATGGAAGCCGGGAATCGATCGGGCCGAGCCGCGCAACAGGTCACCGCCCGGCTCGGCCGGGGCGAACGCGATCGTCGGGCGGTGCAGGCGTTCCTTCATTTTCGACGCGACCAGCCCGACCACGCCCGGGTGCCAGTCCGGATCGAACAGGCAGACCGCGAGCGGCGCGTTGGCGGCATCCAGCACCGCCTTGGCTAACGCGGCCTCCGCCTCCTCGGTCATCTGCTGCTGGACCGCGCGACGCTCGGTGTTGATCCGGTTGAGGGTGTCAGCGATCCCGCGCGCCTGACCCATGTCGTCGGTCAGCAGGCATTCGATGCCCAGCGCCATGTCTTCCAGCCGGCCGGCGGCATTCAGCCGCGGGGCAATCGCAAAACCGATATCGCCCGCACTCAGCCGGGCCGGATCGCGCTGGGCCACCTCGATCAGCGCGCGCAGGCCTGGACAGCCCTGCCCCGCGCGCAGGCGGCGCAGGCCCGCCGCCACCAGGGCGCGGTTGTTGGCATCCAGCGGCACCAGGTCGGCGACCGTGCCGACCGCAACCAGGTCGAGCAGCCGGGTCAGGTCGGGGCCTTTTCCGTCCACACCGGTATCGAGCCTGCCGGCGTCGCGCAGCCGTCGGCGCAGCGCCAGCAACACGTAGAACATCACGCCAACGCCGGCCAGCACCTTGCTCGGGAACCGGTCGCCAGGCTGGTTGGGATCGACGATGGCGTCGGCCGGCGGAAGCGTGTCCCCGGGCAGATGGTGGTCGGTCACCAGCACCTGCCAACCCAGCGCCTTGGCGGCGCTGATGCCGGCGTGGCAGGCGATGCCGTGGTCGACCGTCACCAGCAGAGTCTCCCCCGGACCTGATCCGGGGTCAGGCTCCAGCGCGGCCAGTTCGGCCACCAGCGCCGGCGACAGGCCGTAGCCGTGGATCATCCGGTTGGGCACGGCGTGGGAGACACGGCGGGCCCCCAGCATCCGCAGGCCGCGCACCGCGACCGCGCAGGCGGTGGCGCCATCGCAATCGAAGTCGCCCACCACCAGGATGTGGCGGTCGGTCGCGATCGCGTCGGCCAGCAGCGCGGTTGCCGCGTCCAGTCCGGACAGCGTGTCGGGCGGCAGCAGGTTCGCCAGCTTCGGGCGGGCCTGCTCGATGGCCGGTGCACCGCGGGCACTGTAGATGCGTTGCAGCAGCGGTGGGATCTGGGCGGGCCACGGGCCGGACTCCACCGCGATACGCCGACGCAGCTTGCCGATCGGCTTCACTCGGACCCGGCCGTTTCGGGGCGCACGAACGAATGCCACGGACGACGCCAGAATCGCCAGCGTTGCCTGGATGCCAGGGTGAGTTGGTGACCGTCGGCAAAGTCGATCGTGGCGCGGGCCAGTTTGCCGCTCTGCAGCTCGGCCATCAGCGGCAGCCACCAATCGCGATCAAACACCGCCAGATCGCGCAGGTGGCGCAGGTCGAACAGGCGCTCGCCCTCGCCCGTCTGCCAGCGCGCGGGGAGTGATCCGCCACGTACGCCGGCAGCGCTCGCGAAGGCAATCAGAGTGTCGTCATCGCTGGCCATGCTGGCGTAGCGCGTGCTGACACGATCGGGCACCTTGCCCGCGCCCCAGAACCACAACGAATTGACCGGGGCCAAGCCCGCCGCCGCACGCTCGGCATTGCGCGGGTGGTTGTGCAGGACCACCTGCGCCTCGCTCAGCAGTGCGCGCCAACGGCGGCCTTCCGGGCCTTCAGGCAGCTGGTCGAACAGATCCGCGCCCAGCGCCTGATCCAGCGAGGCCATCACCGGCAACGTCGCTCCAACCGGCAGCTGCAGGTACCAGCGGCTCGGGTGCGGCGCGTCGATGGGAAAGCCCATATCGCCAAACAGCGGTTTCAGTGCCGGCAGGAACGCCGCACTGTCCGCAGCGGTCAGCGACAAGGCATCCCCATGCGACAGCAGGCGGGCGCCATTGATGTCGGGCTGGATGTAGACCGGATCGGCGCGCAACCAGGCCGCCCCTTGCGCATCGCCGGCATCGCGCTGGCGGGTCACCGCAGCGACCGGCCAGCCGCGTGGCAGGGTCTCGAACTGGCGCTCCACCGGATCGCCTGCCACCTGCGCACTGTCGGCCCGCCCGAACCAGCGGCCGGCGGACTCCGACAGGCGCTGCCCACCAAACCGGCTGCGTGCGGGCAGCAGCAACGTGACCGTGCGGGCTGCCATCCTCAGACGACGTAGCGGACGGCGACGATGTCGTACTCGCGGGTGCCACCGGGGGCGTCGATGGTGATGCTGTCGCCCTCGTGGCGACCGATCAGGGCGCGCGCGACCGGCGAGGAAATCGCGATCAGGCCCAGTTTGATGTCCGCTTCCAGGTCGCCGACGATCTGGTAGGTCCGTTCCTCGTCACTGTCGGTATCGACCAGGTCGACGGTCGCGCCGAACACGATCCGGCTGCCAGCATTGAGGGCGGCGATATCGATGATCTGGGAATTCGACAGCTCGCCTTCGAGCTGCTTGATGCGGCCTTCGATGAATCCCTGCTGTTCGCGGGCGGCATGGTACTCGGCGTTTTCCTTCAGGTCGCCGTGCTCGCGCGCCTCGGCGATGGCATGGATCACGGCCGGCCGCTGGACGGACTTGAGCTCTTCCAGTTCGGCGCGCAGACGCTGCGCACCCTTGGAGGTGATGGGGGCTTGCATGGGTGTTGATCCTCTGGCCGGCGCATGGCCGGCACTGTGTTTTCCGACAGCATGTTTTCCGACAGCCGATTGTGCCCGGGTCGGTCAGGGCAAAGCTAGGCGCTGGCGTTGACCGTGGCGTGCAGCTCCTGCAACGACCAGACCGGTCCGGCATCGCGGTAATCGAGCGACAGCAACAGGGCACGGGCGCCCGAGATCGTCGTCGAGTAGGTCACCCGCTGCTGCAGCGCTTCGCGCCGGATCGAGAACGAGTCGGAGATCGCCTGGCGGCCTTCGGTCGTGTTCACGATGTAGACGATCTCGCCGTTCTTGATCAGGTCGACGATGTGCGGGCGGCCTTCGTTGACCTTGTTGACCAGCTGGCACTCCAGGCCCTGCTCGCGCAGGAACCTGGCCGTACCGCCGGTGGCGACCAGCGAATAGCCGCGCCGGACGAGTTCCTGCGCCACCGGCAGCACGCGCTGCTTGTCCGGATCGCGCACGGAGACGAAGACCTTGCCGCCGTCCGGCAGCCTGGCGATGCTGGCCGCTTCCTGCGCACGCGCCATCGCCGCGCCGAAGTTGCGGCCGACACCCATGACCTCGCCGGTGGAGCGCATTTCCGGCCCGAGGATCGGATCGACGCCCTGGAATTTGGCGAACGGGAAGATCGCTTCCTTGACCGAGTAGTAGTCGGGAATGATCTCGCTGGTCGCGCCCTGCTCGGCCAGCGTCTTGCCGGCCATGCAGCGCGCGGCGATCTTCGCCAGCGGAATGCCGATGGCCTTCGACACGAACGGCACCGTGCGCGAGGCGCGCGGATTGACTTCCAGCAGGTAGATCGTGTCCTCGCCGGCCTCGTCGGTCTGCACCGCGAACTGGGTGTTCATCAGGCCGACCACATTCAGCGCCTTCGCCAGCGCCACCACCTGCTCGCGCAGGCGCGCCTGGGTATCGGCCGACAGCGAGTACGGCGGCAGCGAGCACGAGGAGTCGCCCGAGTGCACGCCGGCTTCCTCGATGTGCTCCATCACGCCGCCGATCAGCACGTTGCCGTCCTTGTCGGCAATGATGTCGACATCGACCTCGATTGCGTTGTCGAGGAAGCGGTCCAGCAACACCGGCGACTTCTCCGACACGCGCACCGCATCGCGGATGTAGCGTTCCAGGTCGGCATCGGAATGCACCACTTCCATCGCCCGGCCGCCGAGCACGTAGCTCGGACGGACCACCAGCGGATAGCCGACTTCGCCGGCCAGCAGCAGGGCTTCCTCGGAATTGCGCGCGATCCGGTTCGGCGGCTGCTTCAGGCCGAGGTTGTCCACCAGTTGCTGGAAGCGCTCGCGGTCCTCGGCCAGGTCGATGCTGTCCGGGCTGGTGCCGATGATCGGCACGCCGGCGGCCTGCAGGGCCTCGGCCAGCTTCAACGGGGTCTGGCCGCCGTACTGCACGATCACGCCCTTCGGCTTCTCCAGGTCGCAGATCTCCAGCACGTCTTCCAGCGTCAGCGGCTCGAAGTACAGGCGGTCGGAGGTGTCGTAGTCGGTCGACACGGTTTCCGGGTTGCAGTTGACCATGATGGTCTCGAAACCGTCCGCCCGCAGCGCCAGCGCGGCGTGCACGCAGCAGTAGTCGAACTCGATGCCCTGCCCGATCCGGTTCGGACCGCCGCCGAGCACGATGATCTTGTCGCGGCCGCTCGGGTTGGACTCGCACTCGTCCTCGTAGGTCGAATACATGTACGCGGTGGTGGTGGCGAACTCGGCCGCGCAGGAATCCACGCGCTTGTACACCGGCCGCACGCCAAACGCGCGACGCAGCGAACGCACCGCGGTCTCGTCGGTGCCGGTCAGCTGCGCCAGCCGCGCATCGGAGAAACCCATCCGCTTGAGCGCACGCATCCGCTTCGCATCCAGCGCGGACAGGCCGGCGTCGGCGACAACCTTCTCGGCGGCGATGATCTCTTCCATCTGGTCGAGGAACCACGGGTCGACGAACGACAGCGCGTTCACCTCTTCCACGCTCATGCCGGCGCGCAGCGCATCGCCGATGTGGAAGATGCGCTCCGGTCCCGGCTCCTTGAGCTCGCGGCGGACGGTGGCAAGACCTTCCTCGCTGGTCAGGTCCAGGCCGGTGGGATCGAGGCCGACCTTGCCGGTCTCCAGTCCACGCAGCGCCTTCTGCAGCGATTCCTGGAAGGTGCGGCCCATCGCCATCACCTCGCCCACCGACTTCATCTGGGTGGTCAGGCGCGAATCGGCCTGCGGGAATTTCTCGAACGCAAACCGCGGAATCTTGGTGACGACGTAATCGATCGATGGCTCGAACGACGCCGGGGTCGCGCCGCCGGTGATGTCGTTGCGCAATTCATCCAGCGTGTAGCCGACCGCGAGCTTGGCCGCGATCTTGGCGATCGGGAAACCGGTCGCCTTCGACGCCAGTGCCGAGGAGCGCGACACGCGCGGGTTCATCTCGATCACCACCACCCGGCCGGTCTCGGCGTTGATGCCGAACTGCACGTTGGAGCCGCCGGTATCGACACCGATCTTGCGCAGCACCGCGATGGAGGCATCGCGCAGGCGCTGGTATTCCTTGTCGGTCAAAGTCTGCGCCGGGGCGACGGTGATCGAGTCGCCGGTGTGCACGCCCATCGCGTCGAAGTTCTCGATCGAGCAGACGATGATGCAGTTGTCCGCGGTGTCGCGGACCACCTCCATCTCGAACTCCTTCCAGCCCAGCACCGATTCCTCGACCAGCACCTCGTTGGTCGGCGAGAGCTCCAGGCCGCGCTTGACGATCTCCTCGAACTCTTCCTTGTTGTAGGCGATGCCGCCGCCGCTGCCGCCCAGGGTGAAGGACGGGCGGATGATGGTCGGGTAGCCGACCGTCGCCTGGATCTCGACCGCCTGCTCGAAGGTCCTGGCCACCGCGGCCTTCGGGCATTCCAGGCCGATCTCGGCCATCGCCACGCGGAACAGCTCGCGGTCCTCGGCCATCATGATCGCGTCGCGCCTGGCGCCGATCAGCTCGACGTTGTACTTCTCCAGCACGCCGTGGTCGGCCAGGTCGAGTGCGCAGTTCAGCGCGGTCTGGCCGCCCATCGTCGGCAGCAGCGCGTCGGGGCGTTCCTTGGCGATGATCTTCTCGACCGTCTGCCAGTTGATCGGCTCGATGTAGACCGCGTCGGCCATTTCCGGGTCGGTCATGATCGTGGCCGGGTTGCTGTTGACCAGCACCACCCGGTAACCCTCGTCACGCAGCGCCTTGCAGGCTTGCGCGCCGGAGTAGTCGAACTCGCAGGCCTGGCCGATCACGATCGGGCCGGCGCCGATGATCAGGACGGTCTTGATGTCGGTGCGCTTTGGCATGTCAGTTGGCCTCCATCAGCGCAACGAAACGATCAAACAATGGGGAAACGTCCTGCGGTCCCGGACTGGCTTCCGGATGACCCTGGAAGCCGAACACCGGCGCGCCGGGGAACTCGATGCCCTGGTTGGACCCGTCGAACAACGAGCGGTGGGTGATGCGGACGTGGGCCGGCAAGGTGGCCTCGTCGATGGCGAAGCCATGGTTCTGGCTGGTGATCATCACCCGTCCGCCGTCGTCCACACCCGCGGCCAACTCCTGCACCGGGTGGTTGGCGCCGTGGTGGCCGAATTTCATCTTCATCGTCTTCGCGCCGCTCGCCAGGCCGAGCAACTGGTGGCCCAGGCAGATGCCGAACATCGGGATCCGGCGGTCGATGAACTCGCGGATCGCCGCGACCGCGTAGTCGCAGGGCTCCGGGTCGCCAGGGCCGTTGGACAGGAAAATGCCGTCGGGCTGGAGCGCAAGCACCTCGGCCGCCGGGGTCTGGGCGGGCACCACGGTCACCCGACAGCCACGCGCGGCCAGCATCCGCAGGATGTTGCGCTTGACGCCGAAGTCGTACGCGACCACGTGGAAGCGTCCATCGGTTTGCCCAAACACGTTGTTGTCCAGGTCCAGCTGGCCGGCCGTCCATTCGTAGCGCTCGCGCGTGCTGACTTCCTTCGCCAGGTCCATGCCCTTCAGGCCCGGGAACTTGCGCGCCGCCTCGATGGCTTTGTCGGCATCGATGCCCTCGCCGGCCATCAGCGCACCGCTCTGGGCGCCGTGACTGCTCAGCAGCCGGGTCAGTTTGCGGGTGTCGACATCGGCGATCGCCACCACACCGCGGGCAGCCAGCCACTCGGGCAGTGCGATCTGGTTGCGCCAGCTGCTCGGCCGGCGCGGCACGTTGCGCACGATCAGGCCAGCGGCCCAGACACGGCCGGATTCATCATCCTGGTCGTTGATGCCGGTGTTGCCGATATGCGGATAGGTCAGGGTCACCAGCTGTCGGGCGTAGGACGGGTCGGTCAGGACTTCCTGATAGCCGGTCATCGCGGTGTTGAACACCACTTCGCCGACCGACAGGCCAGGTGCGCCTACGGAAACGCCCTCGAAGAGGGTGCCGTCTTCGAGGGCAAGGATTGCGGGTTGGGTCACGGGAGAATCGCCTTGGCTGCCAGGGGATGCTGAGTCCATCGAGCGCAGCGCTGGCCGGAATGCAGGCTGCAGCAAAGCGCGGACGCGGCGTTGTACCGGTCCGACAAATGGGGTTCAGGCGAACGAGGATTCTAACGATGAAGTCGTTCCGACGCCAGCGTCCGGTCGTCCGGTGCGCCCGCGGGGACACCGGGAGCGTTCACAGCATGTCGCGCAGCCGATACCGCCCCGGCTGCTGTCCCGCCAGCCAGACGGCGGCGTGCAGGGCACCGTGGGCGAAGACATCGCGGCTGGTCGCACGATGGACCAGTTCGATCCGTTCGCCGGGGCCGGTGAATTGGACCGTGTGTTCGCCGACAATATCGCCGGCGCGAAGAGAGGCGTAACGCGGCTGCGCACCGCCCTGCTCCGCGCGAGTTCCCAATGCCAGGGCCGTACCCGAGGGCGCATCCAGCTTGTGCTTGTGGTGGGACTCGACGATGTCGCAATCCCAGGCCTGCAGCAGCTTGGCGGCGCGTTCGACCAGGTCGCTCAATACCGTCACGCCCAGGCTGAAATTGGCGGCCAGAAGCACCGGAATCCTGCTGGCCGCCGCATCCAGTGCGAGCTGTTGCGGCGCATCCAGACCGGTCGTGCCCGACACCAGCGGCACACCGCGCTCGACGCACAGGGCCAAGACCGCATCCAGGCCGGCAGGCAGGCTGAAGTCGATGGCGACATCGAACGCGGGCACGCCGGGCAACTCCGACAGGGCGAAGTACGGCAACCCGTCGACCACCCTTTGAGCCGGTTTGCTGCGTGACACCGCGGCAACCACCTGCAGATCGTCGCGTCCGGATGCCAGGCGCAACAATGCCTGGCCCATCCGGCCGGAGGCGCCGTGGATGAGGATGCGTACTGGCGAGCTCATTCCGGCAGGCTAGCCGGCGTCAGGCAGGGCGGCAAGCAGCACGGATCCGGAGCAGGCATCACGACTTCATGCGATCCCAGAAGCCCTTCACGCCATCCATGAAGGTCGAGGAGCGCGGCGAGTGCCGGCGCGCGTCTTCGCCGGTGAACGTGGCTTCAAGCTGCTGCAGCAATTCGCGCTGCTCGCTGGTCAGGTTGACCGGGGTTTCCATCACCACGCGGCAATACAGGTCGCCGGGACGGCGGCTGCGCACGGATTGCACGCCCTTGTCGCGCAGGCGGAACACCTTGCCGGCCTGGGTTTCGGCCGGAATCTTCAGTTCCACTTCCCCGCCCAGGGTCGGCACGCGGATCGCTGCGCCCAGCGCCGCCTGGGTCAGGCGGATCGGCACCTCGCAGTGCAGGTCGTCACCCTCGCGCTGGAAGATCTCGTGCTCACGCACGCGGACCTCGACATACAGGTCGCCGGGCGGCGAGCCGGCCGGACCGGCCTCACCCTCTCCCGTCAACCGGATGCGGTCGCCGTTGTCGACACCGGCCGGAATCTTGACCTGCAGGCTCTTGGTGTCCTCGACCCGGCCCTGGCCATGGCATTTCCCGCAGGGGTTCTCGATGGTCTGGCCACGGCCGCCGCAATGCGGACAGCCCTGCTGCATCGAGAAAATGCCGCGCTGGAAACGGACCTGGCCACGGCCATTGCAGGTGCCGCAGGTTTCCAGCTTGCCGTCGGCCGAGCCGCTGCCATCGCAGCTGTCACATTCGTCGAGGGTGGGAATCTCGATCTGCTTCTCGACGCCGCGGACCGCCTCCTCCAGCGACAGCTCCATCACGTAGCCGATATCGGCACCGCGACGCGGGCCGCGCCCACCGCCACCAAAGATGTTGCCGAACATGTCGCCGAAGATATCGCCCATGTCGGCGTAACCGGCGCCGCCACCTGCACCGCCGCCCATGCCGTGCTCGAATGCGGCATGGCCGTGCTGGTCGTACATGCGCCGTTTGGAGGCATCGGAAAGCACCTCATAGGCCTCCTTGCACTCCTTGAAGGCGGCTTCCGAGGTCGCATCGCCCGCATTACGGTCCGGATGGTGCTTCATCGCGCAGCGGCGGTAGGCCTTTTTCAGCTCCTCGTCGCTCGCCGTGCGGGATACGCCCAGGACTTCGTAATAATCGCGCTTGCTCATGTGATGCCATTTTCCCCTGCCCCGACGGTCACGGCCGGGACGCGGTATTGGTGAAACAACAAGGGCCCGGGACCACTGGACGATCCCGAACCCTTACCCGTGCCCCTCTCGCGGAGGGGCGGACAAATCACTTCTTGTCGTCGTCTTTGACTTCGGTGAATTCGGCATCGACCACGTCATCGGCCGCCTTGCCGGCACCGGCATCGCCGCTGTCCGCCTCGGCACCGGACTGCTGGGCCTGCACGGCGGCGAACAGGGCCTGGGCGGCCTCTTCCAGTGCCTTGCTCTTGGCCTCGATCTGAGCCTTGTCGTCGCCCTTCATGGCGGTCTCCACCTCGGCGATCGCCGCCTCGGCCGCACCGATCAGCTCACCCGGCAGCTTCTCGCCGTTTTCCTTGATCGCGGTACGCGCCGAGTGGACCAGACCATCGGCCTGGTTGCGGGCCTGCACCAGCTCGTGGAACTTCTGATCCTCTTCGCGGTTGGCCTCGGCGTCCTGGACCATCTTCTGGATCTCTTCCTCGGACAGGCCGGATCCGGCCTTGATCTCGACCTTCTGCTCCTTGCCGGTCTTCTTGTCCTTGGCGGTCACGTGGACGATGCCGTTGGCGTCGATGTCGAACGACACCTCCACCTGCGGCATGCCGCGCGGCGCCGGCTCGATGCCGGTCAGGTCGAAGCGGGCCAGCGACTTGTTGTAGCGGGCCTGCTCGCGCTCGCCCTGCAGCACATGCACGGTCACCGCGGACTGGTTGTCGTCGGCCGTGGAGAACGTCTGACTGGCCTTGGTCGGCACGGTGGTGTTCTTCTCGATGATCTTGGTGAACACGCCGCCCAGGGTCTCGATGCCCAGGCTCAGCGGGGTCACGTCAAGCAGCAGCACGTCCTTGACGTCGCCGGCCAGCACGCCGCCCTGGATCGCAGCACCCACGGCAACCGCCTCGTCCGGGTTGACGTCCTTGCGCGGCTCCTTGCCGAAGAACTCGGTTACCGCCTGCTGCACCTTCGGCATGCGGGTCTGGCCGCCGACCAGGATCACCTCGTTGATGTCGCTGGCGCGCAGGCCGGCGTCGTTGAGCGCGGTGCGGCACGGATCGATCGACTTGTTGACCAGGTCCTCCACCAGCGACTCCAGCTTGGCGCGGGTCAGCTTGATGTTGAGGTGCTTCGGGCCGGAGGCGTCGGCGGTCACGTACGGCAGGTTGACCTCGGTCTGCTGCGCGGTGGACAGCTCGATCTTGGCGCGCTCGGCCGAGTCCTTCAGGCGCTGCAGGGCCAGCGGATCCTTGCGCAGGTCGATGCCCTGGTCCTTGTTGAACTCCTCGACCAGATAGTCGATGACGCGCTTGTCGAAATCCTCGCCACCCAGGAAGGTGTCGCCGTTGGTGGCCAGCACCTCGACCTGCATCTCGCCGTCGATGGAGGCGATCTCGATGATCGACACGTCGAACGTGCCGCCGCCCAGGTCGTACACGGCAACCTTGCGGTCACCGCCCTTCTTGTCCATGCCGTAGGCCAGCGCGGCCGCGGTCGGCTCGTTGATGATGCGCTTGACGTCCAGGCCGGCGATCATGCCGGCGTCCTTGGTCGCCTGGCGCTGGCTGTCGTTGAAGTACGCCGGCACGGTGATGACCGCTTCGGTGACCTTCTCGCCCAGGTAGTCCTCGGCGGTCTTCTTCATCTTGGCCAGCACTTCGGCGGAGATCTGCTGCGGCGCCATTTTCTTGCCGTCGCCGGTCTCGACCCAGGCATCGCCGTTGTCGTGGCCGATGATGCCGTAGGAGACGTGGTCAAGGTCCTTCTGCACTTCGGGATCGGTGAACTTGCGGCCGATCAGGCGCTTCACCGCGAAGAAGGTGTTCTTGGGGTTGGTGACCGCCTGGCGCTTGGCCGAGGCGCCCACCAGGATCTCGCCGTCCTTGGTGTAGGCGACGATGGAAGGCGTGGTGCGATCGCCCTCCGCATTCTCGATGACCTTTGCCTTGCCGCCTTCCATGACCGCCACGCACGAGTTGGTCGTGCCCAGGTCGATACCGATGATCTTGCCCATGGTCTTGTTTCCTCTGGAATCCTGAAT
>DASTUE010000011.1:0-6506 GCA_035759805.1 Lysobacter sp. | reverse complement strand
TGCCGTCCGCGGCGAGGATCATCGGGGTGCCGGTCAGGCCGGCGCGCTGGCCGACGTTGTACTGCATGGTCACGGTGTTCTTGCAGCTCTTGCTGGCGACCTTGCCGTCGGTCTTGGCCAGGGTCAGCGCCGCCTTGCGGTCGGGTGCGCACCAGACCGAGACCATCTTGTTGAAGTCTTCGCTGCCGATGCCCATCCGCGGGAACGCGAGGTATTCCACCGCGATGCCCTGCGCGTTGTATTCCTTGATCTCGCTGTGCATCTTGCGGCAGTAGCCGCATTCCACGTCGGTGAAGACGGTTACCGTGTGGGTGGGGTTGGGCGGCGCGAACACGATCCGCTCGCTGGCCGGAATGGTGGCCAGCAGCTTGATGCGCATCTTGCCCAATGCGCCTTCGCTGAGGTTTTTCTGGGTGCGGGTGTCCAGCAGCGCGCCGCCGGCGCCGGCCAGGAACAGGTAGCGGCCGTCGTCGCTGACGTAGATCACCTGCCCGCCGACGATCGCCTCGCGGAAGCCCGGCATCGGCGCGGCACCGACATGCTCCACTTTCACGTCCGGGTTGAGGCGTGCGATCGCGGCGATCGCACGTGCATCAGCGGTGCCGGCAGTGGAAGCGGTCGGCGCTGGACTCGCAGCAGGGGAGCCGTTCGCCTGGCTGGCGGGCTGGGGTGTCTGCGCGCAGGCGGACAGGCTGATCGCGCCGAGCGCGGTGACAAGGAGGAAACGCTTCATGGACGGTCCTGACGGTTGGGACGGCGGGCACGCCATCCCGGGAGGGAAGCGCGGATTGTTGCATGCGTGACCGGTTGGCCGGGCTTCGGGCCGGACCGCGCTTCAGTCGCGATGCACCCGTTCGGGTCGGGAAAATGCACCTGGACCGGGGCGGACCGGGCAGGCAGTCCGGGCCGGCTATCCGCGCCGGCTATCCGCGCGGATGGTGTTTCGCATGCAGCTTCTTGAGTTTTTCGCGCGCGACCAGGGTGTAGATCTGGGTGGTCGACAGCGAGCTGTGACCGAGCAGCATCTGCAGCGCACGCAGGTCGGCGCCGTGGTTGAGCAGGTGGGTGGCGAAACTGTGGCGCAGGCCATGCGGGCTGATCCGGGCCGGGTCGATGTCGGCCGCGGCGGCGTAGCGTTTGACCCGTTGCCACAGTTGCTGGCGACTGGGCGCGTTACCGTCGGGTTCGAGAAACAGCGGGGCCAGGCTGCGACCTGCGGCCAGCCGCGGACGGGCGCCGGCGAGATAGCGTTCGACCCAGTGCTGGGCCTCCTCGCCCAGCGGCACCAGCCGCTCCCTGCTGCCTTTTCCGGTCACCCGCAACACGCCCTGGCGCAGGTTGATCGCGGTCGATGGCAGGTTCGCCAGCTCGCTCACGCGCAGGCCGCAGGCGTACATCAACTCCAGCATCGCGCGGTCGCGCAGGCCGGTGTCGGTCTCCACGTCAGGCGTGGCCAGCAGGGCCTCGATCTGGCTCTCGGCCAGCGCCCTGGGCAGCGAGCGCGGCAGCCGGGGCGGGTCGAGCAGGGCGGTGGGGTCGTCCCGCCGCCCGCCGCGGCGCACCTGCCAGGCGAAGAACGCGCGCAGGGCCGACAACAGGCGCGCGTTGCTGCGCGGCGAATACCGTTGCATGGTTCGCCGGGCCAGGTAGTCGAACAAGCCGGCCCGGTCGGCTCCGGCCAGTCCGCCACTTTGGTCATTGCGCCAGCGAGCGAAGCCTTCCAGGTCGCGTCGGTAGCTCGCCAGAGTGGCTTGGGCGAGCCCGTTCTCGGCCCAGATCGCGTCCAGGAAGCGGTTGATGGCGGCGGCGTCCGCGTCGGGAACCGGCGGCAGGGCCATGGTCTGGCGACGACGATCGGCGGGAGTGGGCGAGGTCATCGTCGCAGCTTAGCCTAGCGGGGCCTCTGGCCGATCCCTGCTGTCAGCCATACGCGGCAGGGAAATCGGCAGTTCCGATGTAGCGGTGTGCGTTGTCATCCTGCGAATGCGGGAGGCGATGGTCAGGTGCGACTGACGTCGTTTCACAAACGGCGGCCTCGCGGAGAAGCGGTGCGGCATCGCAGACCCGGGAACCTGGACCTACGCGTGCCATAAACTGGCCCGCCGTCCTGCCACCTGCCTGCATGAGCCGAAACCCGACTGCTGTCCCGCCCCGGCGATCAAGCGCTATGGTGCCGATGGCTGCGCCCCTGGTCGGCTGGCGGCTGCTGTCGCTGATGTACGACTTCTTCGCCGCGCTCGGGCTGTGGTTGCTGGTGGCGGCGATCTTCGTGGCCCTGCACCACGACGCGGTCATCGGCGGCGTGCTCGGCCTGCTCGAATTCATCGTGCTGTGGAGCGTCACCGGCGCGTACGCGATGGCCAGTTGGCGTCGCGGCGGCCAGACCCTGGGCATGCGGCCGTGGCGGTTGCGGGTGGTGGCCGCCGATGGCGGGGTGCCGACATGGCGGGCGTTGCTGATCCGTTATGCCGTCGGCAATGCGTCGCTGTTGCTGGGCGGGCTGGGTTTCTGGTGGGCCTGGGTCGACCGCGACCGCCTCACCTGGCACGACCGCACCAGCGGCACCCGGCTGCGGCGGGAGCCAAAGCCGGCGCGCTGAAGCTCACCCGGAACGCTTTTTGAACAGCAGCATCGACACGCCCACCATGATCGCGGTCGGCAGGGCGTAGGCGAGGCGGAAGTCGAATTTGAATGCGCTGGCCATTTTCACGAACTGGGTCTGCAGCAACCAGAATCCCAGCGCGAACACGATGCCGATGAACAACCGCTTGCCCAGGCCGCCGCTGCGCAGGCTGCCGAATGCGAACGGAATCGCCGCCAGGCACAGCGCCAGCACGTTGATCGGATAGAACCAGCGGCCCCAGTAATGCTCCTGGAAATCGCTCGCATCCAGTCCGTTGCGCTGCCGGTACTCCACCGCATTGCTCAGTTCACGGGCGCTCAGATAACGCGGCCGGTCGATGTCGGCGCTCAACGCGGTCGCGTCCAGTTGCGACTCCCAGCGCTCCTCGGCGACCCGGGCCTGGGTCACCGCATTGGGCTGGAAGGTGGTGCGTGTCACGTCGCGCAGCAACCAGCCGCCCGGGCGGTGCTCGGCGATCTTCGCCAGTGCCAGCGACTTCAGGCGGCCGTCGTCCTCGAACTCGTACAGGCGGACGTCGTTGAGCTCCAGCCAGCGATCGCCGCCTTCACCGCGCTCCTCGCCGCCCTCGGCATTGAGGATGATCGCGCCCTCGCGGGCCCAGACGCCGGAGTAGCGGGCGACGATCAGGTCGTTGGACCGGGACGAGGCCTTCAACGCATCCGCGCGCCGTTGGCCCCAGGGCGCGAGCGTCTCGCCATTGACCACCATCAGCGCCGTCAGCAGCGACAGCGCCACGCCGACGGTGATGGTCATGCGCCGGCGCGACAGGCCGATGGCGCGCAGCGCGGTCAGCTCGGAGGTCGCGGCCAGCTGCCCCAGCGCCATCAGCGCACCGATCACCGCCGCGGTCGGAAACAAGGTGTAGGCGTGGCGCGGCACCGTGTAGAGCACGTGGACCAGCGCTTCCACGATGCCGTAGTTGCCTTCGCCGACGTTGCCGAACTCCGACACCATCGCCAGCATCATGTCCAGGCCCAGCAGCACGGCCCAGGTCAGCAGCACGGTGCCGAGCACGGTCCGGCCCAGGTAGAGGTCGTGGATCTTCGGGAACGGCATCATCGGCCTGCCTCCTGCAGCGTCGGCGTACGGCTGCGGCGCATGCGGCCATCACGGAAATACAGCCAGACCGCGCCAGCCAGCAGCGGCAGCACCAGCCACCACAGGCCCAGTCCGGGGGCGATGCGGCCGCTGGCCAGCCAGCCCTGGCCGACCTGCACCAGGTTCATGCCGATCAGGTAGGCGAAGAAGCCCATCATCGCGCCGCCGTAACGCGCCTGGCGCGGGGTGCTGCGTGCCAGCGGTATTGCCATCAGCGCGAACGCCAGGGTCAGCAGCGGCGGCGCGAGACGCGCGTGCAGCTCCGCACCGGCGGCCCGGCGCGGGTCGCCCACCAGCTGCGTGGTCGGCAATACCTTCGGGTCGTTCGGGTCGTAGCGCTCCTTGCCCGCGGGCAGGCGCACCTCGTTGCTGGCGTAGCGCATCAGCCGGTAATCCAGACCGGTGTCCATCGGCCCCTCGACCTGGAAGCCGTTGTCGAGGGTCAGGTAGCGCTCGCCGCTGTCATCGACACTGAGCGAGCCGGTGTTGGCGGTGGTGATGTCGAGCCGGTCCGCGGAATGGCGGTAGATGAAGATGCGCTCGAAGCGGCTGCCGTCGCCCGGCATCGCGCCGACGTACACCACGCCGCCGCCGCCCGGAATCTCGGTGAAGCTGCCCGGCGACAGGCCGGAAATGACCAGGTTGCGGTTGGCCTCGTTGATCATCAGCCGCGACGTGCGCTCGGCCATCGGCCCCAGCCACAGCGAGCACAGCCCGACCACCACCACCACCGGCAGCACCAGCGCCATCAGCGGCCGCAGCAGGTGTGGCGGGCCGATACCCATGGCGGCGATGACCGGCATTTCCGAATCGCGGTACAGCCGGCCGACGCCGAGCATCAGTCCCAGCATCAGGGCCAGCGGCAGGATCAGCGGCAGCCAGCTGAGCAGCACCAGGCCGAGCTGGGCCAGCATCAGGCCGGCCGGCAGGCGACCGGAGGCGATGTCCTTGAGCACGTCGGTGATGACGCCGCCGACGCTGACAATCAGCAGCACCACCAGGGTGGCGAAGGTCGTCTGGGCGAGTTCGCTCAGCAGGTAACGGTCGAGCTTGGGCATCGGCGGCCTTGGTGATGGCGCGATATGAACGCGCATTTTTCAATAAAACAGGGGCTTGCTTTAGACTTGCAGGTTCGTTCGCACGACATCGTGCCCGCCGCGCCAGGCGCGATCCGGCCGGTATTGTCGCCCGGATCGGTCATTTTCGCCGCCGGAAACCATCACGAACGCTCCTTCACTTCCCGGAATCTGTTGCATGGCCCTCGAATTCGACCTGAATCATGACGCGCTCGCCACTGCCAAGGCGGACTGCATCGTCGTTGGCGTGTTTCTTGACAACGCACTGACCGACGCCGCGAAGGCGCTGGACGCCGCCAGCGGTGGCCGCCTGGCCGCCCTGGTCGAGCGCGGCGACATCAGCGGCAAGGCAGGCAGGACCGCACTGCTGCACGACCTCGCCGGCGTGACCGCGCCGCGGGTGCTGGTGGTCGGGTTGGGCGAGGCCGACAAGTTCGGCGCGGCGCAGTACCTCAAGGCCATTGAGGATGCCGCCCGCGCGCTGAAGACCGGTCCGGTCACGCACGCGGTGTTCGCCATGGCCGATGTCGCCATCAAGGGCCACGACAGTGCCTGGGCGATCCGCCAGGCCGCGGTGGCCGCCAACCACGCCAGCTACACCTACACCGCCACGCTGGGCGAGAAGAACAAGGCCAAGGCGGGCGAGCCGGGCCTGCGCAAGGTTTCGGTCCACGTGCCGGCCGGCATGGGCGATGCGCAGACGGCGCTGGACCAGGGCCGCGCGATCGCCGCCGGTGTCGCGTTCGCCCGCGAGCTGGGCAACCTGCCGCCGAACGTCTGCAACCCCGCCTACCTGGCGGACCGGGCGGTCGAGTTCACCGGCCGCTCCGACGTCACCAGCTGCGAAGTGCTGCAGGACGCGGAGATGGAGAAGCTGGGCATGGGCTCGCTGCTGGCCGTGGCCCGCGGCTCGGCCAACCGCCCGCGCCTGATCGCGATGAAGTACAACGGCGCCGGCGACGACAGCAAGCCCTACGTGCTGGTCGGCAAGGGCCTGACCTTCGACACCGGCGGCATCAACCTGAAGGTGCAGGGCGGGATCGAGGAGATGAAGTTCGACATGTGCGGTGGCGCCACCGTCATGGGCACCTTCGTCGCCGCCGTCGGCATGAAGCTGCCGGTCAACCTGGTGGTCGTCGTCGCCGCCGTCGAGAACATGCCCGACGCGGACGCCTACCGCCCCTCCGACGTGCTCACCAGCATGGCCGGCATCACCATCGAGGTCGGCAACACCGATGCCGAGGGCCGCCTGGTGCTGTGCGACGCGCTGACCTGGTCGCGCAAGTTCGAGCCGGCCGCGCTGATCGACGTCGCCACCCTGACCGGTGCCTGCATGGTCGCGCTGGGCAAGTACGCCTCGGGCCTGATGAGCAAGCACGACGACCTGGCCGGCGAGCTGCTGGCCGCCGGCGAGGCCACGTTCGACCGGGCCTGGCGCCTGCCGCTCTGGGACGAATACCAGAGCCTGATCGACTCGACCTACGCCGACGTGTCCAACGTGGGCGGGCGCTGGGCCGGCGCCATCACCGCCGGCTGCTTCCTGGCGCGCTTCACCGAAGGCCAGCGCTGGGCGCACCTGGACGTGGCCGGCACCGCGAGCGACGACGGCAAGCGCGGCATGGCGACGGGTCGTCCCGTGGGCCTGCTCGCGCAATGGCTGATGGACCAGGCCGGGCGCGCCTGAGCGG
>DASTUE010000010.1:0-41101 GCA_035759805.1 Lysobacter sp. | reverse complement strand
CTGCAGGCCCTGCAGGCCCGCATCCGGCCGCATTTCCTGTTCAACACGCTCAACACCGGGGCGGCGCTGGTGCATGAGCGGCCGGAGGAGGCGGAGCGGTTGCTGCTGGATCTGGCCGACCTGTTCCGGGCGGCGCTGGCGGGGCCGCGGCAGATTGCGCTGGAGGACGAGTTGTCGCTGGCGCGGCGATACCTGGAGATCGAGGCGCTGCGATTTGGTGATCGGCTGACGATCGGCTGGCATTTGCCGCGCGAGTTGCCGGCGGTGACGGTGCCGGCACTGTCGATCCAGCCACTGGTGGAGAACGCGATCCGGCACGGGGTGGAGCGGCTGGCCAACGGGGACATCGACGTCAACGTGAGCGCCACGCCCGACACGGTGGTGGTGCGGATCAGCAATCCGCTGCCGCCCGCGGGGGGGCTGTCGTTTGCCGGCCACCGGGTCGGATTGAATGCGACGCAGGTGCGGATCGAGGCGTTGACCGACGGGCGCGGCAGCGTGCAGACGCAGGTCGAGGGCGGGCGGTTTGTCGCTACGGTGCGGTTGCCGGTGAGGGAGTGATTGTCGAGGTCTTCCGGCGCTTGAACATCAACGTCCATGGATCCCCGCCTTCGCGGGGATGACGATCAAAGGCGGGATGCGATCAACCAGCTGGATGACCATCAAAAGCCGAATTATCCGGGCCCTCCCCGGCGACAGGCGACTCAGGCCACGACCCGGTAACACGGCTTGTAATCCCCGGCGATCTTCATCCGGCGCTGCTCGACGAAGGCGCGCAGCAGGGCGTCCAGCGACGCCATGATCTCCGGGTCGCCGTGGATCTCGAACGCGCCGTGCTCCTCGATGCGGCGCATGCTGTCTTCCTTGACGTTACCGGCGACGATGCCGGAGAACGCGCGGCGCAGGTCGGCGGCGAGCTCATGCGGCTTGCGACCGTGGTGCAGGTCGAGGGAAGCCATCGCTTCGTGGGTCGGCACGAACGGGCGCTGGAACTCCAGCGGCACGTTGATCGACCAGTTGAAGAAGAACGAGTCGCGCTGGTCCAGGCGGTGCTCGCGCACCTTGCGCACGCCGTTCGCCATGCGCCGGGCGACCGCGGTCGGATTGCCGGTGATGATCTCGTAGCGCCTGGTCGCCGCATCGCCCAGGGTCAGGCGGATGAACTTGTCGATCTGCTCGAAGTACGGCGCGGAACTGGTCGGGCCGCTGAACACCAGCGGGAACGGGACGTTGGCGTTCTCCTCGCGCAGCAGGATGCCGAGCAGGTACAGGATCTCCTCGGCGGTGCCGACGCCGCCGGGGAACACCACGATGCCGTGGCCGAGGCGGATGAAGGCCTCCAGCCGCTTCTCGATGTCCGGCATGATCACCAGGTGGTTGACGATCGGGTTGGGCGATTCGGCGGCGATGATGCCCGGCTCGGTCACGCCGATGTAACGCATCCGGCGCTTGCGCTGCTTGGCATGGGCGATGGTGGCGCCCTTCATCGGCCCCTTCATCGCGCCCGGGCCGCAGCCGGTGCAGATGTCCAGCCCGCGCAGGCCCAGCTCGTAGCCGACCTCCTTCGTGTACAGGTATTCCTCGCGGCTGATGGAGTGGCCGCCCCAGCACACGACCAGGTTCGGTTCACCCGGATACAGCGCGTGGGCATTGCGCAACAGGCCGAATACCGCGTCGGTGATGCCACTGCTGCTGTCCAGATCGCGGCCGCCTTCGACACCCAGTTCGATCGCGCGGTAGGCGAGGTCGCGCACCACGGCGGCCAGCAGTTCGGCGACACCGCGGATGATCTCGCCGTCGACGAACGCCATGGCCGGCGCGTGCTGCAGGTCGATGCGCACGCCGCGGTCCTGCTGGTGCACCTGGATGTCGAAATCGGGGTAAAGCTCCTGCGCGGCGCGCGGATCGTCGGAGGTGCTGCCGCTGGTCAGCACGGCCAGCGCGCAGCGGCGCAGCAGGTCATGCATGCCGCCGGAAGATGCGTCGGCCAGACGCGCGACTTCCGCGCGCGACAGGATGTCCAGGCCGCCGCGCGGATGGATGCGCGCGTTGACGGTGGGCAGGCTGGCGTTGATGGGGGCAGTCATTGGATTGCTCGTCCTTGTTGTTGTTATTTGGTAGCGGAAGACTGTAACGCAGACACACGAAAACGGCCGGGTTTCCCCAGCCGTTTCCGTGTCACGCAGCTCTGACCGGGATCAGAACTTGTACTTGAGGCTCAGCATCATCGACCAGCGGGAAACGCCGGTGTTGATGCCGTCACCGTTGTTTTCCTGGATGGCCGCGTTGTCGGTGGAGCCGGTGAAGTTGTAGATGTACTTGCCGGTCGCCGGATCGATACCCGCGTAGTTGGCCACGCGGCGGGTCGAGAAGAAGCCGTAGTCTTCGATCAGGCCCCAGTCCTTGTTGAGCAGGTTGCCAATGTTCATGACATCCAGCGCGATCTCGGCCTTGTGGCCCTTGAAGAACGCCGGGATCTCCTGGCTGACCCGCACGTCGAAGGTGTTGGTCCAACCCGCACGGAACCGGTTGGCCGGAGCGACCTTGCCGCGGTAGGCCTGCAGCTCCGGTGCACTGTTCTCCATCCAATCGAAGAACGCCTGCTCCATCTGCGCACCACCGACCCACATCACGTCGCCGGGACCTGCCGGCACGTAGAACAGGTCGTTGGTGCCGGCGCTGTCGCCGTTGAAGTCGTTGTAGTAGATGTAGCTGAACGGACGGCCCGAGCGGCCCTCATAGAACATGCCGAACCGGGTCATGTTGTCGCCGAACAGCGCCTTCTGCCACTGCAGGGTGCCGGTGAAACGGTCCCGGATGGCGTAACGCGAGTCGTAACCGACCGGCTCATTGGTGTTGAACACCATGGAGTTGTTCCAGTTCGACGAGTTCTGCGAGCTGGTGGCCGGGCTGAACTCCGTGGCCGAAGTGAAGGTGTAGCCCAGGCTCCAGCCCCAGTTCTCGACCAGCGGCTTGGACAGGGCGACCGTCAACTGCTGCGCCGAGCCCTTGCTGGTGTTGCGCAGGACGATGGCCTGGTCGACATCCTTGGGGCGGTTGGCGCGGTTGCTGACGTTGTTCTTGCCATTCACCACGCCGCGATCCGTGGCCGAGAAGCTGGCGGGGTCATAACCAGCCGCGTTCCAGAACAGGGTGCGGCCGTCCTGGCCCAACCTGGTCGCACCGCCCACGTCCAGACGGTCAAACCAGATCGCGTCCTTGTTCTTGGTCACCAGCAGCTCGGCGGACGCCACCATGCCGTACCACGGCAACTCATGATCGAACGCGAGGTTGGCCTTCCAGATCGACGGCAGGGCCAGGCCCGGCTCCATGATGTCGGCGGTGATACGCGGCGCGGAAGCACCGCCACCGCTCGGAATGGTCGGCGGCAGGCTCGGGCTGAACGCCGGGGCATTTGAGCCGGTGAGGGCATAGGTGTCGAAGTTCAGACCGGTGTTCTGGAACGGGCCGGCCAGCCATACGTTCGGATTTCCACCCTGGAACAGGCCGAGACCACCACGCAGCTGGGTCGGACGGTCGGTATCGAAGGTGTAGTTGAAGCCGAAGCGCGGCTGCCACAGCTTCGCGTCCACCGTGTTGGTGTTGTCCAGACCGTACAACTCCTGGATGCGCGCGTTGTAGATCGGCTTGTCACCGAACTCCGGCATATCCAGGCGGACGCCGAACATCAGGCTCAGGTTGTAGTTGACCGACCAGGTGTCCTGTACGAACAGGCCGGTGTTCTTGAAGTTGTAGGCCGCCGGAATGTCGGCATAGCTGCCGCCGGCACGCGGCGCGCGCAGGTCGTAGCGGTTCACCTTGCCCGCCTCGAAATCGGCCAGGCTGGAGAACGTGTAGACGCCGTTGATGTCGCGACCGTAGAAGTTGAGGACGTCGTTGTCCTCGTGGTCGAAACCGAACTTGATGGTGTGGTCACCCGCGTAATACGTGCCGGCACCGAACAGGCTCAACTGCTTGGTGTCGATCACGTTGGCGTGGCGGTTGCGCTCGGTGCCCAGGTTCAGGGTCTGCCGGTTGCCGAAGTTCTGGATCACGATGCCCGGCAGGTTGGCGTAGGGTGCGGCGATCGAGGAATAGTCGCGCTTGGACACCTTGAACTCGGTGGAGAAGTTTTCGCTCCAGTCGCTGAACAACTCGCCGACATAGCTCTCGAAGGTCTTGTTCTGGTCGTACCAGTAGCTGCTCAGGGAGATGCTGCTGTTGCCGAAGCCAGGAAGCTTCGGAACCACTTCCTCGGTCTTGCTGTAACGGAACGCGGCACGATGGTCGTCGTTGATGTTCCAGTCGAGCTTGACCGCGTATTCCTCGATATCCGTTTCACTGACGCTCGGCGGTGCAAGGCTGCCCGGATCAAAACCGAAGCCCTTCGCAGCCGCCGCGACCCGCGCCAGATCGGTGTCGGTGATTTCGCCGCGACCATACGGGGTGCCGGACAAGCTGGTGCCCGGGCGGGCGCGCTTGAACTGCTCGTAGTTGGCGAAGAAGAACAGCCTGTCCTTGACCAGCGGGCCACCGAACGTGAAGCCGTAGGTTTCTTCCTTGTCGAAGCCCTTGAAGTCCACACCATTGAGGCTCTTGCGCACCCAGTCGCCATCACGCAGCGAGTAGTAGCCGGTGCCGTGGAATTCGTTGGTGCCGGACTTGGTGACCGCGTTGATCACCGCGCCGGTGCCGCCGGAAATGGTGGTGTCGTAGTTGGCCAGATCGATCTGGATTTCCTCGATCGCGTCCATGGAGACCGGCTGGCGCTCGGTCGGCATGTTGTTGGCTTCCAGGCCGAACGGATCGCTGCTGCTGACGCCGTCGATGCGGATCACGTTGAAGCGCGAGTTCTGGCCACCGGCTGAGATCGCGCCGTCGGCCTTGCTGATCTGCGAGATGCGCGGGTCCAGGCGGATGTAGTCCTGGATGTTGCGGTTGGCGGACGGCAGCGACTCGATGGTCTGCTGGTTGACGTTGGTGCCGGCGCCCATCTTGGTGGCGCTGAAAATCTCCGAACCGCCCATCGCCGCAACGGCCTGGACCGATGCCAGCGTCGTCACGTCGTTGTTCAACTGGGCATTGACGGTAGCCACCTGGTTGAGCGGCAGGTAGATATCGTCTTCGGACTTGGTGCCCGCGCCTGCCTTGTTGATGGTGACCGTGTACGGACCGCCGACGCGCAGGCCGCGGGCGTTGTAGCGACCACTGGCGTCCGTCGTCACGCGGCTGACCGTACCCGACTCGGTGTGCACGATGGTGACTTCAGCACCCACAACGGGCTGGCCATCGGTGCCAACGACCTGGCCACCAAGGCCGGCAGAGGTGCTCTGGGCGAAGGCCGGAGCAGAAGCTAGGACGACGAGCAGTCCCAGGGTGAGCTTGGACAACCGGACGCGGCTGGGTTGGGTCATGGCAAAAAGGCCTCGGGCATTGGGTAACGTGGTCGGCAGTCAGATGGCTGACCGCCGGATTTCCGTGGTCGCTGCAGAAAAACCGGCGCTGGCGTCGGTTAACGGCAGTTTAACATGAGTGCATACTGGGACGGATGTTTTACCGGAATGTGACAGGTCCGGACTATTCCGGCTTTCTTGCCCGGCATGCGAACGTCGCGGCATGCGGGAAGACACTGGTTGCCGGGAGGATAAGACGCGGCTGTTACACCCCTGTTGCATCACGCCAACCCCTTGACATCCGTCACTCAGACGCTGGCTGGCCCCATCACGCGCCAGCGCCGAGGTATCCGACCAGACCGTCCAGGAACATCTGCACCGAGATCGCCACCAGCAACATCCCCATCAGGCGCTCGACCGCGGTCAACACGCGCATGCCGAGCCACTTGTACAGGTAGGTCGCGGAAAACAGGATGGCGGCGGTCGCGCCCCAGGCGATCAGCAGCGCCAGGCTCCATTCGCCCAGGCGGTCAGGCTCGTTGCTGCCCATCAGCAGGACCGCCGCCATGCCGGACGGGCCGGCCACCAGCGGGATGGCCAACGGCACGATGAACGGCTCGCCGTCCGGCAACTCGCCCATCAGCCCTTCCGGTGGCGGGAAGATCATCCGGATGCCGATCAGGAACAGCACGATGCCGCCCGCGATGGCGACCGAATCCTGCCGCAGGTGCATGACCTCCAGCGCGTATTTGCCGCCCCACAGGAACGCCATCAACACGGCGAGCGCGATCAGCAGTTCGCGCGCCAGCACGATGCGCTGCCGCTGCGGCGACAACGAGCGCAGCATGCTCAGGAAAATCGGGATATTGCCCAGCGGATCCAGGATCAGGAACAGCAGCAACGCCGCGGACGTAACCGTCATCACGGTGCGGGCTCCCAGACCTGGCCACGGTGGATCGCACCGGCGCTCGACAACAGGGTCACGCAGGCGGGTGCGTAGCGATCGGGATCATCGGCCAGGCGTGCGCTCTCCTCGACATAGGCCCTGGACCGCAGCGCGGTACGCATCGGTCCGGGTTGCAGGCCGGAGACGCGCACCGAGGTGGTCGCCAGCTCGGCGTGCAGCATGCCGACCAGTCCGACCCGCCCGTGCTGGGCGATGCCGTAGCCGCCCCAGAACGCCTTGCCGACCCGCGCCAGATCGTCCACCGCAAACACCAGCGCGGCATCGACGGCCTTCGACAGCAGCGGCAGGCAGGCCTGGCTCAGCCACCACGGCGCGGTGAGGTTGATGTGGATCGCGCGCGCGAATGCGGCCGGATCGGTATGCAGCAACGGCGTCAAGCCGGCGAAGTCGGCGGCGCAATGCAGCACGCCATCCAGCCGGCCGAGTTCTGCCTCGATACGGTCGGCCATCTGCGCGTAGTCGTCCGGCGACGCGCCCTCCAGGTCGAGCGGATACAGCAGCGGTTCGCGCTGTCCCTCGGCAACAATGGCATCGTAGATCCGGTTCAAACGTGGCACCTTGCGGCCCAGCAGGATCACAGTCGCACCGGCACGCGCACACGCCATGGCGGCGGCACCGCCCAGACCACCGTGCGCGCCGCTCACCAGGACGACGCGGCCGTCCAGTGCCTGCGGATCCGCCTGCGCGGTGGAGGACGTCTGCACCGCACTCACTGCGGCTGGGTTTCGCTGATCATGCGCGCCAGCTCGCCGGACTCGAACAGCTCCGAGGTGATGTCGCTGCCGCCGATCAACTCGCCGTGGATGAACAGTTGCGGGAAGGTCGGCCAGTTCGAGTAGCGCGGCAGGTTGGCGCGGATTTCCGGGTGTTCCAGCACGTTGACGGTGTGCAGGTCTGTCGCGCCCGCGGCCTGCAGGATCTGTACCGCGCGACTGGAGAAACCGCACATCGGGAACTGGGCGGTGCCCTTCATGAACAGCACGACCGGATGGCTCTCGACCTCGGCCTGGATCTGCTCGATCACGGACATGGGTGCGACTCCTGCAATGGCGTGTCCCGGCCATTGACGGCCCGGCAACAGGGTGTGGGGATAGAATGGCGATTGTAGTCTTTCGCAAGGTCGCCGACCCGCATCCACTGCGCGTGGCGACCACTCCCCTGAGCCAGCTTTATCCAAGGAGCCCGCCAATGGCCATCGAACTGCCTGCCCTGCCCTACGACCGCACCGCACTGGAGCCGCACATCTCCGGCGAAACGCTGGACTACCACCACGGCAAGCACCACAAAGCGTACGTCGACAACCTCAACAAGATGATCGAGGGCACCGAGTTCGCCGACATGTCACTGGAAGACATCATCCGCAAGTCGCAGGGCGGCATGTTCAACAACGCCGCGCAGGTCTGGAACCACACCTTCTACTGGAACTGCCTGTCGCCCAACGGCGGCGGCGAGCCGACCGGCAAGGTGCTGGAAGCGATCAACCAGTCCTTCGGCGACTTCGCCAAGTTCAAGGAACAGTTCAGCGATACCGCGATCAAAACCTTCGGCTCGGGCTGGGGCTGGCTGGTGCAGCGCGCCGACGGCTCCCTGGCCCTGGTCAGCACCGCCAACGCGAACACCCCGCTGACCGGCTCCGACACCGCGCTGCTGACCTGCGACGTGTGGGAGCACGCGTACTACATCGACTACCGCAACGCACGGCCGAAGTACGTCGAATCGTTCTGGAACCTGGTCAACTGGGACTTCGTCGCTTCCAACCTGAAGTGATCGGGCTGGCGTGACCGGGCTGGCGTGAGCCAGCCGCGGCGACCCAGTGCTGAGACGACACCCGAACGGCCGGAGCAATCCGGCCGTTTTGTCAAGCCGGAAAGCTACTGCGCAAGACGCTCAACCACCGGCGCAACCTGGGCTTCGCGCTGCAGCCGGCTGCCCACCCGCGCCAACGCTTCGGCCAGCTCGACGGTCGAATCGGCGCGCAAGGTGGCATGCCCGACCTTGCGCCCTTCACGCGCGGTCTTGCCGTAGTCGTGCCAGTGCCCCGACGCTTCGGCCAATACCGGGGTCGGGTCCGGCATCTCGCCGATCCAGTTGAGCATGCAGGCGTGGCCGAGCATCCGCGTGTCCCCCAGCGGCAGGCCGAGCACGGCGCGCAGGTGGTTCTCGAACTGGCTGGTCTCCGCGCCTTCGATCGTCCAGTGGCCGGAGTTGTGCACGCGCGGTGCGAGTTCGTTGGCCAGCAGCTCGCCATCGCGGCAGAACAGCTCCAGCGCGAACACGCCGACATAATCGAGCGCATCTGCCAGTTTTCGGGCGTATGCGAACGCGCGCTCGGCCAGTTCCTTATCGGCGCTCGCCGGGGCCAGACTGGCCGACAGCACGCCATCGACATGCCAGTTCTCGGTCAATGGCCAGGTGCGGAACCCGCCATCGCGACCGCGCACGGCGACGACGCTGAGTTCGCGCTGGAAACCGACAAAACCCTCCAGGATCAAACCGACTTTCGCCGCCTGCGCACCCAAGGCATCCCACGCCGCATCCGCATCGGCCGGCGTGCGCAGCCGGAACTGGCCCTTGCCGTCATACCCCAGGCGCCGGGTTTTCAGGATGCACGGCGTGCCGACACGCGCGATCGCCTCGTCCAGTTGCTCGCGGGTGTCCGCCACGGCGAAGTCGGGCACCGGGATGCCCAGCTCGCGGAACAGGGTTTTCTCGGCCAAGCGGTCCTGCGCGGTGCCCAGTGCGCGGGGGTTGGGGAACACCGGGATCCGGTCGACCAGCCACTGCGCCGACTGCGCCGGGACGTTCTCGAAATCAAACGTGGCGACGTCGATCCGGGAGGCGAATTCCGCCAGCGCGGCCGGATCGACGTAATCGCCGACCACCATCGGCGCGAACTGTCCGGCACACGCGTCCTTGGCCGTGTCCATGACCAGGAACCGCAGGCCCAGCGACGCACCGGCCAGGGCCAACATGCGCGCCAGCTGGCCGCCGCCGAGGATGCCGACCGTGTTCATCGACGCGCTCATTGGCGCGGGTCGTCGTTGCTGGCGACATCGTTGGTCTGGCGGGTGCGGAACGCATCCAGCGCTTCACCAATCGCCGGGTACTCCACCGCCAGCATCGCGGCGGCGAACAGCGCCGCATTGGCCGCCCCGGCATTGCCGATCGCAAACGTCGCGACCGGGACTCCGGCCGGCATCTGCACGATCGACAGCAGCGAGTCCATGCCGTTGAGCGCCTTGCTCTGCACCGGCACGCCCAGCACCGGCACGGCAGTCTTGGAGGCCAGCATGCCCGGCAGGTGGGCGGCACCGCCGGCACCGGCAATGATCGCGCGCAGGCCACGGGGCGCGGCATTGGCGGCGTAATCGAACAGCACGTCAGGGGTACGGTGCGCGGACACCACGCGCACCTCGTGCGGGATGCCCAGCGCTTCCAGGCGCACGGCAGCGTGCTGCATCGTCTCCCAGTCGGAGCGCGAACCCATCACGATGCCGACCAGCGGCGCCTGCACGATGTCTGTCATGGTTGGTACCTGCGGCAAAACGGTATTCTACCGGGCACACACGCAAGCGCCACGCGCGCAGGCACCCCTTCAATACCCGGCCCGCAATCGGCTCGACCATCCGTTTGCGGACGGTGCACAGGAGAACCCGGCCCCATGGACCGCAAACTGCTCGATCTTCTCGTCTGCCCGACCACCCGCCAGCCGCTGGCGATGCTCGACAGCCGCGGGCTGCAGGCCTTGAACGACGCGATCGGCCGTGGCGGGATCGTCCGCGACGACGGCAGCGCGCAAGCCGAACCGTTGCGCGAAGGCTTGCTGACCCGCGACCACAAGCGCATCTACCGGATCGACGACGGCATCCCGGTGCTGCTGGCCGAAGAGGCGATCGCGACGGCGCAGATCGACGGATTCCCCGCGGCATGAGCACCGCCATCAGCCGCCACGACTTCAATCCCCCGCTGGCGGCCGTGGCGGACGATGTCGCCCGCGCACTGGCCGAGGACATCGGCAGCGGCGACGTCACCGCCGCCCTGCTGCCCGACCTCGCCGACAGCGCATACCTGTTGTGCAAGCAGGATGCCGTGGTGTGTGGCCGGCCGTGGTTCGATGCCTGCCACCGCGCGCTCGATCCGCAGGTCCGCATCGACTGGCAGGTGACCGAGGGCGATCGCGTCACCGCCGGTACGGTGCTGGCGCTCCTGCAGGGCCGCGCGCGCGCCCTGGTCAGCGCCGAACGTGCGTCGCTCAACTTCATGCAGACGCTGTCGGCGACCGCCACCGCAACCGCGCAGCACGTCGAGGCGGTCAGCGGCACCCGGGCGAAAATCCTGGATACCCGCAAGACCATTCCCGGCCTGCGCCAGGCGCAGAAGTACGCGGTGCGCGTCGGTGGCGGCGTCAATCACCGCATGGGACTGTATGACGTGGTGATGCTGAAGGAGAACCACGTCCGCGCCGCGGGTTCGCTGACCGCCGCCATCCATGCCGCGCGCATGGCGCAGCCGTCGCTGCCGCTGGTCGTCGAGGTCGAGACCCTGGCCGAACTGCGCGAGGCGCTGGACGTCGGCTGCGACCGCATCCTGATCGACAACTTCGACGCCGATACCCGTCGCGACGCGGTCCGGATCAACGCCGCCCATGCACGGCCTGCGCCACTGGAGGTGTCCGGCGGCGTCGACCTGGCCGGACTGCGCGCGATCGCCGAGGACGGCGTGGATTGCATCTCCATCGGCGGGCTGACCAAGCACGTGCAGGCGATCGACCTCTCGCTCAAGCTCGGCTCGCCGCCGGCGGCGGGGTGACGAATGCCCACGCTGCTGATCGTGATGATTGTCGCCAGTGCCGGATTCGGATTCTGGAGTGCCGGCAGGGCCGCAGCGGAACGCGCCGAAGTGGTCGGTCGGAATGCCTGCGAATCCGCCGGCGTGCAGTGGCTGGACCAGACCGTGCACGTGACCGCCATCCGGCTGTGCCGTGGTGACGACGGCTGGCTGGGTTGGGAGCGCACGTTCCGTTTCGACTATTCCCGCGATGGCGAAGACCGCCATGTCGGCCGGCTGGTGCTGCGCGGCGACCGACTGGTCAACTTCATCGGGCCGGTGAGCAGGCCCGAAACCCCGCCGCCTACTTGACGACCTTGAGGTGCCCCCCGCGGCGCGGGCCCGGTGCATCGGGGCCCCTGTCGGGCCCAGCGTCGTCGTCCTGGGTTCCCGGATCACTGGGCACGGCGCTCAGGGATGGTCGCGCGGGTGCATCCTGCGGCAATCCGGCAAGGTCGGACTCGTGCCCGCTGTCATCGCCGATATCCTCCGGCAGCGCCATCCCCTGCCCGGTTTCACGGGCATAGATCGCGATCACCGCGCCAACCGGCACCGACACTGACTGGCTGACGCCGCCAAAGCGGGCGCTGAAGCGGATCAGCTCGTTGCTCATCTCCAGCCCGGCCACCGCGCGGTCGGCGACGTTGAGCACTATGCGCCCTTCCTTCACCGCATGCAGGGGCACCTGCACGCCCGCGCGGGTGGCATCCACCAGCAGGTGCGGGGTCATGCCGTTGTCGGCGATCCACTCATACAGGGCCCGCAGCAGATAGGGGCGGTGGCTGGTCATTGCTGCACTTTCTTCGGTCATGCATGCAGTCTAGAGCAGCGCAGCGAATCGCGGGGAGCCGGACAAGCCGCTCCCCGCATCCAATCGGTCCGATGCCAACGACGCATCCGAACCCGGGCCTGGTGCCCGGCGACTGCGCCGCACGGCCGGAGCGAACGTCAGCCCGGCAACTCGTTCAGGCGACGCTCCTGCTCGGTCAGGCTGCGGGCAAAACCGGGGTTGCGGAAAATCCGGCTGCCGTAATCCTCCAGCGCCTTGCCGTCCTTCGGCAGCGCCACGCCCAGCGATGGCAGGCGCCAGATGATCGGCGCCATCGCGCAATCGGCCAGGCTCATTTCGGTGTTGAGGAAGAACTTGAACGCCTTGAACAGCGGCACCGAGGCGGTCAACAGCTCCCTCAAGCGTTTGCGTCCCGCATCGGCCTGGCTCTTGGTGCCCATTTGGATCGCCTGCACCTGGGGGACCCAGTCGTGCTCCAGACGCAATGTCGCCAGACGCAGGCGCGCGCGCGACAGGGGATCGACCGGCATCAAGGGCGGATGCGGGTAACGCTCGTCGAGGTATTCGCTGACCACGCTGGCCGCGTACAGCACCAGGTCGCGCTCCACCAGGGTGGGCACCGAGTGGTACGGGTTGAGGTCAATGAGATCCTCGGGAGGATTCTGCGGATCGACCTCGATCAGGTCGTAGGTGACACCCTTGGCCGCCAGTACCAGCCTCACCCGGTGGCACAGCACGCAGTCGTTCGCGGAAAACAGGGTAAGGGCATTACGCATACGTGGGCTTGCCGCCATTGTCGACCTCTCCAACGCCCGGAATCCGCCGGACGCAAGACGCTATCCACCCAGCGTGGACAGTCGTCACGGCCTCAAGTAGCGCTACCCGTCATCCATCGGAAAGTGGCGTCCGTGCCCACCTTCACGTTGAAATCCGGAGCCATTGTCGACTCCGGGCTTGCCGATGGATCCGTGGGTAACTAGTGCACGTCGCGCCAGTACTCTTTCTTCAACAACCAGGCAAGGAACGTGAACACCGCCAGGAACAGGATCACCCAAACGCCGATGCTCTGGCGCTTGAGGACCGCCGGTTCACCGGCGTACTCGAGGAATGCTGTGATGTCGCGAACCGATTGATCGAATGCCTGCGGCGTCATGTCACCGGCCTGGGTGACCTTCAGTCCGGTGATCATGCGCTCGCCGGTGGCTGCATCCGGCGCGCCGTACTCGGCATGCTGGAGGCCCTGCATCTGCCACAACGGATTGGGCATGGAGACGTTCGGGAACAGCTGGTTGTTCCAGCCCAGCGCAGACGTCTCGTCGAGATAGAACGACTTCAGATAGGTGTACAGCCAGTCACTGCCGCGCGAGCGTGAGACCAGGCTGAGATCCGGCGGCATCTTGCCGAACCAGTTCGTGGCACCCGCCTCGGGCATCGCGATCTCGATGTGGTCGCCGAACTTCGCCCCGGTGAACACCAGGTTCTCCATGACCTCGTCTTCGGTCAGCCCCAGGTCCGTGGCAAGACGCGAGTACCGCAGGTACTTCAACGAGTGGCAACCCGCGCAGTAGTTCAGGTACAGCTTGGCGCCGCGCTGCAGCGACCCGCGGTCGTTCAGGTCCGTACCGGACTGCTGCAGGCCACCGCCGCCGGCGGCGAACGCCGCTGCCGACACCAGCAGGCCGGCAACGAAGAGGGCGAATTTGGCGAACATATGCGATTTGACCGTAACTGACCGGCGAATGGGGAGGCTCGTGGACTTATTCATGCATCGTCACCCGATCCGGCACCGGCTTGGTTTTGTCGATCCTGGTCCACAGCGGCATGGTGATGAAGAAGGCGAAGTACAGGAAGGTCAGCACGCGGCCGATCTGGGTTTCCATCGGGTCGGTACCCGGACCGGAACCGATCTTGCCCAGCCAGACGAAGCACACCGCCAGCAGCGCCAGCATGGCCTTGGAGATCCAGCCCTTGTAGCGGATCGACTTGACCGGGCTGCGGTCCAGCCACGGCACCGCGAACAGGATCGCGATCGCGCCGAACATCACCATCACGCCACCCAGCTTGTCGGGGATCACCCGCAACATCGCGTAGAACGGGGTGTAGTACCAGACCGGCTTGATGTGCTCCGGGGTGACCAGGCGGTTGGCTTCGACGAAGTTGTCGTGCTCGAGGAACCAGCCACCGAACGCGGGCGCGAAGAAGATGATGAACGCGGCGATCATCAGGAAGACACCGACCGCGACCAGGTCGTGCACCGAATAGTACGGATGGAACGGGATACCGTCGGCGGGCTTGTTGGCGTCCCAGCGGTTGCCCTTCGGTCCCTTCTTGATCTCGATGCCGTCGGGGTTGTTGGAACCCACTTCATGCAGCGCGCCGATGTGCAGCACGACCAGCAGCAGCAGCACCAGCGGCAGCGCGATCACATGCAGGGCGAAGAAACGACCCAGCGTGGCATCGGAAGGCAGGTAATCGCCCATGATCCACTCGGTCAGGCCGGTGCCGATCACCGGGATCGCACCAAACAGCGAGATGATCACCTTCGCGCCCCAGAACGACATCTGCCCCCACGGCAGCACGTAGCCCATGAAGGCCTCGGCCATCAGCACCAGGTAGATCAGCATGCCCAGGATCCACACCAGCTCGCGCGGCTTGCGGTAGCTGCCGTACATCAAGCCGCGGAACATGTGCAGGTAGACGACGATGAAGAACAGCGACGCGCCGGTGGAGTGCATGTAGCGGATCAGCCAGCCCCACTCCACGTCGCGCATGATGTATTCGACCGAGGAGAACGCTTCCGCCGCGCTCGGCTTGTAATGCATGGTCAGGAAGATGCCGGTGAGGATCTGGTTGACCAGCACCACGATCGCCAGCACGCCGAAGTAGTACCAGAAGTTGAAGTTCTTCGGTGCGTAGTACTCGGTCATGTGCTTGCGGTAGACCGGCATCATCGCCGGTGCGCGCTCGTTGACCCAGTCCATCACGCCATTGGCGCTGCGGATGAAGATGTTCGCCATGGCTCAGACAGCTCCCTGGTTGGAAGAGGGATCGAGGCCGATCACGAGGGTGTTGTCGTCGGCATAGAAATGCGGTGGCACCAGCAGGTTGGTCGGTGCCGGCACGCCATCGAACACGCGTCCGGCCATGTCGAACTTGGACTTGTGGCAAGGGCAGAAATAACCGCCCTTCCAGTTCGGATCGAACGGTTCGGGGCGGATTTCCGCCTTCATTTCCGGCGAGCAGCCCAGATGGGTGCACAGGCCGACCAGCACCGAGACGTCGCGCTTGATCGAACGCAGTTCCGGGAAGTCCGTGAGGACGTACCCGGGCTGCTGATCGGGGTTTTTCGACAGCGGATCGCGCAGGTGGTCGTCCAGGGTCGGCAGCAGCTCCAGCACCGCTTCGGTACGACGGACGATCCAGATCGGCTGGCCACGCCATTCGCGGACCAGGCGCTGGCCATCCTCGAGCGGGGTGATGTCGACCGTGATCGGTGCGCCGGCCTGCTTGGCCCGGTCGCTCGGGTTCCACGACTTGATGAAGGGCACGGCGGCGAAACCGACGCCGACGGCACCGACAACGCTGGTGGTCGCGGTCAGGAACCTGCGGCGCCCCGGATTGACGGGTTCGTTCGCGGGATCGCTGACAGGCACATGTTGAGGATCATTGACCCCTGGGTTGGTCATCCGGCACTCCGCAAAGCTGGTAATCGACGTTCCACCACGCGACCGGCACCACTGGCGACGGCTGGCGGCTCATAAAGACGGGGAAGTGTAACGGAATGATGAACGGCCCGACAATCCAGCGCGCCATCAATCCGGCGTCGCGGCACCCCATGCCGCGCCCGACAACGCATCTATTTACCCGGGCCTGCGCCGCTTAATGCACGGCCCGGTAGCGCTCGGCCAGCACTCCCACACGCTGGACGTACCGCTGCGTCTCACCGTAGGGCGGCACCCCCTTGTACTTGTCCACGGCGCCCTCGCCGGCGTTGTAACCCGCCGCCGCCAGGGTGAGGTTGCCGTCGAAGCGCTTCAGCAGCCAGGCCAGGTATTCCACACCCCCCTGGATGTTCTGGCTGGCATCGAACGCGTTGCTGACATTGAACCGCCGCGCGGTGGCCGGCATCAGTTGCATCAGCCCCTGCGCGCCCACCCGGGACAGCGCGTTGGGGTTGAAGGCGGATTCGGCATGGATGATCGCGCGCACGATCGCCTCGTCGATGCCGTGCTTGCGTGCGGCGGCGGCGATCTCGTCGCGGTAGGCATCGGTATTGAGACGGACATTGCCGAAGTTGACGCCGGGCGTGGCGCCACAGGCGTAGCAGGTTTCCAGGAAGCTGTACTGGATCGTGCGCACCGCGCCGGCATTGGCGAGGCCCTTGGGCCTGGCGCTCGTGTAATGGCGGACGCCGTCCTTGATGTAGGAATACACCTGCCCCTGGACGCGCCGTGCACCGCGTGCACCGGGCTTCACCGGACTGATCGGCGCGGCGTTGGCCAGGAAGGTCGCCGGGGCACCGCTGTTGATCGATGCGGGCGAACCCATGGTCGCGTCCGCTTGCGTGACACTGCCGACAGCGGGGTCCGGCGGCGGCGTGGATGCCGGCAGGCGCAGCGCTGGCGGCCGCTGGGCCGGGGCATGGCTGCTGACCGGACTGCATTTCGCGCCGGCGATCCGCTTGCTGACGTAACTGCGGGCGCCATCGGGACTATCGCAACGGTAAACCGTGCCGGCCGCCACGGGCGTGGCGACCAGCAGGCATGCAAGTCCGAACAGCAGCAGAGTCCCCCTCATGGCCACCAGTGTCTCCTTTCGCTTCGACGGTGCCAAGTGCTTGATCCGTAAAACGCGATGACCACCCCACCCGCGGCCACCGGATCGCTAGACTAGCGGTCTTTCCCAGCCAGATCCGGCGCGGAGTCACCGCCGCCCTACCCGGACTCATCCCAATGACCAGCAATTCAGTTCCCCCCGTACCCGCGAACGACGCGGCATGCGCCCAACCCGCCCGTGGCAAACTTTTCATCCAGACCCACGGCTGCCAGATGAACGAGTACGACTCGGCCAAGATGGCCGACGTCCTGGCCGCGTCCGACGGTCTGGAGTTGACCACCAACGTCGAGGAAGCCGACGTCATCCTGGTCAACACCTGCTCGATCCGCGAACGCGCGCAGGACAAGGTGTTCAGCCAACTCGGACGCTGGAAAGCCCTCAAGCAGGGCGACAAGCCCGTCCTGATCGGTGTGGGCGGCTGCGTGGCCAGCCAGGAGGGCGCGGCGATCATCAAGCGCGCGCCATACGTGGACCTCGTGTTCGGCCCGCAGACCCTGCACCGCTTGCCGGAACTGATCCGTGAGCGTCGCGAGTCGGGCGTGCCGCAGGTCGACATCAGCTTTCCGGAAATCGAGAAGTTCGACCGCCTGCCGGCACCGCGCGCCGACGGCCCCAGCGCCTTCGTGTCGATCATGGAAGGCTGCAGCAAGTACTGCAGCTTCTGCGTGGTGCCCTACACCCGTGGCGAGGAAGTCAGCCGGCCGTTCGAGGACGTGCTGGTCGAGGTCGCCCAGCTGGCCGCGCAAGGCGTGCGCGAGGTCAATCTGCTCGGGCAGAATGTGAACGCCTATCAGGGCCCCTACCCGGCCGACGACGATGCCGACCGTGGAGAAACCCGCATCGCCGATCTCGGCCTGCTGATCCGCACCATCGCGCAGATCGACGGCATCGACCGCATCCGTTTCACCACCTCGCACCCGCTGGAGTTCTCCGATTCGCTGGTGGAGGCCTATCGCGATGTGCCGGAGCTGGCCAACTACCTGCACCTGCCGGTGCAGGCCGGCAGCGACCGGGTATTGGCGGCGATGAAACGCGGCTACACCACGCTGGAGTTCAAGCAGAAGATCCGCAAGCTGCGGGCGGTACGTCCGGGCATCTCGATCTCCTCGGATTTCATCGTCGGGTTTCCCGGCGAGACCGAGGCGGATTTCGAGAAGACCCTGAAGCTGATCGAGGATGTCGGTTTCGACCAGTCCTATTCATTCGTCTATTCGCGCCGTCCGGGCACCCCGGCTGCGGACCTGGAAGACCTCACCAGCGATGCCGACAAGCAGGCGCGGCTGGCGCGGCTGCAGACGCTGCTCAATGCCAACGCGAAGAAGATCAGCGAGGCGATGGTCGGCAGCACCCAGCGGGTGCTGGTCGAAGGGCCGTCGCGGCGGGATGCCAACGAACTGACCGGCCGCACCGAGAACATGCGCTCGGTGAACTTCGCGGGGCACCCGCGCCTGGTCGGCCAGTTCGTGGATGTCGTGATCACCGATGCGATGAGCAACTCGCTGCGCGGCCGGGTGGCGACTTCCGGAAGCCCGTGATGCGGTTGCGAGGCCCTTGCGGCATCTTCACTTTGCACCCATGCAACCGGGCCCGGCACCGCAGACCGCCCTGCTACTCCGTCGGTGCGGTGTACACGGCACGACCGTCGACGTAGGTCGCCAGCACGTGCAATGCGCGCAACTGCACGGGATCGATCACCAGCGGATCCTGCGCCAGCACGACGAAATCGGCGCGCTTGCCGACTTCCAGGCTGCCCACTTCATCCTCGTCGAAACCGGCGTATGCGGCGTCCAGGGTGAAGCCACGTAGCGCCTCGAAGGCGGTGAGCTTTTCCTCCGGCTGCCAGCCGCCCAAAGGCAGGCCGTCCGCGTCGGTGCGGGTGGTGGCGCTGTACAGGCCCAGCCGCGGGTCGACCGATTCGACCGGGAAATCCGAGCCCAGCGCCAATCGCGCGCCGCTGTCGCGCAACTCGCGCCATGCGTAGGCCGTCTCGATCCGCTGCGGTCCCAGGCGATCACCCGCCCAGGGCATGTCGCTGGTGGCGTGGGTCGGCTGCATCGAGGCGATCACGCCCATCTGCGCCAGTCGCGGCAGGTCGTCCGGTGACAGCACCTGGGCGTGCTCGATACGCCAGCGGTGATCGCCACCGACCTCGTTCCCCAGCGCCTGCGTGTAGGCATCCAGCACGACCCGGTTGCCCCGGTCGCCAATCGCGTGGGTCGCCACCTGCACTCCGCAACGGCGGGCTTTCGCGGTGGCCTCGGCAAGCTGCTCCGGCTTGGCCATCAACAGTCCGCGGTTGCCGTGGTCGTCGCTGTAGTCGGTCAGCAACGCCGCGCCACGACTGCCCAGCGCGCCGTCGGCGAACAACTTCACCGAGCGCATCTGCAGGTGCCCGGAGCGATGCTGATAGAGGCCATCGCGGCACAGCATCGCCAATGCATCGCCATCACCGGCCGCCATCGCATTGATCCGCAGCGGCATCTCGCCGCGATCGGCCAGCTGCTGGTAATGCCGCAGCGTGGCCAGCGACACGCCGGCATCGTGGACGCCGGTCAGGCCGTGCTCGACGGCAGCCTGCATGCCCAATGCCAGGGCGCGCTCGGCGATGGCATCGTCAAGCTCGGGCACCTGCGCATCGACCAGATCCATCGCCGCGTCGACGAACACACCGCTCGGCCGGCCTTGTCCATCACGCTCGATCTTGCCGCCGTCGGGCTGCCAGTCGCCGCCCAGGTCGCGCTCCACCCGCGCCATCGCCGCGCTGTTGGCCCAGCCCGCATGGCCATCGACCCGGCGCAGCCAGACCGGGCGATCGGGGAATGCGGCATCCAGGTCGGTGGCCGTCGGGAACTGTTTTTCCGGCCACAGGTTCTGGTCCCAGCCACGCCCCAGCAGCCAGACGCCCTCGGGCAGGTCGGCGGCAAAATCGCGCAGCCTCTGCAGGGCTTCGTCCTTGCTGGCACCGGCCAGATCGGTCTGCATCGCGTTCAATCCCAGACCGGCGACATGGCCGTGTGCGTCGATCAGCCCCGGGATCACCGTGGCGTTGCCGACATCCAGCCGTCTGGCGTCGGGGTATTGCCGCAGCAGCGCCTCGCCGGAACCCACGGACAGGATCCTGCCACCCTCGTCGAACGCCATCGCCTGCGCACGCGGTTGCAGGGCGTCCATGGTGTGGATCCGGGTCGCGGTCAACACGGTCACCTCGGCCGCGCCGGCCGCAGCGGCGAGCGGCAGCAGCATCGCCAGCAGGGTCGACTTCAACAAACCTCCTTGAAGCCTGCCGCCCTGACGCTGCCAGCCCTGTGTCGCGCGCGTTGCCTGCATGGTCTTGCCCCCTTGAATGATCCGGCCACTTTGCGAAAAGTCCGCGCCGGGTGCAAGCTGGCGTGCCCACGGAAGACAGTCCACCGATGGCTTCACGCACGATTTCCGAGTTCGCCCTGGATCCGCCCGATGCCGAGCGGCTGGCCAACCTCAACGGCCCCTTCGATGGCCACCTGCGCATGATCGAGTTGCGTACCGGGGTGGAAATCGCCAACCGCGGCAACGTGTTCCGCGTGACCGGCCCGAAGGCGACGGTCGGTGCCGCCGAGAAGGTGCTGCGCGAGCTGTGGCGTGAGGCCGACGGGCACACGCTCGACGAACATGCGATCCACCTTGCCCTGACCGGCGTCGATGCCCAGCGCATCGTGGACGAGGACATCGAGCCGCAGGAGGTCGTGATCCGGGTCAAGCGCGGCACCGTCCGTGGCCGCGGGGCCAACCAGGCCAGGTACCTGCATGCGATCGCGACCCACGACATCAATTTCGGCATCGGCCCGGCCGGCACCGGCAAGACCTTCCTCGCCGTCGCCAGCGCGGTGGAGGCCCTGAACGAATCCCGCGTGCAGCGGCTGGTGCTGGTGCGCCCGGCGGTGGAAGCCGGCGAGAAGCTCGGCTTCCTGCCCGGCGACCTGTCGCAGAAGGTCGACCCCTACCTGCGGCCGCTGTACGACGCGCTGTACGAGATGCTCGGCGTGGAGAAGGTGCTCAAGCTGCTGGAGCGCAACGTCATCGAGATTGCGCCGCTGGCCTACATGCGCGGACGCACGCTTAACGATGCGTATGTGATCCTCGACGAGGCGCAGAACACCACGATCGAGCAGATGAAGATGTTCCTGACCCGGATCGGCTATGGCAGCACCGCCGTCGTCACCGGCGACCTGACCCAGAACGATCTGCCCAAGCACCAGAAATCCGGGTTGAAGGATGCGCTGGAGGTGCTGCACGGCGTCGACGGCATCAGCTTCACCTTCTTCGAGTCGCACGATGTGGTGCGCCATCCGCTGGTGGCCCGCATCGTCAATGCCTACGAGGCGCGCGACGCCCGGGACGCTCCCTCCGGGGCCGCCCCAACCGGAACCGGCGACTGAACCGGCCCGCCCAGGATCCATCGCCCATGACTCTCGGCCCCACCCTGCTCGACGTCTCCATCAGCTACGGCCTGCCGCGCACCGGCATTCCCGCCGCCAACAGCTTCCGGCGCTGGGTGGCCGCCGCACTGGATGGACGGATCCGCGAAGCCGACCTGGCGATCCGCCTGGTCGATGCCAGGGAAGGGAAATCGTTCAATCGCCATTACCGCGGCAAGGACTACGCCACCAACGTGCTCAGCTTCCCGGCCGACCTCCCGGAAGGGGTGAAGTTGCCGCTGCTGGGCGACCTGGTGATCTGCGCGCCGGTGGTGGCCCGCGAAGCCGCCGAGCAGGGCAAGCCGCTGAACGCGCACTACGCCCACCTCACCGTGCATGGCGTGCTGCACCTGCTGGGCTGGGACCACGAGGACGAGCGCGAGGCGGAATGCATGGAGCAACTGGAACGCGAGATCCTGGCCACGCTGGGGATCACCGACCCCTATCTGGAAGCGCCATGACCCGCACGCGCGCCTGACGCGCTACCGCGCTCATTGCATGCGCTAGACTCGCCTTGGCGTCCATCCCCCGGACGTATCCAATGAATGCGATCCATGTCCGAGGACGACAGTAGTACCCCCACCCAGCCTTCCGCGCACGACGCGCCGGAGCGGCACGACAAGCGCCGTTCCTGGTTCGACCGCATCAGCTCCGCGCTGTCGGGCGAGCCGTCATCCCGCGAGGATCTGGTCGAGCTGTTGCGCGATTGCCAGTCCGATGGACTGATCGAGGTCGACACGCTGACCATGATGGAGGGGGCGATCGCGATCTCCGACCTCAGCGTCGGCGACGTGATGATCCCGCGTTCGCAGATGGTCATGTTGCCGGCCGACATGCCCTTGCTGGAGCTGATGAAGCAGGTGGTCGAGTCCGGCCACTCGCGCTTCCCGGTGCACGGCGAGGACAAGGACCAGATCATCGGCATCCTGCTGGCCAAGGACCTGTTGCAGGGCGTGGTCGCCGACAACGGCCCGGTCAGCATCCACGAGCTGGTACGCCCGGCGGTGCTGATACCCGAGTCCAAGCGGCTGAACATCCTGCTGCGCGAGTTCCGCCAGTCGCGCAACCACATGGCGATCGTGATCGACGAGCACGGCGGTGTGGCCGGCCTGCTCACGATCGAGGACGTGCTGGAGCAGATCGTCGGCGACATCGACGACGAGCACGACGAGGCCGAGGATCCGGATGCGCTGATCTCGGCCCAGGCCGACGGCCAGTTCGTGGTCGATGCGCTGGCGCCGATCGAGGACTTCAACGACCACTTCGGTGCGGACTTCGACGACGACGAGTACGACACGATCGGCGGCCTGGTGATCGCCGCGATCGGCCACCTGCCCGAGGCCGGCGAGGAGCTGATCCTGGGCCGGTTCGTGTTCCGCGTGGCCAGCGCCGATGCGCGACGGGTCCATGCCTTCCACGTGAGCGTGCTGGGTGACGCCTGACGGCCTGGCCGGCAGTGGTGGGATCGGCCGTTCGGCACCCGACTCCAACTCCGCACAGGACGCGGCCCGTGCCGGCGCCCTGGGGCAACTGGCGCTGCTGGCACTGCTGTGGCTGTGCGCGTTCGCCGCCGTCGCCGCACCGCGCATCGGCGTGGTGACGATGCAGCCCGGCGAGATATTCTTCGAGCGCTTCGGCCACAACGCGATCCTGGTCGCGGACCCGGTCGCAGGCACCGCGACCTCCTACAACTTCGGCTACTTCGACCCGACCGAAGCGGACTTCATCAGCCGTTTCGTGCGTGGTGACATGCGCTACCAGCTGGTCGCCCTGCCCTTGCAACAGGACATGGCGTACTACCGTGAAGTCGGCCGCGGCGTCAGCCTCCAATGGCTGGATCTGGACGACGCGCAAGCGCAGGTACTCGCCGACGCGCTGGCGGAGAACGCGCGGCCGGAAAACGCGCACTACCGTTACGACTACTTCCTCGACAACTGCTCGACCCGGGTGCGCGATGCGCTGGACCGGGTGCTCGACGGTGGCCTGCGCCGGCAAATGGGCGGATCGCGCGGCAGCACCTTCCGCAGCGAAGCGACCCGGCTGGCATCGCCCGACTTCTGGATGCGGCTGGGCTTCGACATCGGCCTGGGGCGCGCGGCGGACCAGCCGCTGCCGATCTGGGGCGAGTCGTTCGTGCCGATGCGGCTGGCCGCGGCGCTGCGCCACGCCCGCAACACCGGGGGGCGGCCGCTGGTCACCGAGGAAATCGAACTGCTGCCGCACCGGCTTCACCCGGAACCGCCGGAAATGCCGCAACGCTGGTGGCCCTGGTTGCTGGCCGGCATCGCCCTGGGCGCAGGGCTGCGCTGGCTGGGCATCCACAAGCCCCGCATCGCGGCGGCAATCGCGCTGCCGGCCTGGACGCTGGCCGGCCTGGTCGGCGCGCTGATGCTGTTCATCTGGTTCGGTACCGAGCACCGGTTCGGTTGGGCCAACTACAACCTGCTGCTGCTCAACCCGCTGGCCTGGGCATTGCTGCCGGGCGGCTGGCAGATGTTGCGCGGACGTTCGCCGGGACGCTGGTTCGGCCTCGTACTGACGACCATGGCGGTGCTGGCCGCGCTGGGACTTTCCACCCACTGGCTGCAGTTGCTGCCGCAGCAGAACCTGCACTGGATCGTGCTGCTGTTGCCGATCCACCTTGGCCTGATGCTGGGACTGCGCCGCTAGGAACGTCCGAGCAACTCGACTTTTTCCCGTCATTCCCGCGAAGGCGGGAACCCGGAGCCTTTGCTTCCAGTGATTTGAAGTCACTGGGTCCCCGCCTTCGCCGGGACGACGGCAATTCTCCTGGTCCTTGCCGCCTGTCCAGCGCACGGGCAGGATGCCGATGATGGATATCGCCGACACGCCCCACCCTGACCTGCCCAGGCTGCTGCCTGCGAGCGTGGTCAACTGCGCCGCCTACGGTCGCGATGGCAGCCGGCGGGATATCGACCTGGATGCGATCAGCGACGTGCTGGCGGTGGACGATGGCAGCTTCGTCTGGGTCGGCCTGTACGAGCCCGACGACGCGATCCTGGAGAAGCTGCAGGAGGAGTTCGACCTGCACGACCTGGCCATCGAGGACGCGAGCAACGCGCACCAGCGGCCGAAGATCGAAACCTACGGCCGCTCGCTGTTCATCGCCGTGCACACCGCGCAGGCGATCGATGGCGAGATCCATTTCGGTGAAACCCACCTGTTCGTCGGCCCGCGCTACCTGGTCAGCGTGCGCCACGGCGCTTCCAGCAGCTACGCAACCGCTCGCGCACGGATGGAGCGCGAACCGGAACTGCTGCAGCACGGCTCGGCAGGGGCGCTGTATGTGGTGCTCGACATGGTCGTCGACCGTCTGCTGCCGATCGTCGACGAGTTCAGCAACGCGCTCAACGCCTTGGAGCAGGACATATTTGCCGACGATTTCCGCAAGCACACCGTGCAGAAACTCTACGACCTCAAGCGCGAGCTGACCCGGCTGCGCATGGCGGTCGCGCCGTTGCAGGATGTCCTGGCCCAGTTGGCACGCCCGCGGGCGGAACTCATCGACGAGGAAATGCAGCTGTATTTCCGCGACATCCACGACCATGCCATGCGTATCAACGAGAACACCGACACCCTGCGCGAGATGCTGACCGCGGCGGTCAGCGTCAACCTGTCCCTGGTCACCGTGCGCCAGGGCGAGGTCGTCAAGCGCCTGGGCGCGTGGGCCGCGCTGCTGGCCGCGCCCACGCTGATCGCCAGCTGGTACGGGATGAACTTCAGCGCCATGCCCGAGCTGCACGGGCGCTGGAGTTACCCGATCCTGATCGGCGCGGTCGCGGTGAGCGTGGTGGTGCTGTACCGGATGTTCAAGCGCTCGGGCTGGTTGTAGGGACTGGCTGTAGGAAACAGCCGCGTCAGCCGGCCAGCCACTGCAGGCCCAGCCCCGTGATGTAGGCGCAGTAGGTGCCCAGCGCGTAACCGAACACGGCCAGCAACACGCCGACCGGAGCCAGTGACGGATGGAACGCGCTGGCCACCACCGGTGCCGATGCCGCCCCGCCGATATTGGCCTGGGAGCCGACGGCGAGGAAAAACAGCGGCGCACGGATCAGCCGCGCCACGCCCACCAGCAAAACGGCATGCACGCTGATCCAGATCGCCCCGAGCAACAGCAGCATCGGCTTGTCCGCCAGCGCCTTCAGGTCCATCTGCATGCCGATCGTGGCGATCAGCACGTACAGCATCACCGAGCCGATGGTGGAAGCCCCCGCGCCCTCCAGCCGGCGGGCGCGGGTGAAACTGAGGATCACCCCGAAGGTGGTCGCAAACACCACGATCCAGAAGAACCGCGAGTCCAGGCTGTAGTCCTGCAGGCGCCACTCCAGCGGCAAGGATTGAATCCAGCCCACCAGCGGGGTGGCGAGGAAATGCGACAGGCCGGTGAGTCCAAGCCCGACCGCGAAGATCAGCATGAAGTCGGTCATGGTCGGCACCCGCGCATGCTCGGACTGGTAGGTCGCGATATGCCGCTTGAGGTCCTCGATCGCGGAGGTGTCCGCGCCGACCCAACGATCGAAAGTGGTCGCGCGCGGCGCCATGAACAGCAGGATCGCCATCCAGAAGTACGCCACGATCACGTCGACCGCGACGAACTGTCCGAACAGCGTCGCATCGACTTCGAACACCTCCTTCATCGCCGCCTGGTTGGCGCCGCCGCCGATCCAGCTGCCGGCCACGGTGGTCATGCCGCGCCAGGTCTCGTTGGCCACCGTCTCCGGGTGGATGAAGCCCATTGCCCAGAACGACACCAGCGCGCCGAGCATCACCCCGGCGGTGCCGGTGAGGAACATGATCAGCGCCTTCGGCCCCAACCGCAGGATCGCGCCGATGTCCATCGCCACGCAGAACAGCACCAGGGCGCTGGGCAACAGGTAGTCACGCGCCATCGGGTACAGGCCCGAGCCGGCCCCATCGATCAGGCCGATGCTGTTGAAGATCGCCGGCACCAGGTAGCAGACCAGCAATGCGGGCACGACGTTGTAGAACTTCTGCCAGAACCCGTCCGGACGCGATGCCGTCCAGAACACGGCCCCCAGCGTGACGGCGAGCAGGCCGAGGACGACGGCGTCGTCGGTGATCAGGGCGGTGGAAATGTCGGGCATGGATCAGACTCCGAAGCCATCGGCGGACGCATGGCGGTCAGGGGGAAAGGTCGGCAAAGGCAGGCCGGCGCAGCCGGCACGCAAGGAAGGAAAACGGGGGATGACTCATGCGGAAAACCGGCCGCGGCAATCGCCCGCGACCGGTCCCGATGTCGTGCCTACTGGCCCAGATGCTGCTTCAGCCAGCCGTTGACGGAGGCGTGCCACTGCACCGAGTTGTGCGGTTTGAGCACCCAGTGGTTCTCGTCCGGGAAGTACAGGAACTTCGACTCGATGCCGCGACGCTGCAACGCGGTGAACGCACCCAGGCCCTGGCTGACCGGAATCCGGAAGTCCATCTCACCGTGGACCACCAGCATCGGCACGCGCCAGTCGGCGACGTGGCGGCTGGGGTTGAACGTCTCGTAGTCGGCGCCCTTGTCCCACGGGCTGCCGCCGTTCTCCCACTCGGTGAACCACAGCTCCTCGGTGACGAAACCCATCATCCGGGTGTCGAACACGCCGTCATGGTTGACCAGGCACTTCCACGCGCCCGAGGCCGGCGTGTGCCAGTTGCCGGCGATCCAGTTGACCATGTAACCGCCGTAGCTGGCGCCCAGAGCGCAGGCGTTGCCGCCATCGAGGAACGCGTACTTGTCCTGCGCCGCCTTCCAGCCTTTCTGCAGGTCCTCCAGCGGGCGGTCGCCCCAGTGCTGTCTGATCGCATCGGTGAAGGCCTGGCCGTAGCCGGTGGAGCCGTGGAAATCGATCATCACCACCGCATAGCCCTGGCCGGCATAGGTCTGCGGGTTCCAGCGGGTGCTCCAGCCATTGCCGAAGCTGCCCTGCGGGCCGCCGTGGATCAGGAACGCGACCGGGTACTGCCTGCCTTCCTCGTAGTTCCACGGCTTGAGCACGTAGCCGTGCACGGTGTCGTTGTTCCAGCCCTTGAAGTTGAACTGCTCGAACTCGCCGAACGCCACCTCCGGCAGCATCTCGCCGGCACTCGGGGTGATCGCCCGCTCGAACCCGCCATCGGTGCTGCCGGTGAACACCTGGTTGCCGCTGGTCAGGCTGTTGCGGGTGAACGCGAGCGTGTCGCCGGCGACCTGCACCGAACCGATGCTGCCGTCGCCGACCAGTTCGGTCACTGCGCCGCTGTCGACATCGACCGCGAACAACGGGTGCTGGCCCACCTGCTGGGCGGTGACGTACAGCGTCGTCCCGTCCGCCGACAGCGCGATGCTGTCCGCCGAGCGGTCCCAGTCCGGGGCGATCTCGCGGCTCTCGCCGGTCGCCAGGTCCAGCACCATCACGCCAAAGCGGTCGGCCTCGAAGCCGGGACGCTTCATCGCGCGGTAATACAGGCGGTCGCCGCCCTGGCTGAACACCGGGCCGGTGTCCCAGGCAAGGTTGGCGGCGGTCAGGTTCTTCGCCGCGCCGCTGCCATCCGCGCTGACCTGGTACAGGTCGAAATTGGTCGACCACGGTTCCGTGCGGTCGGATTTGCGCACGCTCATCACCAGCGACTGGCCGTCCGGTGCCCAGGTGTATTCGCCGCTGTCGCCGAACGGCCGGGACGGCACGTCGCCGATCACGTCGGTCGCGATCGCGGTGGCCGTGCTCGCCAACGCCTTGCCGGTCGGCAACGCGGTGACAAACACGCGGTTGAGGCGGCCGTCGTTCCAGGCATCCCAATGGCGCACGAACATGCGGTCGTAGACGACGCCGGTTTCCGGGCTCGCCGCACGCGCATCGAGCTTCGCCTTGGTGCAGGCCAGGTCGCTGCCGCAGTCGACGAACGCCTCGACGTTGAACGCCACTTTCGAGCCATCGGGTGAGAGCTGGTAGCCACCGACATCCAGCGGAAAGTCAGTCAGCTGGACCGGCTTGCCGCCCTGTGCCGGGATCGCATACAGCTGCGAAGTGCCGGACTTGCCGCTGAGGAAGTACACCGTCCTGCCGTCGGGCGAGAACGCCGGTGAATTGACGTTCCAGCCTTCCGGGGTCAAGCGCACCGGCGGTGCGGCGTCGCGGGTAAGCAGGTTCTCGACCCACAGCGAGGACGAAGCCTTGTTCGCGTCGAAGTCGGTCACGCTCTTCGCAAACACCACCAGCCGCCCGTCGGGCGACAGGACCGGCGAGGAGAAGCGATCCAGCGTCGCCAGATCCTGTGGCTGCAGGCCGCGGGTGGCTGCCTGGGCGGAAAGACTGGTCGCGGGCAACGCAAGCGCGATCAGCAGCGGCATGACGGCGTGACAAAAACGCATGGGAACTCCCCTTTCTTGTCGGAACATCAGTGAACTCCGGTGGCAGGGCTCGCGCGGCAATCGCGGCAAACCCGGTCCACCGCTATGCAGTGGCCGGCTGCGCCTTCGCGCCTGTGCGGTACAGCAGCCAGCCGACCACGGCCAGCACCGCAAGGCCGATCCATTGGCTGAAGTGCCAGGCAGCCGGCAACGCCAGCACGTCGGCACGCCCGGACACCACGATCGGAATGGCGATGGCGATGCCCATCAGCGCCTCGCCGGTGATCAGGCCGGCGGAGAACAGCACACCCGGACGGTGGATGCGGTCCTTGTCGTCCTCGTTGTCGGCCGCCAGCTTCTGCCTGCGCTCGACCAGGTGGGCCAGCAGGCCGCCCAGGAAGATCGGCACCATCAGCTCCAGCGGCAGGTAGATGCCGATCGCGGCGGCGAGCACCGGCACCCGGAACTTCGAGCCGCGCTTCTTCAGCCACTCGTCAAGACCGATCACCAGCCCGCCGACCACGCCGCCCAGGGCGATCATCACCCACGGCAGCTCGCCGCCGAACATGCCCTTGGCGACCGACGCCATCAGCATCGCCTGCGGGGCGGCCAACGGATTGGGATGCTCGGCGGTCGGTACGCCGATGCCGTAGGCGGCCGACAGCAGGTTCAGCACCGGCGCCATCACCAGTGCGCACGAAAACGCGCCGATGGCCAGCATCAACTGCTGCTTCCACGGCGTCGCGCCGACGATGTAGCCGGCCTTCAGGTCCTGCAGGTTGTCACCGCCCACCGCCGCCGCGCAGCACACCACCGCGCCGATCATGATCGCGGCCACCGCGCCGATCGGCGACTCGCGGCCGAGCAGCAGCACCAGCACCAGCGAGGCGAACAGGATCGTGGCGATGGTGATGCCCGACACCGGGTTGTTGGACGAGCCGACCAGGCCGGCGAGATACGCCGACACCGACACGAACAGGAAGCCGGCGATGATCATGATGATCGTCATCAGGATGCCGATCGCCCACGGACTGCTGACGGAGGGATCGGCAGCGACGATCGCGTGGTACAGCACCGCGAGCGGGAGTACGAACACCACCAGCGCGATCAGCATCCACTTCATCGGCAGGTCGCGCTCGGTTTCGGCCACCACGTGGCCGGCGCCCTTGCGCGCCGCGGCGATGCCGCTCTTGATGCCCGAGGCCAGCGACTTGCGCAGCGAGAACAGCGTCCACACGCCGCCCACCAGCATCGCGCCGACACCGAGGTAACGGACCTTCGCGCTCCAGATGGTGAACGCCGCACCGGTGGCGTCCTGCCCGGCCAACTGGGCTGCCAGGGCCGGATCCGTACCGGTGAAGAACGCGTAATACAGCGGGATCGCGATATGCCAGGACAGGATCGCGCCCGACAGCACGACGATGCCGACGTTCAGCCCGACGATGTAGCCCACACCGAGCAATGCGGGCGACAGGCCGGTGCCCAGGTAGGCGAGCGCCTTGCCATTGCCGAGGAAGCCGGCTTGCGCCCAGCTGTCGGGAATCATCCGCAGGCCGCTCTGGGCGGCCAGCTTCACCGCCGCGCCGATGACCGCGGACAAGGCCAGGATCTTCAGCCCCGGTCCCGGGTTGTCACCGGCCTTGAGCACTTCCGCCGCCGCCTTGCCCTCGGGGAACGGCAGCGGATCCTCGACGATCATCGAGCGCCGCAGCGGCACCGAGAACAGCACGCCGAGCAGGCCGCCCAGGCCGGCGATGGCCAGCACCCACGAATACCGGAAGTCGTCCCAGTAACCCAGGATGATCAACGCCGGGATGGTGAAGATGACGCCGGCGGCAATAGACGAACCCGCCGATGCGCCGGTCTGGACGATGTTGTTCTCCAGGATCGTGCCGCCGCCGAGCAGGCGCAGCACGCCCATCGAGACCACCGCCGCCGGGATCGCGGTGGCGATGGTCAGGCCGGCGAACAAACCCAGGTAGGCGTTCGCCGCGGCCAGGATCACCGCCAGGATGATCGCCAGGACGACGGCGCGGAATGTCAGCTGCGGGGGCGCGAGGCGCGGAGGAACAGGTGTGCTCATCGATGGCTCCGGATGGACGCTGGGCTGGGACGCAGGCCGGGTCGGGCTGGGTTGCCTGCATGGCCGGGTTCGGAAAGGGAACGACGCAAGTCGCCGAGGATAGCCCACAACCCGCAGGGCCCGCGCGGGCCGATCGCTATACTCGGGCGCTTCGTTCCTGCCGGATACCCAATGAGCACAGCCGCCAACGCGACCGCAACCACGGCCAACCCGCGCGACGAATTCCTCGGCCATCCCAAGGGCCTGTTCGTCTGTTTCTTCACCGAGATGTGGGAGCGGTTCTCGTTCTACGGGATGAAGGCGCTGCTGCTGCTGTACATCCTCAAGTACCACCTGTTCGGCGACGACGCCGGCTACGACCTGCTGGGTGCCTACGGCGGGCTGGTGTACGCGGTGCCGGTGATCGGCGGCCTGCTCGCGGACCGTTACCTGGGCATGCGCAAGGCGGTGGTGCTGGGCGCGGTGCTGCTGGTGTTGGGCCATACCGGCATGGCCTACGAGGGCGAGGCCGCCCGTCTGGTCGATGGCGTGGTGGTGCGCGACGAGGGCGCGCTGCAGGTGTTCTACCTGTCGCTGGCGCTGATCATCATGGGCGTGGGATTCCTGAAGCCGAACATCTCCACCATCGTCGGCCGGCTGTATCCGGAGAACGACCCGCGCCGCGATTCCGGCTTCACCCTGTTCTATGCCGGCATCAACGTCGGCGCGCTGTTCGCCTCGCTGATCTGCGCCTTCCTGGGCGAGACCTATGGCTGGAAGTATGGTTTTGGCGCGGCCGGCCTGGGCATGGTCGCCGGGCTGGTGATGTTCCTGTGGGGGCAGAAATACCTGCACGGGCATGCCGAGCCGAACGACCCGGGCAAGCTGGCCGAGCGCGTCGCCGGCCTGTCGCGCGAATGGTGGATCTACTTGGGCAGCTTCGCGGGCGTGGCGGTGGTGTGGCAGCTGATCCAGCGCACCTGGACCGTGCATGGCGCGATGCATGTCATCGCCATCGCACTGGCGGCGTGGTTCGTCTGGTTCCTGTGGAAGCATTGCAGCAAGGTCGAACGCCAGCAGATGCTGACCCTGGTGTTCCTGATCTTCGGCGTGCTGATCTTCTTCGCCCTGTACGAGCAGACCTACGGCTCGTGGCTGACCTTCACCGACCGCCTGCTGACCAAGGACCTGTTTTCCCTCTCGCTGGGTGACTACACCGCGGCGCTGCCGTGGGCGGTGTATTCGCTGGCGGTGAGCCCGCCGTTGATGATCGCCGCGCTGATGGTCAGCGACCGCGGTCATGGCGGACTGGCGAAATCGCTGGTCGGGCTGATGGCGGTCGGACTGGCGGTCGCGATTGCCCATGACGTCGTGCTGGTGCCGCAGACGGCCGGCTCGCTGACCTTCCTGGGCGCGTTCTTCATCGTCGTGCTCGCCCCGGTGTTCTCGTGGCTGTGGCCGTGGCTGGACAAGCGCGGGCTCAACCCCAGCAAGCCGGCCAAGATGGGAATCGGTCTGGTGTTCGCCGGACTGTCGTTCATCCCGCTGCTGATGGCCGCGCAGCAGATCGGCGCGACCGGTGTGATGGCCAGCGTGTGGTGGCTGGTGCTGGCCTACTTCGTGCTGGAGATCGGCGAGATGTGCCTGTCGCCGATCGGCCTGTCGGCGGTGACCCAGCTCTCGGTCGCGCGCGTGGTCGGCCTGATGATGGGTGCGTTCTGGCTGGGCACCGCGTACTCGGAGGTCATCGCCGCGCAGTTCGGCAAGCTGGCCTCGCTGGACATCGTGGAAGGCGAGGCGATCGACATGGCGGTGGCCGCCGGCAAGTACGCCCACCTGTTCGAGATCATGCTGTGGATCGGTGTCGGCTCCGGCGTCGTGTTCCTGCTGCTGACCCCGATCGCCCGCCGCTGGATGCATGGGGTGAAGTGATGCGCTGACCGTGGCGCATGCGACAACGGCACCATGACGGTGCCGTTGTCGTATTGCTGCAACCGGTGCGCGCCGGCCGGACCGGCTACTTCGACGTGGTCGCCGCTTCGGCCCCGCCCAGGTGCCGCGACAGGAAGGCCAGCAGCCGGGTGTAGTACTCACGGTTGCTGCTGTCGAGATAGAAGCCGTGGCCCTCGTTGTCGTAGTACAGCGTTTCCACCGGCACGCCGGCGGCCGTCAGCGCTCGTTCCATCAACCGGCTGTGCTGGATCGGCGCGCGCTCGTCCCGGCCGCCCGCGGCGAGGAACACGGGCACCTTGATCTTGTCGGCCAGCTTGTTCGGCGATACGCCATCCAGATCGCGGCGCTCACCGATCCACTCGCGCAGGTAGGTGGCGCCGGAGCCCCGGCGCTGGACATCGCCCTGGGTGTGCATGGTCGGCAGGTCGTAGACACCGACGTAGCCGACGGCGCAACGGTAGAGGTCCGGCTCCTTCGCCACGCCCATCAGCGCGGCATACGCGCCGTAGCTGGCGCCATAGATGCAGATGCGATTGGCATCGGCAACGCCCTGCTGGATCGCCCAGCGGGTCGCATCGGTCAGGTCGTCCTGCATCGCCAGGCCCCACTGCCGCTTGCCGGCCTCGGTGAACGCCTTGCCGTACCCGCCGGACCCGCGGAAGTTGAGTTGCAGCACCGCATAGCCCGCCTCGGCGAGCATCTGCGAACTGGTGTCGAAACCCCAGAAATCCTGGATGCCGAACGGGCCACCGTGCGGCATCACCACCATCGGCATGTTCTTCCCGCTGGCGCCGTTGGGAACCGTGAGGATGCCGTGCAAGGCCAGGCCATCGCGTGCCTGCACCCGGACCGGGCGCCGCTCCGCCATCTGCGCCGGGTCGAACCAGTCGCGCCGGCTCAGCAGGTGGCCGGCCTTCTTGGCCTTCTTGTCGAACAGGAAGAAGTCGCCCGGGCTGCGGTCGCTCCAGGTCTGGACCAGCGCGACCTTGCCGTCGGCGGTCTGCGAGGTGATCAGCACGGGTTCGCCGCCGAATGCCGCCTCCAGGCTGCGATACAGGCGCGCCTCCTCGGACTGCTCGTCGAAAAACGCGGTGCGCGGCTTGCCGTCGAGCAACAGCGCCCCGACCGGACTGGCGTTGCCGCTGGTCCGCAGGATCCGCGCCGGATCGGCGATGTCATCGACCAGCACCTTGGTGCGTGCCTGGGTGGCGATGTCGAAGGCGATGATCGCGTTGGGGCCGCTGGCCTGCTCGACCTCCAGATAGGCCGTGCGGTCGTCGGCGGAAAAACCGATCGGCGTCTGCGCCAGGTCGTCGACCGCCTGGTCGTGCAGCAGTTGCCACGGCTTGCCCTCACCTTCCCGGTAATGCAGTTGCTGCTTGTTGTCGAGGCCGGCACCCACCGCGAACCGCACCACGCCCTGGCTGTCGGTGATGAATCCGGCATTGCGCACGGGGGCGCGGGCAACCGGGGCCCGCCTGCCGGTGTAGACGTCCATGATCTCGGCGCGGGTGAACGGATCATCATTGAAAGGAATCACCGAGATGATCACCCGCTTGTCATCATCCAGCAGCGGATCGATCAGGAACGCGGCGATCCGCTCGACCTTGCGCGGCTGGATCCGGGTGCCAAGACCCTCGCCCATCATCCTCTGGCCGACCAGGAACGCGCCCTTGCTGCCGTCGGCATTGATGGCGTACAGCTCACCGGTGAGCTGGGGCGTTTCGAGCGCACCGAACTTCTCGGCGATGCTGATCAGCAGGCGCTCGGGATTGACCCAGTGGAAATCGGCCACGTGGGTGTTCTTGTCCAGCGCGAAGGTCGTGCTGATCGAGTTGTCGGCCCGGCGCATGATCGCCAGCCCCGTGCGCTCGCCATTTTCCAGCGGCACGGTGGCCGCGAAGTAGTCGCCCTTCGGCGAGATCTTGATCGACTCGAAACGGTCGGACCGGATGTAGGCGTCGATGTTGACGGTCTTGCGGGCCGTGGTCGCCGATGCGCTGGTCGACGGCGATTCAGTGCCGTTCGCCATCGGCGACAGCAGCAAGGTGGCGAGCAGTGCGGTGCAGGCAATGGATTTCAAAATGGACTCCTGTCGGTGGATCTTCGGTATCGCGCAACGGCTGTGATTGCGGGGCGCACGGACGAGCCCGGGACCGGGCCGCGAGGACTCGAAGCAGCTGGACACCCGGGCGCCGCCGACCCACGGCAGATGCCGCCGGCGCATGGCCGGTGGCATTCATCGAAGGTGGATAAAACGGCGAATCCCCTGATTGCCCGATCCCCGATGGAAGGGTACTGCATCGAGCGCAATTACGAACCCCTGCAGCCGGGAAAAATGCGCAGGTTCGATCACACGGCTGGAATCAACGGGCGGGTGACAACGTCGTCGCCAGCGCCTGCCGCCAGTCCGGAATATCCAGTCCGTAATCGGCCGCCAGGCGCGTGGTATCCAGCACCGACCAGGCCGGACGCCGCGCGCGGGTCGGGAATTCGGCGGTGGTGATCGGCAGCACGCGCGGCTCGCTGTCGATCAGGCCAGATGCCTTGGCTTCGGCGAAGATCGCCTGCGCGAAACCGTGCCAGCTGGTCTGGCCGCCACTCACCAGATGGCGCACGCCGGGCTCGACGATTCCACCCTTCAACACGGCTGCGGTGACATCGGCGATCAGCCACGCCGGGGTCGGCGATCCGATCTGGTCGGCCACCACGCGCAGTTCATCGCGCTCCGCACCCAGACGCAGCATCGTGCGCAGGAAATTGCCGCCGTACAGCCCATACACCCAGGCGGTACGCAAAATCAGATGGCGCACGCCGCTGGCCGCGATGGCCTGTTCGCCGGCCAGCTTGCTGGCGCCGTAAACCCCCAGAGGCGAGGTGCCATCGTCCTCGCGATACGGCCGCCCGCCGCTGCCGTCGAACACGTAATCGGTCGAGTAATGGATCAACTCGGCACCGCCGGCCTGGCAGGCCTGGGCGATCAGGCCGGGCGCTTCGGCATTGATCCGGTACGCCAACGCGGACTCGTCCTCGGCGCGATCCACGGCCGTGTAGGCGGCCGCGTTGACGACGACATCCGGCGCGATGCGCTGCACCAGAGGATCGATCTGCTCAAGATCGGCCAGATCCAGTGCCTCGCACGCACCGCCGCCGGGCAACTCGCCATTGCGGGTGGTGACGACCAGCTCGCCCAGTGGCTCCAGGCTGCGCTGCAGTTCGTGGCCCACCTGGCCATTGCCACCGATCAGCAGGATCTTCATGGAACGGACTCAGCCCTGGAAAACCGGCAACCGGTCATCAGCGATCTCGTCCAGCAAGAGTGCCTGGGCGTCCTTGGCCGACAGCACCGGCGCGCTGACCGGCCAGTCGATCGCCAGCCGCGGATCGTCCCAGCGCAGGCTCGCATCCGCCTGGGCGTCGTAGGTCGCGGTGCACAGGTAGGTAAACACCGCCCGCTCGCTGAGGGTCACGAAGCCGTGTGCAAAACCTTCCGGGATCCAGAAGTGGCGCTTGTTCTCCGCGCTCAACAGCACGGCGGTCCAGCGGCCGAAATGCGGCGAGCCGCGGCGGATGTCGACCGCCACGTCCCAGACCTCGCCCTCCACCACCGAGACGTATTTGCCCTGCGGCTTCGACCACTGGTAGTGCAGCCCCCGCAGGACGCCGCGGCTCGACGATGACATGTTGCCCTGCACGAACCCGGGCTGCAGGCCGTGCTCGCGCAGCTTGTCGTGGTTGAAGGTCTCGAAGAAGAAGCCGCGGTCATCGCTGAACACGCGCGGCTCGAACACCAGGCAACCCGGCAGGTCGGTCTGGATCACTTTCATCCGACGTACCCGCGGTCGATCAGCGAAAGCAGGTACTCGCCGTAGCCGTTTTTCACCAGTGGCTGTGCCAGTTCGCGCAACTGCTCGTTGTCGATCCAGCCGTTGTTGTGGGCGATCTCCTCCGGGCAGCAGACCCGCAGGCCCTGCCGGGCCTCGATCGTTTCCACGTAGTTCGATGCCTCCAGCAACGACTGGTGGGTGCCGGTATCGAGCCAGGCGTAGCCGCGGCCGAGCCGCTCCAGATGCAGGCTGCCGTCGTCCAGGTAGCACTGGTTGAGGTCGGTGATCTCCAGTTCGCCGCGCGGGGATGGCTGGATCTGCGCGGCGAAGTCGCTCGCGCGGCCATCGTAGAAATACAGACCCGTGACCGCATAGTTGGAACGCGGTTTGAGCGGCTTCTCCTCCAGCCCGATCACCTTGCCGTCATCGTCGAACTCGGCCACGCCGTAGCGCTCCGGGTCGCGGACCCAATAGCCGAACACGGTCGCGCCGTGATCGCGCTCGCCGGCGCGCTTGAGCATCGCCGTCAGCCCCGGACCGTGGAAGATGTTGTCGCCCAGCACCAGGCAGCTGGGCTGCCCGGCAAGGAAGTCGCGCCCGATCAGGAACGCCTGCGCCAATCCGTCCGGACTGGGCTGGACGGCGTATTCGATCTTCATCCCCCACTGCGAGCCATCGCCCAGCAGGTTGCGGAACAGCGCCTGCTCGTGTGGCGTGTTGATGATCAACACCTCACGGATGCCCGCCAGCATCAGCACGCTGAGCGGGTAATAGATCATCGGCTTGTCGAAGATCGGCAGCAGCTGCTTGCTGATCGCCTGGGTGACCGGATACAGCCGGGTGCCGGAACCGCCGGCGAGGATGATGCCCTTGCGGGTCGATGCGGCCGTCATGCGACGCCGCCAATACGTTCGAGACGGTAGCTGCCGTCCAGCACGCGCTGCACCCATGCCGCGTTGTCCAGGTACCAGTCGACGGTCTTCGCCATGCCTTCGTCGAAGGTCACCGCCGGCTCCCAGCCCAGTTCGCCATGCAGCTTGCTGGCGTCGATCGCGTAACGGCGATCGTGACCCGGGCGATCCTTCACGTAGGTGATGAGGGACTCGCGCTTGCCGCCATCGGCCAGCGGACGGCGTTCGTCCAGCATCCGGCAGATGGTTTCCACCACCACGATATTGGTGCGTTCGGCCTCGCCGCCGACGTTGTAGACCTCACCCACTCCACCGGCTTCCAGCACGCGCCGGATTGCCGAGCAGTGGTCTGACACGAACAACCAGTCGCGGACATTCAGCCCGTCGCCATAGATCGGCAGCGGCTCACCGGCCAGCGCCTTGGCGATGATCAGCGGGATGAGTTTCTCGGGGAACTGGTACGGCCCGTAGTTGTTGGAACAGTTGGTCGTGAGTACCGGCAGGCCGTAGGTGTGGTGGAACGCCCGCACCAGATGGTCGGAGGCGGCCTTGGAAGCCGAGTACGGCGAGTTCGGCGCGTAGGGTGTGGTCTCGGTGAACTTGCCGGTCTCGCCGAGCGTGCCGTAGACCTCGTCGGTGGACACGTGCAGGAAACGGAAGGCGTCGCCCTGCGGCGCATCCAGCGACTTCCAGTAATCGCGGACCTGCTCCAGCAGGCTCAGCGTGCCGACAACGTTGGTCTGCACGAATTCGGCCGGGCCGTCGATCGAGCGGTCGACGTGGCTCTCGGCGGCGAAGTTGATCACCGCGTCCGGGCGATGCTCGCGCAGCAGCCGCGCGACCAGTGCCGCATCGCCGATTTCGCCGTGGACGAACAGGTGGTCCGGATGGCCCTCCAGCCCCGACAAGGTGTCCAGGTTGCCGGCGTAGGTCAGGGCATCAAGATTGACCACCTTGATGCCCTGCTTAACCGCGTCGAGGACGAAATTCCCACCAATAAAACCGGCTCCGCCGGTCACCAGCCACGTCGGCATGCACCAACTCCTGTTTCAAGGGCAAATTCAAAGGTAAAAGATCGGAAACGGCACTACTTCAGAACGGAATGTCGTCATCGGCGAAGTCGTCGCCAAAATCATTCGATTTGGCCGGGGCAGCCTCGCGGCGCGGCGCATCCTGACGCGGTGCGGCCGGGCGTGCGGGGCGCTCGCTGCGGAAATTCCCGCCACCGCCACCTTCGGCACCACCACCGCCAAGCATCTGCATCTCGTCTGCGATGATGTCGGTGGTGTAGTGCTTGATGCCGTCCTTCTCGTAGGAGCCGTATTCGATGCGGCCCTCGATATAGACCTGCCGGCCCTTCTTCAGGTACTCGCCGGAGATCTCGCCGAGCTTGCCGAACAGCTTGACCCGATGCCATTCGGTCTTCTCGATCTGCTGGCCGTCCTTGTCCTTGCGGACGCTGGTGGTCGCCAGGGACAGGGTGCAGATCGCCATGCCGCCCTGGGTGTACTTCATGTCCGGATCGTTGCCGAGGTTGCCGACCAGGATCACCTTGTTGATGCCACGTGCCATGAATGCGGTCCTATCAGAGGGGTCGCCGGCGGCGACGGGCGCACAAGTATACCGGCCTGCCCGAGCACGGCGGTCGGTGAAAACCCTGCGCCGGGGTCGGGCTTTGGGCCGGATGCCACGTCCCTGCTCATGCCGACGTCTCCAGGTCCGTGCCGTCGATGCACCTATAATCACGCGTCCTCCGCTTCCGCTTTCCGCATGCACGCTTCCGCCCGCCTCCTTTCGACTCCCGGCCTCGGTGACATCCAGGCCCTCGCCCGCGACGACATGGCCGCGGTCGATACGTTGATCCGGCAGCGGCTGGCCTCGGACGTGGTGCTGATCAACCAGGTCGCGGAGTACATCATCGGTGCGGGAGGCAAGCGCCTGCGCCCGATGCTGCTGTTGCTGGCGGGCGCGGCACTGGGCCATCGCGGCCCGGACGCGCACCAGCTGGCGGCGGTGATCGAGTTCATCCACACCTCCACCCTGCTGCACGACGACGTGGTCGACGAGTCCGACCTGCGCCGTGGCCGCAAGACCGCCAACGCGGTGTGGGGCAACGCGGCCAGCGTGCTGGTCGGCGACTTCCTGTATTCGCGCAGCTTCCAGTTGATGGTCGAGCTGGAGTCGATGGAGGTGCAGAAGATCCTCGCCGACACCACCAACCGGATCGCCGAGGGCGAGGTGCTGCAACTGCTGCACGTGCGCAATCCCGACACCGACGAGGCCGCTTATCTGCGCGTGATCGAGCGCAAGACCGCGGTGCTGTTCGCCGCCGCAACCCGCCTGGGCGCATTGCTGGCGGGGGCCGATGCAGTCACCCAGCAGCGCCTGCACGATTACGGCCTGAACCTGGGTTATGCGTTCCAGATCGCCGACGACGTGCTCGATTACGCGTCCGATGCGCAGACGCTGGGCAAGAACCTGGGCGACGACCTGGCCGAAGGCAAGGCGACCCTGCCGTTGATCCACGCCATCGCCCACAGCGATGCCGAAACGGCGGCGGTCCTGCGCGCGGCGATCGAACACGGCGATACCGATGCGCTGCCTTCCGTCCTCGCCGCGATCAATGCCACCGGCGGGCTCGATTACAGCCGCCAACGCGCACGCGATTACGCCCGGCTGGCGGAGCAGGCGCTGGCGGAACTGGACGACAACGAGCATGTCGCCGCCCTGCGCGGGCTGGCGGATTACGCGGTCAACCGGGACCACTGACGGCGCGATGATTCCCCGCGGTCACGACCGCGTTGCCGGTCGATGGCTCATTGGGCACCACAGCCCACCGCAGTGCAGGGCAGCGCGCCCGGCACATCACTTCGCTGCAAACCGCTCGCGGAAGAAGTCGCGCAGCATTTCATAGGCCCGTTTGGCGGCGCGTTCGTTGTAGACGCAGCCCGGCGGGCTGTTGGCGTCGTCCTCGGCGAAGCAGTGCACGGCGCCGCTGAAGTTCACGAATTGCCAGTCGGCCCCGGCGGCATCCATCTCATGTTCGAAGCTGGCGATGTCGGCGGCGCTCACGCTCTGGTCGCTCGCCCCGTTGAGCACCAGGACCGACGTCTTCACCGCGCCGCTCTTTGCCGGCAGCGGAGTCGACAGGCCGCCGTGAAGAGTGACGACGCCGGCAACGTGGCTGCCCGCACGGGCGAGTTCCAGCACGGTGGTGCCGCCGAAACAGAAACCCAGCGCGCCGATCCGGCCGGCGTCCAATGGTGCATCGGTGGCCTGCTGGCGCAGCACGTCGACCGTCTGCTCGATGCGGCTACGCAGCAGGGCGCGGTCGTCACGCAAGGGCTTGGACATCGCGGCGGCCTGGGCGCTGTCCTTCGGCCGCTCGCCCTTGCCATAGACATCGGCCACCAGCACCACGTACTCGCTGCCGGCGATCTGCCCGGCCCTGGCAACCGCGGCCGGGGTCACGCCCATCCAGTTGGGCACCATGACCAGTCCCGGGCGCTTGACCGCATTGGCGTCATCAAAGACCAGCACGCCGCTGAAGGTCCTGTCGCCGACCTCCCAGTCGACCGGCCGGGCGTGCATGCCGGCGAACGCGGGCGCGGCGAACAACAGCAGCAGGAGCACGGTGGCGAGTCGGTGCAGGCGCATGACGGCAATCCTCCGGGAAGTTTGCGGACAGTACCCCCTGCCCCGGTAGCGCGACGTCAAAGACCCGGGG
>DASTUE010000009.1:0-2861 GCA_035759805.1 Lysobacter sp. | reverse complement strand
TTGCGAATACGGCCGGCTCGCCAGCGCGAGGTTGTAGTAGCGCGACTCGTCGGTGACCTCGCTGCCCAGCCAGTCCGGGTGCGCGAACACGGCGTCGGCGTCGTCCAGCTCGATCTCGGCCACCACCAGCCCGGCGTTGTCACCGAGGAATTCGTCGACCTCCCACAGGTGGCCCTCGAATTCCACATGGTGTCGGCGCTTGTCGACCAGTCCGCCGACGCTGAGCGCCAGCAGCGCGCGCGCATCATCGACCGGGATCGGATAGTCGAACTCCTGCCGGGTATGCCCAAGTTCGCGCGACTTGAGATTGAGGAAGGCCTCATCGCCGGCGATGCGCACGCGTACAGAGGCCTTCATCGCGCCGGCGTCCATCGCCGCCAGATCGTTCAGGTAGCCCTGCGCCATCGGCACGACCCTGTGCGCGGCGGCACGCCAGGCATCGCCTGCCACCAGGAACTTGCGTTCGATTTCAATTGCCATTGGAGTCCTCGGAACGGCTTCGTTGTAGGAGCGGCTTCAGCCGCGATCTGGAGTCGGGCGCGGGCGAACAGTTTCCGATCGCGGCTGAAGCCGCTCCTACAAAAGCAGGAAGTCCAATCGGATAAAAACGATGATCGACACCCCCCTTCACGGATGTATCACCCCTTCTCGAACACCGCGATCGACTCGACATGCGCGGTATGCGGAAACATGTCCATCACGCCCGCCGCCTGCAGCGTCCAGCCGCGCTCCTTGACCAGATACGCCGCATCGCGGGCGAGCGATGCCGGGTGGCAGCTCACGTAGACGATCCGCTTGAACTGCTTCAGCGGCAGCTCGGCCAGCACGAAGTCCGCGCCCGAACGCGGCGGGTCCAGCAGCAGCTTGTCGAAGCCCTCGCCCATCCACGGCTGGTCGCTGAGATCCTTCGACAGGTCGGCGGCGTGGAACTGCGCATTGGCGATGCCGTTGCGCGCGGCATTGTCACGTGCACGCTGCACCAGCCCGGCATCGCCCTCGACCCCCCCCACCTCGCGCACCGAGCGCGCCAGCGGCAAGGTGAAATTCCCCAGCCCGCAGAACAGGTCGAGCACACGATCCTCCGGCTGCGCCTCCAGCAGGTCGATCGCCAACTGGATCATCTTGCCGTTGAGCCCCGCGTTGACCTGGATGAAGTCGAGCGGACGGAATGCGAACTCCAGATCCCACTGCGGCAACCGGAAAGCCAGCCGGGGATCGTGCGGCCACAACGGATGCACGCTGTCGACACCGCCGGGCTGCAGGAAAATCGCGAACCCGTGCTGCTGGCCGAACGCGACCAGCGCCGCCTGGTCCCCGTCGCACAACGGCGCCATGTGGCGGACGGTCAACGCGACGCCATTGAAGTCGGGCGTCGGATCGCCGGCAATGAACTCGATCTGCGGGATCTCGCGCCGGGCCTGCAAACCCTCGACCAATGCGCCGAATGCTTCGACCTTCTCGCCGACCTCCGGGATGACGGTATGGCAATGGGCGATGTCGGCCACGAAGCGCGGATCGGTCTCGCGGAAACCGACCAGGGTCTTGCCCTTCTTCTCGACCCGCCGCACCGAAAAACGGCCCTTGCGACGGTAGCCCCAGGTCGCGTCGGTCAACGGCTCCAATACGCGTCCGGGAACGATGCCGCCACTTTCGCGGAGGTTTTCCAGCAGCACGTGCTGTTTGGCGAGGATCTGCCGGTCGCCGGCGTAATGCTGCATCGCGCAGCCGCCACAGATGCCGAAGTGGGCGCACCGCGGCTCGACCCGCTCCGGCGCCGCCTGCAGCACCTCGACCGTCCTGGCCTCATCGACACCGCGATGACGCCCCGTCCGCACCGCCATCACCCGTTCGCCCGGCAACGCGCCGGCCACCAGCAAGGTCTTGCCATCGGGAAGGGAAACGACGCCACGGCCGTCATGGGACATGCCGTCGATGACGACTTCAAAAGGGGTTTTATCCAGGCGGGCCACAGGCAAAAAGCAGGAAGCTCAGGGCCGCGTATTGTCGCAGATGCGCCCAGGTCGGCAGCGGTCGCCGAATGGGCCGCGGGGGCAGCTTCCGGGTGGGTCGAACGGCCATCCCCGATTCGCTTGGGGTTCAAGTCGATGCGTGTGATTGAGTAGACAGCGCCTGCCGGGTATCCCGCTCAGTCGCTCCACGATATTCGCTTGGTGATCGGGACACCCGGCAGACGCCACCGGATTGTCTCGGTGGCCGACGGAAAGCCCCGCTGCGCCACGTCAACGAATGGCCGATGCGGCGTCCTGACGGGGTGTTGCGGACAGCGGGCCATGGGTGAGCGTGACCCGTTTGCGCGGCATTGCCGCGCGGGTCGTGCGAACGCCCGGCGCGCTGCGCCGGGCCGGACCGCGAAGCGGGCCCGCGGCGGTGAGTGCGACCAGGGATGGTCGCCCGAACCGGGCAGCAAGCACCCCGTCAGGGCGACGCTCCCGCCTGAAGCAACAATCTGCTGTTGCGGTTGCCGTCGCCATCAGCTCAACCGCAACCTACTTCTGCTTCCAGCTGCTCCCGCTCTGGTACCACCAGCCGCTGTGCGCACTGGCGATCCACTGCTTGGCGAACACCTCGCGGATCTGCGACTCCCACTCCGGGTGACCATTGGCCACCGCGACCTCGCGATACACCGCATTGCGGTCGCGATTGTCCTCGGCCACCGCCTGCTGGATCTGCGCGCGGTCCTTCAGCGCCAGCTTCGATGCGTCACGCACCACGATCGTGCCGTCGCTCGCAAACCCGAGCGCGCCGGCATCGAAACCCGCACGCAGCGTCGAGTTGAAACGCGCGGCCATCCGCGACTGGATCGCCTGGATCGCCGGCGTCTTGATGCTGATGTCGGGCGA
>DASTUE010000008.1:0-23662 GCA_035759805.1 Lysobacter sp. | reverse complement strand
CTACGAGCAGCGCAACGAGCTGCTCGAGGCCGAGTCGGTGCACGACAACATCGAGGGCATCCGCGAGGACGTCGTGGTCGGGACCGTCGAGCGCTTCGTGCCGCGCGATTCCGTCGACGAGCAATGGGACCTGCCGGGCCTTGAGGCCGCGTTGCGCGAGGAGTACGGGCTGGACGTGCCGATCGTGCAGGTCGTCGCGCAGCAGGCGGAAATCGATTCGGAGGGCATCGCCGCGCACGTGCTCGGTGCCGTCGCCGAGCAGGCCGCGCAGCGCGAGCAGCAGGTCGGCCCGGAGAACATGCGGCTGCTCGAGAAGCACATCATGCTCAACGTGCTCGACCAGAGCTGGAAGGAGCACCTGGCGCGCATGGACTTCCTGCGCCAGGGCATCCACCTGCGCGGCTACGCGCAGAAGCAGCCGAAGCAGGAGTACAAGCGCGAGGCGTTCGAGTTGTTCAGCGAGATGCTGGACAAGGTCAAGGGCGAGGTGGTGACCATGCTCGCGCGCGTGCGCATCCGCACCGAGGAGGAGATCGCCGCGCTGGAGGCGCAGGAGCGGGCGCAGCAGCAGGTGCGGGCGCGGCAGATGCAGTTCCAGCACGCCGACGCCGGCGGCCTGGGCGCCGACGAGGAGGCCGCGCAGGCGCAGGCCGCGCAGTTCGCGGCGAAGCAGCAGCCCGCGATGCCGAAGGTCGGGCGCAACGACCCGTGTCCCTGTGGCAGCGGCAAGAAGTTCAAGCACTGCCACGGGCAGCTTGCTTGATCGATGTGATCGCCGGCGTCATCACCGACGCCGGTGGCCGGGTGCTGCTCGCACGCCGCACCGAGGGACGTGATCTCGCCGGCTTCTGGGAATTCCCCGGAGGCAAGCGCGAGCCCGGCGAGACCGCCGAGGCCGCGCTGGTCCGCGAGCTGGCGGAGGAACTGGGCATCGAGGTCGATGTCGGCGCGCCGCTCATTGCGGTGCCGCAGGCCTACCCGGACAAGCGGCTCCGCCTGGACGTGCGGCACATCCGCGGCTGGCGCGGCACACCGCGCGGGCACGAAGGCCAGGCGCTGGCCTGGGTGCCGCCGGCCAAGCTGCCTGGCTATGCGATGCCGTCGGCGGACCGGCCCGTGGTCGCCGCGCTGCTGCGGCCCGACCGGTACGTGGTGACGCCGCCGTGCGGCGACGACGAGGCAGATTGGTTGAGGTCACTGCAACGCGTGCTGCAGCAGGACACGTCCCCTCTGTGGGAGCCGCTACAGCGGCGAGCGCTTCCCCTGGTCCAGCTGCGTTCCCCGGGCACCGACAACCGACGCTGGGCCGCCATTTGCAGCAAGGCGGTCGCCGCCTGCCGCGATGCGGACGTACAAACACTGGTCAACGGTGACATCGCGATGGCGCGCGACCTGGGGACGGGCGTGCACTTGCAGGCACGGCAACTGGCCGGCTTGTCGGGGCGGCCCCTGCCGGCCGAAATGCCGGTGGCAGCGTCCTGCCACACGCTCGATGACCTGCGCGCGGCGGAGACCCTGGGCTGCGACTTCGCGGTGCTGGGACCGGTGCGCGAGACGACGAGCCACCCGGGCCGGGCCGGCATCGGCTGGGACGGCTTCGCGGCGCTGCGGGAACATGTATCGCTACCGATCTACGCGATCGGCGGACTGTCGCCGGAGGACCTGGCCGACGCACGCAACCACGGCGCGCAAGGCATCGCCGCAATCCGCAGCTTGTGGCCAGCGACACTGTAGGAGCGGCGTAAGCCGCGATGCGGTTCGCGAGAAGCTTCGCGGCTTACGCCGCTCCTGCAGCGAGCGTTCGGTACAGGGTGTCCAGTTCGCGCGCAGCTACTTCCAGGCGTTCGACCGGACCGTCGTTGGCCACGATGTCGTCGGCGATCGCCAGGCGTTCGCGGCGACTGGCCTGCGCGTCGATCATGCCGTTGGCCAGCGCCACGTCCACGCCGTCGCGCGCGAGCAGCCGCTCGACCTGCACCTCGCGCGGCACGTCCACGACCAGGATCCGGTCCAGCCAGGGGTAGGCCAGGCGCCCACCGCCTTCTGCCAGCAGCGGGATGGCGGCGAGCGCATAGGGCCCCGGCGCCGACTGGCAGGCGGCTCGCAGCCATGCGCGTACCCGCGGATGGATGATCGATTCGAGGGTCCTGCGCGCGGCGACATCGGCGAACACGCGCCGGCGCATCGCCGGTCGGTCGAGCGCACCCTGCGCATCGAGCACCCCGCGGCCGAAGGCGGCCACCACCTCGTCCAGGCCCTCGCTGCCCACCGCGACGGCTTCGCGCGCGGCGACGTCGGCATCGGCGATCGTCACGCCCAATGCGGCAAACCGGTCGGTGAGCGCGCTCTTGCCCGAGGCGACGCCGCCGGTCAGGCCGACTACGAACGCGCTCACGCCAGCCCGGCGAAACGCATGTACGCGTCCACCAGCCCTTCGCCCCAGAAGAAGACGATCCAGCCGGCCATCGCGAGGTAGGGACCGAACGGGATCGGCGTGGCGCGGTCGCGCCCCTTCGCCGCGAGCCAGAGCGATCCGATGATCGCGCCGACCAGCGACGAGAGCAGGATGGTGGGCAACACGCCACTGAGCCCGACCCAGGCACCGATGGCCGCCAGCAGCTTGAAGTCGCCGTGGCCCATGCCTTCCTTGCCGGTGACCTGCTTGAACAGCCACCACACTGTCCACAGGCTGAGGTAGCCAGCGAGCGCGCCCAGCAGCGCCGGCTTGGTCGGCATGTACAAGTTGTCCGCGGCGGCTATCAGGCCCAGCCACATCAGCGGCAGCGTCAACTGGTCGGGCAGCAACTGGGTGCGCAGGTCGATCCCCGACAGCGCGATCAGGAACCCGGTGAGCACCATCGCGCCGAAGCCCTGCCAGCCGAAGCCGAACCGCCACACGCAGGCGACCATCAGCACTGCGGTCAGCAGTTCGACCAGCGGGTACTGCGCCGAGATGCGCGCCTTGCACGAGCGGCACCGCCCGCGCAGCGCGAGCCAGCTGAAGACCGGGATGTTCTCGTACCACGACAACTGGTGCTTGCAGTGCGGGCAGTGCGAGCGCTCCACCACGATCCCCGGTGGCGGCGGGTCATAGGGGTCGGGCTCGCCGAGGATCTCGCGGCTGTCGCGCTGCCATTGCCATTCCAGGCGCCTGGGCAGCCGCAGGATCACGACATTGAGGAAGCTGCCCAGCAGCAGGCCGAAGCCCGCGGCCAGCGGATAGCCGAGCGCGGCGTTCTGGTCGAGGTAGGCCATCCGTTGCCCGGGCGTCAGATGGCGGCGGCGAGCTTGAAGATCGGCAGGTACATGCCGACGACCATCGCGCCGACGATGCCGCCGATGAAGATCATGATGATCGGTTCGAGCAGGCTCGACAGCGCGTCGACTGCGTTGTTGACTTCCTGCTCGTAAAACTCCGCCACCTTGAAGAGCATCGTGTCCAACGCGCCGGCTTCCTCGCCGATGGCGGTCATCTGCACCACCATGTGCGGGAACAGGTTGACCTGGCGCATCGCCATGTTGACCTGGTAGCCGACGGAGACGTCTTCCTTGATGCGGTTGACGGCCTGTTCGTAGACGATGTTGCCCGTGGCACCCGCTACGGTATCGAGCGCTTCGACGAGCGGCACGCCCGCCTTGAAGGTGGTGGCCAGGGTGCGGGCGAACCGCGCGATGGCAGCGTTGTGCATGATCTGGCCCACGACCGGGAGCTTCAGGATCATGCGGTCGAGGAAGTGCGCGAAGGCGAGCGACCGCTTCTTCAGGAACACCAGGCCGTAGCCGATGCCGATCACCACGCCGAGCACCAGCCACCATTTGGCGATCATGAAGTCGCTGGCGCGGATGATCAGCATCGTGAAAGCCGGCAAGTCCGCGCCGAAGCTCTTGAACACGTTCTGGAACTGCGGCACGACGAAGATCAGCAGCACCGCGCTGACCAGGATCGCAACGGCGATCACGACCGCGGGATAGAACAGGGCCTTCTTGATCTTGCCCTTCAATGCCTCGGTGTTCTCCTTGTACGTGGCGATGGTGTCGAGCACCGTCTCCAGGACGCCGGCCGATTCACCGGCATGCACAAGGTTGCGGTACAACTCGTCGAACTGGACCGGGTACTTGCTCATCGCTTCGTGGATCGAGGAACCCCCCTCGATTTCCGCGCGAAGTCCGTTGACCATCGTCTTCATGCGGGGGTTCTTCTGGCCTCCCGCGATGATTTCCAGCGAGCCCACGATCGGCACGCCTGACCTCATCATGGTCGCGATCTGGCGGCTGAAGATCGCGATGTCCCGAGCCGAGATCGGCTTGCCGCCCGCGCCGAACAGCGCCTTCGGCTTGGGCTTGACGACGGTGGGGTTGATGCCCTGGCGGCGCAGTTCCGCGCGCAGCAGCGCCGCGTTCTTGGACTGCTGCTCGCCCTTCATCTTGGTGCCGCGCTTGTCGGTGCCTTCCCAGACGAACAGGTCCAGACCGTCGGGTCGGCGCACGGTAGGACGGGCGGCTTTACGGGTCACGGCCATGGTGGGTTTCCTGTCAGTCCTTCGTCACGCGGTTGATTTCGGCGAGGCTGGTGACGCCGTTCTTCGCCTTCAGCAATGCCGATTTGCGCAAATCGGGAATGCCGGCCTTCTCGGCTGCCTGTGCGATCTGGATGGCATTGCCGCCCTCGAGCACGATCGACTGGATCGCCTCGCTCATCGGCATCACCTGGTAGATGCCGGTGCGGCCCTTGTAGCCCTCGGTGCAGTCCGGGCAACCAACCGGCTCGTAGATGGTCAGGCCCCCGGCGATGTCTTCCTCGGTGAACCCTTCCGCCAGCAGCGCATGCTCGGGCAGTTCCACCGGCTTCTTGCAGTCGTGCAGGCGCCGCGCGAGGCGCTGCGCGATCACGATGGTGACCGACGAGGTGATGTTGAACGGGGCGATGCCCATGTTCATCAGGCGCGCGATGGTCTGCGGTGCATCGTTGGTGTGGAGGGTGGAGAGCACCATGTGGCCGGTCTGCGCGGCCTTGACCGCGATCTCGGCGGTTTCCAGGTCGCGGATCTCGCCGACCATGATCACGTCCGGATCCTGGCGCAGGAAGCTGCGCAATGCGGCGGCGAAGGTCATGCCGCGCTTGATGTTCATCTGTACCTGGTTGATGCCGGGCACGCGGATTTCCACCGGATCCTCGACCGTCGAGATGTTGCGGGTCTCGTTGTTGAGGATGTTGAGCGCCGTGTACAGCGACACCGTCTTGCCCGAACCGGTCGGGCCGGTGACCAGCACCATGCCGTACGGCTTGGCGATGGCGTCCAGGAACAGCTTCTTCTGGTTGTCCTCGTAACCGAGCTTCTCGATGCCCATCTTCGCGGCGCTGGCATCGAGGATGCGCAACACCACCTTTTCCCCGAACAGCGTCGGCAGCGTGCTGACGCGGAAGTCGATCTGCTTGGCCTTGCTCAGGTTGAGCTTGATGCGCCCGTCCTGCGGCACCCGCTTCTCGGCGATGTCCAGCTGTGCCATGACCTTCAGGCGCGCCGCGATGCGCTGCTGCAGCTTGACCGGCACCTTGGCGACCTGTTTCAGGATGCCGTCGATGCGCAACCGCACCCGGTATTCGGTTTCGTAGGGTTCGAAGTGGATGTCGGACGCGCCGCGCCGGATCGCGTCGACCAGCACCTTGTTGATGAACTTGACGACCGGGGTGTCGTCGCCCTTCGCGTCCACGCCGCTGTCGGTGGCGAGTTCCTCGTCCCCGCCGGAGACCTCGAGGTTCTCCAGCCCTTCGCTGTCCTCGCCGGTCGCATCCTCGAGCGCGCTGGCCGATTCCAGCCAGTGGTCGATGCAGCGACGAACCTGGTCGGCGTCGACCAGGATCGATTCGACAGCGAGGTTGGTATGGAACTTGAACTCGTCCAGTGCCGCGGTATGGGTCGGATCGGAAATGCCGACGAACAGCTTGCCGCCCCGCTTGAACAGCGGAAGGGCGGAATGCTTGCGGATCAATTCCTCGCTTACCAGCTTGATCGCCGACTGGGCGGGGTCCAGGGAACCCGCGTCGAAGATCGGCATGCCGAACTCGAAGGAATTGGCCGCCGCCATCTGGGACGGCGTCACCAGCTTCTGGTCGACGATGTGCTGGGCCAGGGGCTTGCGCGCCTTGGTGGCGGACTCCATGGCCTCCCGCGCGACGACCTCGTCCATGGCGCCGTCCAGCACCAGGCGCCGGGCGATGCCGGTGATTCCCACCAGGTTGGCGGTCGCGACGGTCGACATTCTTTGCGCCTCGGACGCGGACTTGCTCCCCTTCCGGACTTTACCGCAAAGGCCTTGGCAGGCGAGGCCGGCAGGCGACGGGGTACCTGCCGGCCGGCCGAACCGTGAACTGCATCGCAAGCTACCGTCCGGAAGGGACGTGCGCACCGTTCCAAGCTACCCTTCACGCACGGAGGGGAACATGCGGATCTCGGTCATCCTGCCAGCGAAGAACGAAGCGGCCGGTCTGCGCCGGACGCTGCCGAGCCTGCGTGCCGGCTTTCCGGATGCCGAAGTGATCGTGGTCGACGATGGCTCCACCGACATGACGTCTGCCGTCGCCGCCGAGAATGGCGCGACCGTCCTGTCGGCCCCGTACTCGATGGGCAATGGTGCCGCGATCAAGCGCGGCGCCCGCGCCGCCACCGGCGACATCCTCGTGTTCATGGACGCCGACGGCCAGCATGATCCGGCGCACATCCAGCGGTTGCTGGACAAGCTTGGAGAGGGCTACGACATGGTCGTGGGTGCCCGCGATGCCAGTGGCCAGGCCAACGCGGGCCGCAGCCTCGCCAATGCGTTCTACAACCGCCTGGCGACGTGGATGACGGGCCACCGGATCGCCGACCTGACTTCCGGGTTCCGGGTGGCCAGGGCCGAGCGCTTCCGCCAGTTCCTCCATTTGCTGCCGAACGGGTTCAGTTACCCCACCACCAGCACGATGGCGTTCTTCCGCAGCGCGTACCCGGTCGCCTACGTTCCCATCCCCGTCGCAGCGCGGATCGGCAAGAGCCACATCCGGCCGCTGCGCGACGGCCTCCGGTTCCTGCTGATCATCTTCCGGATCGCGACGTTGTATTCGCCGTTGAAGTTGTTTGCGCCGGTGGCGGCAACATTCGTGGCGCTCGGGCTGGCCTGGTACGTCTGGACATTCCTCGTCGAAGGCCGGTTCACCAACATGAGTGCACTGCTGCTGAGTGCGGCGGTCATCGTGTTCCTCATCGGGCTGATTTCCGAGCAGATCACCAGCCTGACGTACCAGGCGGTCCGCGGAGAGCGGCGGAGCAATGACCCGCCAGGAACATAGCGAGCGACAGCGGGTCCTGTTGGTCACGCGCAACCTGCCCCCCCTGCTGGGCGGCATGGAGCGCTTGAACCTTCACCTCGCCAATGAGCTGAGCGCCACCTACACGCTCGAGGTCATCGGTCCTGCGGGGTGCCGTGCGTTCCTGCCGCCGGAAGTGGAGGTCGTCGAGGTTCCGGAGGGACCCCTTCCAGTGTTCCTGTGGCGATCGCTGCTTGCATCGTGGCGCGCGGCTTCGCAAGGACCCGTGCTTGCCATCGCGGGCAGCGGGTTGACCGCACCCATGGTGAACCTGGTTGCTTGGCGCTGCGGCGCGATGCCCGTGGCTTACGTTCATGGACTCGACCTCGTGACCCGGCATCCGGTGTACAGGTTTGCCTGGCTGCCCGCCTTGCGAAGGCTACGGCATGCGTTCGCCAACAGCGCCAGCACAGCCGACATCGCCCGACGCATTGGCGTGGCGGCACGCCGGATCTCCGTGCTGCATCCCGGGGTGGCGTCGCCCGACCTCGGCGGAGGGCTGGGCGCTCCCTTCCGCGCGCGCCCGGGCCTGGGACGCGCCAGGATCCTGCTCTCGGTGGGCCGCATGACCGAGCGCAAGGGCTTGCGGGAGTTCGTACGGCACGCGTTGCCCGGTATTTGTGATCGGCACCCGGATGCCTTGCTCGTAGTGGTCGGAAACGACGCGCCCGATGCCCTGTACCGAAGCGGGAGAGGAGGCGCCAGGCAATTGCTGGATGCCGCACCTGACGAGCGGACTCGCGCGAGGATCATGGTGCTTGGCGTCCTGGACGACGAGGCGCTGGGCGAGGCCTATGCCGCGGCGGACGTGCATGTCTTCCCGGTCAAGGAATCCCCCGGCGACATCGAAGGATTCGGGATGGTTGCGCTCGAGGCGGCGGCGCACGGCTTGCCCACCGTCGCGTTCGCTGTGGGCGGGGTCCCGGATGCGGTATCCCCTGGCCGTAGCGGGTACCTGCTTGCCCCGGGCGACTACACGGGGTTTGTCGATAGGGTCTGCGCACTCCTCGATGCCGACGACGATGAACGCGCTGGACTGGGTGCTTCGGCCCGGGAGTTTTCCGCCGCCTTCCGCTGGGAGCACTTCGGCGAACGCCTTCGTGCGTCGCTCTCGGCGCTCCTTGCGGAACCACCGGCGTCGCCGTCCGCTCGCGGCGGTCACGCTGTGCTGGACCTTCGCAGCCGTGCGAAAAAAGCGCGCAAGATCGAGATGCTGATGGGGCTCGAAGGTCGTCGCGGGCGGCTGCGGATCCTCGAGGTAGGCACGGGATCCGGCGGCATCGCGCACTATTTTGCGAACCATCCGTCGATCGACGCCGAGGTGGACGCGGTCGACCTCGCCGATGCCAGGCAGATCTCGGAGGGCTATCGCTTTTCGCTTGTCGAGGGGACCGACCTCCCATTCCCCGACGGGACGTTCGACCTGGTCGTGACCAACCATGTCATCGAGCACGTAGGTGACGCAGCTGCGCAGCTTGCGCACCTGGCCGAAGTGAAACGCGTACTCGCCCCCCACGGCCGGGCGTACCTTGCGGTTCCAAACCGATGGATGCTCGTGGAACCGCATTTCCGGCTTGCCTTCCTGAGCTGGTTGCCGCCGCGACTGCGCTCGCCCTACCTGCGCTGGCGCCGCGGCGTCGAGCGCTACGACTGCGAACCCCTTTCACTCGCCCGTGCACAGGCGTTGTTCCGCAAGGCCGGCTTGGCATGCGAGAACCTGACGATTCCTGCGATGCATCTGGCCATGCAGTTGGAGGGGGGCGGCGGGCCTGCGCTCCGGTGGCTCGTGAAGTGGCTTCCCGAGCGCTGGATACGACGGGCGGTCGGGCTCGTGCCTACCTTGATCTTCGGGCTTTCGCGCAACCTGGACGATCCCGGGGCACGCGAGCGATGACACGTTCCTCCATGACTGATGACCCAGTAGCGAGGTTGGCGGTGGTGACGGTGGTGTTCCATCCGCCGGACGGTTGCCTGGAACGACAGGCTGCCGCGCTTCCTCCGGAAGTGTTGTGGGTGCTGGTCGACAATGGGACCAACGACGAAGCGGCCGCGCGATTGCAGGCGCTGGCATCGACACGAGCGAACACGGTCGTTCTGCGCAACGAGGTCAATCTCGGCCTGGCCGCAGCCCTGAATCGTGGAGCAGCGCATGTGTCGGACACCCACCCTTCGCGCGACTTGTTGCTGCTGCTGGACCAGGACACGGCGCCCCGGCCCGGCTCAATCGGCTGCCTGCTCCAGGCATTCAATGGCATGGAGGACGCTTCGGTGGGCTGCGTCGGCCCCACCCTCGTCGACACCACCACGGGCCTGCCGCATGGCTTCCATTGCATTCGGGGTCCATTCTGGACCCGGCGGTTCCCCGCGTTCGACGCAACGCCGATCGAGTGCGCGAACATCAACGGCAGCGGGACATTGATGCGCCTGGACGTCTTTCGGCGACTGGGGGGGCTGGATGAAACACTGTTTGTCGACCATGTCGACACCGAATGGTCGTTCCGCCTGCGGGCCGCAGGGTTGTCGCTGTTCGGGGTGCCGGCGGCGAGGTTCGACCATGCAATGGGCGAACGCGGAATCCGGTTCTGGCTGTTCGGTTGGCGGGTGTGGCCGCAGCGGTCGCCGGCGCGTCATTTCACTCTGTTCCGAAATGCAGTGGCCTTGCTCGGGCGGGAATATGTCCCGATGGTCTGGAAAGTGTGGTGCGTCGCGAAGCTGTCGGCCACGCTGGCCGCGCATGCCGCTCTCGACAGGCGCCGTGGCGCGCAGGCATCAAGCATGCTGAGCGGGATACGCGCCGGTCTCCGGAGGAACAGGTGAACAGTCTGCGCTGCGAGACCGTCGGGCTCGTCCTGCATTTTCGAGACGGCCAGCGGACCGCCCGATGCCTGGATTCCCTGCGGCGCGATGGCATCCGCAAGGTCCTCCTCGTCGACAACTCCCAAGATGCCGGTGCCTCGCTGTCAGCACTTTCCGGTCGCCTGCAGGCGTGGGAGGCTTCGGGCTTGGACATCCGCGTCGAGCAGCCGGCCACGAACCTGGGATTCTCCGCAGGGGCGAACCTCGGGTTGCGTGCAATCCGCGAATGGCATGGCCATGCCTGCGTGTTGTTGCTGAACAGCGACGCCGAGTTGCGCCCGGGCGCATCCGCTGCGATGCGCGCGGCGTTGCCGCAGGAGCCCCCGGCGGTCGCGGCGGCGTGCATGCTGGACAGGCGCGGCGAGGCCACGCCGTACGCTTACTACCAGCGGGTGTCGGGACTCCTCACGCGTCATCGCCTGCCTGGAGCGCACCGGTACCTCAGTGGCTGTTGCCTCATGATCCATCCCGGTCTCGCTGTGGGCGACCTGTTCGATGAAGACTTCTTTTTCTACGGGGAAGACATCGAGTTGGGATGGCGGATGATGAATCTCGGCATGAACCAGATTGCCGTTGCCGGCGCGTTCGTCGACCACGAAGGATCGGCCGGCAGCCGGAACGGTTCGCTGTTCTACGAATACCACATGGCCATGGCGCACCTGAGGTTGCCAGCAAAGCTGTACCGATCCGCGACCGCCCGCCTCGCGCCGACGCTCGTGCGATGCATCACCCTGCCGGCGCGAGCCACGACGCGGGCCCTGCGGTTCCGCAGTGTGGCGCCCTGGCTCGGGCTCGTGCTGGCGCTCTTCGACCTGGTTGCGAGGCACCGTCGCGACTTGACCCCGCTTGCCCCGGACTGAAGCCGCATCGAATTTGGCGATCAGGGCGCAGCGGCCATGACCTCTCCGTCCCGGATCGCCCTGTGGATCAGTCGCGCCCGCCCAAGGCGCCCATGCGCCGTCGCGAGCACGTACACCGCCGTGAGGAAGACCGCCCTGTTGACCGCATAGACCCAGGGGCTGCCGGAATGGAACCGGCGGGCGAGGTAGTTGCGGTTACGCGCTTCGAAATAAGCCTTCGTGTCATCCAGGTTGAGGACGCGCCTGGCCAGGTTCCCGCCCTTGGACGGCGTGGCGTTCCACGACGCCGAGCGGTCGGTGACTACCGCGTCGATCAGTAGCCGGATCTTGCCGCCGCCCCGCGTGAAACGGAGTGTGAGTTCCGTGTCGTCGGCGTACAGGAACAGCGATTCCATCGGCACGCCCAGCCGGGCCAGGGCGGATCGCGGGACCAACAAGCCACCATAGGGCGCGGTGTCGAGCGTGATGCCCTCGTCGTCGAAATGGCTGGAAAACGACGGCCGCCCGCTGAAGAGGTTCGCAACGTGGAATCCCAGGCAGGCGCCGGGCCGGGTGCGTGCCAGTGGCTTTCGCGATTCCACGAGCGCGGCCAGTTCGGGAAGGTCGCGCCGGTAAGCGAGGTGGATGACGCCATCGCCGTGTTCGCTCGCGGCGGCTTCCGCCAGCCGTTCGACGCAGCCGGGTTGCGGGACCAGGTCGTCGTCCAGCAGCAGGAATTGGTCCCAGTCGGGTCGGGAGGCGGCCCATTCGAGAAGCCGCCGATACCCCCCAGCGGAGCCGAGGTTTTCCGGGGACGTTCGTATGGATATGCGGTTTGACGCAGCCTCGATCGAAGCAAGTCGTATCCGGACACCTTCATCCGGGGCGTTCCAGAACACGAGAACACCGGCGATTACCGGATGGTCGGCCAGTGCCGCCATGACGCCGGGGTCTGGCATCCGCGATCCATATCCCAAAACGCCTATGAGAATCCGGCCCATGAAGTGGCTCCGTCCAACGCTGTCTATTGGCCCCTGGGCATGGCGCGCCTGAAACGCCCCTCGAATGCGCGCGTGACGCTTCGCTTGGGCAGGACCAGGAACTCGAGAACGAGAGGATGCAGATATCGCCAAGGCGCCCGGTGATAGAGATTCACTGCGGGACGAGACGTCGGATCGAGCGTGCGCGCGAGAAGGGCGATCCTGGTCCAATGGCGTGGTGAAAATGGAAAACCGAGGTGCGCGCAGTGCCACAGTGCCTGCGCTGCGGCCCGCCGGCGTGCAGCGGTCAAGCGTCCCTGATCTTCGAGCGTCTGGACTGTCTCGCTCGTGATGGCAGTCATCTCCCGGAGGGCCATGTCCGGGAACTGCTTGAGCGCGCCGGTGGATACGCGCGCATGCAAGTGGTGCTGCCACACGCCGACCGCTTGGTCGACAGTGACCCATTTTGCGTCTCCTCGTCGCATGATTGCGTGCATCCACGCGAAGTCCTGCAAATGAGGGCGAGCTGGATCCCACCACAGGTTCTTGAGGAACTCGGTGCGGAACAGGTGCGCGGTAGGCTGCGTCGTCGAACCTGGCGACAGCATCGCTGCCACGAAGTCGTCGCCGGCGGGATGCGGGGCGAGGACCTGGAACTGGTGCCCTGAGGCATCCAGGAGCCGAATCGCCCCCGTGCATACATCCGCGTCCGCCTCCGCGGCGACGGCATGTTGCAAGCTGGCGCCTTCGGGCAGCAGGTAATCGTCATCATCAAGGAAGCGTACGAAACGCCCCCTGGCTGCGGCCAAGCCGGCGTTCCGGGCGGCATTACCGTTCGCCTCGGCCAGCTCGATCACTCGTACCCCGGCAAATCGGGAAACCGATTCCTGCGCCAACTTGCAACCGTTGGCCACCACGATCACCTCGATCAATTCGCGTGCCGTGCCTGGCAGGCAGCTTTCGACCGCGCGACGCAAGAGTTCCGGTCGCTGGTGGGTGGGAATCACAACCGATATCGAGGGCGCGGCTGGCTCGCTCATCCGGGCACCCTGATCGCCGGCGCCAAGAGCTGCCGCATGGCCAGCAGCCAGTTGCGATTGACCCAGTGGGAGAAGCCGAGATAGACGATGGCCATCACGGGCACGCCGACGGCGAGGCGCCAAGCGCCAGGCACGGCCAGCGCCGCACCCGCTGCGGCGCCGGAGGCCGCCAGCGTCGCAATGAGAGGGGGCAGGAACGGCGAGCAGTATTCGCGGAAACCCATCCCGCAGGCGGGTCGAATCAAGTAAAGCCAGGCGAAAACAAACGTGACCAATTGGGTCAGCAGCATGGTTGCCGCCAGCCCGAGCAGGCCGGAACGGCTGGCTGCCACGTAAAAGAGCGGCACGGTGATGAAGAACAGCAGGAAATTCCAGGCGTGTGCGCGCTTCGCCATGCCGACGGCGTAAACCAGGATGCCCGAAGGGTTTCCCGTGGAGCGAACCAATGCCCATAGCGCAAAAATACGCAAGAACGGCGAAGCCTCATGCCATTGCGCCCCAAGGAGCAACCCGACAACATCCGCGGGGAACAAAGCCAGCAGGGCATAGGCGGGGAAGTTTAGCGACGCAGTGAAATTCAACGTTTTCCGGTAGATCTCACGCAACCTGGCCGGGTCGTCCTGCAACCGGGTCATGATCGGCAGGCCAATCCGCGTGATCACCGGATTGACGACGGTGTTGGCAATTCGCAGGCATTGGTCGCGCGGCGTTGCGTAGAAGGCCACCGTGCTTGCCGGCGCAAACAGGGACGCCACCAGGATATCCGACTGCATGCGCATGGTATTCCACAGGTCGTCGCCGACGCGGTGGAGGCCAAACGCAAGGAAAGGCTTGGCGGATGCAACATCAGCTTGGAACGTCGGGCGCGCCCCGGTGGACAGGAAGGTCCAACTGAGCGCCGTGCCTGTAGCGTTCGCCGCCAGGCTTCCGCCGACCAATGCGTATACGCCAGCGTCCAGCCAGGACAGGGAGACCGCCACGACGAACCCGGCCAGCGTCGCCGCTGCCTCGAGCTTGGCAAGCGTCCGGAAACGCATCTCCTTTTCGGCCAGCACGCGGAATTGCGACCCGAAGGCGTTGAGGGGGAAATTAAGCGCAAGCAGTAGCAGGACCGGCAAGAGTTCCGCATGGCGATAGATCCCGGCCAGTAGCACGCTCACGAAGCAGAAGCAGATTGCAAGAGCACAGGCAAGCCCGATGTTGAGCCAGTACAAGGTGGACAAGACGCGCTTTCCAGGTCGCGGAAAGTGCATCAGCGCGCTGCCCAGCCCGAAATCGGAAAACATGGCCGCCACCGCAACCGCCGCACCTGCGATCGCCATGAGTCCAAAGTCGGCCGGGGCAAGGATGCGGGCCAGGACCATGATCTGGACGACCTGCGTCAACGCCCGCGCCAGCACGGATGCCGTGGTCCATCGGCCGGCGGAGAAGGCCTCCTTGCGAAGTGTCATTTACCTGTGGATCTTCGGTAGATGTAGAAGTTGGCGAACGAGCCGGTGGCGTTGTCCCCGTCGAACGGGAACGGGTTCGGCACCTCCCTTTCCAGGGTCCATGTCGGCGACATCTCGCGATCGATCCATGCCGTGACGTGGCGATGCCTGACATGCCTGGACTCGCGCTCGGCCGACTTTTCTTCGTTCGAGGAATAGATGATCACGTGGTCGCGAGCGGCTTGGAACAATCGACGCATGTACTCGTCGTAGACGCTGTCCTCGACGAGGTGAAATATCACGTCGATGGAAATCGCCAGGTCTGCCGTTTGGCCGTCGTATTCCCCGGCAAGATGGAACGACTTCGATCGATCCGATCCGAACATGCCGCGACACCGCCGTACGGCTGCGCTACTGACATCGTACCCGACGTATTGGGCGTATTCCGCCAGCTTCAGTTGGTTTCCGTCCCCGCATCCAAATTCGATGACGGACTTTATCCCATGGCGGGCGACATGCTCGTTGATGACGCCGGCCTTGAAGGCCGCCAGGTGCCCGTAGGAACCGTCGCCGGAGTTTCCTCCCCCCGAATACCGCGCCTCCCAGTATGCTGCCGACGAGAATCCGGTTCGCCCCTGCCCGAGGGCCAGTTTGATCAGTTCCCTAAGTTTTCTGAGTAGCATCGTAAAGCTCTTCGAGTCGGGACGTCATTGAGCTGAGGTCGAATTGCGATTGCATCCAGTTGCGGCATTCCGCGGCAATCTCGACGAGCCTATGTTCGGGGCTGCACAACGCAAGCTTCAGACACTCGGCAAGAGCGGCTTCATCGCCGGGCGGGAATATCTGGCCGGTAACGCCGGGGCGAATCGCTTCTGGTATTCCGCCGATGTTCGAGCCTACTACGGGGACGCCGCAAGACTGCGCCTCGAGCAGGACCTGCCCCAGACCTTCGGAGGCGCCATCGGGCAGTGGGATACTAGGGAGGCACAGCACCTTCGCTTCCCTGATATGGGCCAGGACCTCGTCGGAAGTTGCAGGGCCACTGAAGGAGACTGGTAGCCCCAGCCTCGTTGCTTCCCTTTTGCAAGCCTCCAGCAATGGTCCAGCGCCGACCATTGCCAGTTCGGCGTTGGGTACGAACTTCCTGACAGTCGCAAAGGCCCGAATCAATAGAAGCGGTCCCTTGCTCTCGACCATTCTTCCAACAAAAAGTATTCGCGGGCGACGCCGGGCCAGGGGCGTCTTGCCTGGGGTGAAGCGTCGCGTGTCGACGCCGATATATGCAACCCTGATTTTTTCGCGCGGGATACCTGCTTCGACCGCGCGAAGCTTGAGCGCGTTGGACGCGGCAATGAAGCTGACCGATGGATCGCGTGCCATCCAAAGCAATCGCCCGGGATACACCCGTCGCCGCAACCCACCGTATCCGGACTCCCAGGATCGCTTGTGGATGTTGATGTCATAGCCGTGCAGCGTCACGAGCATTGGCAGGCCCGCTGCCTTCACGCTTGGCCAGATGTCGGTTGCGTCAGTGCCGAAATGCGCATGCACCAGGCCGACGTCGAGTGACTCGAACGTGCGCACCAGTCTTTGGATCGGGCGTTTCAGCCAGAATTGCAGGCGCTCCAGCCACTGGCCGTACGTGCTGTCGGCACCGGGAATGATTCGTATCGGAATTCCATCCAGGCGTAGTCCTTCACCCACGAGCCGCCGACCGACGAGGACCGCCTGCCAGTTCCGGAGGCTTTTCACTTGCGCGCGGATGAAGGTCTCCGAAACAGGAAGAAGGTCATGGCGAAATACCGCAACCTTGCGCATATGTGTCGAAGTATTCATTCGCCGCAACGGAGGCTCGGTGGCCTTCCGGAAATGCCGGATTTCATGCCCAGCAGACCGGGACCACGTCCGCATGCCTGTCGCCAGTCATGGGGGCGCGCAGCGGAGCGTAATTGTTGGGGAAGATCGTCCTGTCTTCATGGATGAAAAGCTGGTGTGCTTCCGGGAAGTCTTCAGAGGAATACAGGTCGATCTTGTCGAAGAATGCCGCGAACCGGTCGAAATAGTCCGGCCCTGGGGCACGCACATGCATTGCCTCATGCGGGTTCGGTTCCGGGTATTCGAGCGTGCGCGCAACGATGATGGGTATCGGCAGGATGGCGACGCCGCCCGGCGCCAGGACTCTCCGTATCTCGGAAAGGGCGAGGCGGTCGTTCTTGATATGTTCCAGGACATGTGAGGCATAAACCACATCGAAAGAAGCATCCGGGAAGGGAAGGGCGGCAAGGTCCACGACATGGTCTACGCCGGACATGGAGGGGTCGGCGGTTTCATAGCTTCTGAAGATCCCGGAAAAAATCGGCTTGAAAAACGATTCTGGCGCGCAATGCAGCATGCGCTTTGACGTGGCATCGATCTCCCGGAACACCTTCGTTGCCACGAGATGTTGCAGTCTGTGCCGCTCAAGCGAACCGCAACATGCGCATGCCGCGTGACGGCGCAGGCCCGTTTTTTCGGTGGTCAGGTCCCTGAACGGCCCACGGTAGGCGCATATGGGACACAAGAATTCCTGCTTGAGCGGATGCGCCAACCGGAATCCGATGACGTTCATCGTCTGGTTGAATCGTTGCCTGATTGAAGTACCCATGTCCCTGCTCCCCATCGACCTAGCCATTCGATCGAGTCCGATTCGAATTGTCCTCCCTTGCCGCCTGCGCCGACGGGGACTTCGAGACGGTCACCGCTCTTGCGCAGCGTCCTGCTCCTGGCCGGACTGCCGCAGGAATTGCCTGATGTCGGCGTTTTCTTCGCGCACGTCGTAGAACAGCCGCTTAGGCCATGGCCCCCGGCTGGCATCGCTGATCGCGAGATACTCCAGCGCCTCCGCGGGGAGTCCCGCGCTGATCAAGAGCACTGCCTGTCGTTGCGGGATCTGGGCATCGCGCAAATACCGGTACGCGGTGTCGTATTCCTGCATGGCCAAGTCGAGGTTCCGGCTCTTTTCTGCGGCCATTGCCTTCTGGTAGTGGAGTGATCCGGCCAACGACCCGACGCGCCCATAGGAGAGGTTCTGTAGCAGCGTGTCCGCGACACGTTGCCAGTCACCGGAGGAAAAGGCACCCCCACACGCATCACCCTCGGCCAAGACGCGCAACCTGGCCATCGCCGTGTCCACCGATTGGCTTGGCCGCGCCCGACGTGCGGCCGTGACCAGTCGCTCTGCGACGTCAGGGCTGGCCAGGCCGTGTATGCAGTCGAACAGCGAAAGCTGGAACACAAGTTCGAACCCTTCGGGACGCGCACTGGCGCCATCCACCAGGACGGCTCGGGCCTCGTCTAGCCGGCCGACGGATTCCAATGCCCTGGCCAGCATCTGTATGGCCCTGGGGGAGCGCGGATGTTCGGCGTGCCAGACCTTGGCGAGACGCAGTTCGGAGCCCCAGGCCCATGCGTTGAGCGACGTTGACCAAGCGGCCAGCGCCAGCCAAGCGACGAGCAGGATGCTGCCTGCGTGCACCAGCCGATCAGGTGCACGAGCGACCAGCGCCACGGCTGCCAGCACGATCCCGATCATCGGCAGATAGTTGCGGTGCTCGAAGTACAACTCCAGCGGCAGTACCGTGGACTCCAGCAGGTGTCCCGCGATGAACCACAGCACCCCGAACGCGAGCCAGGAATTGCGCCTGCGCCGGACGATCGCGAGGACCAGCGCCGCAATCCACCCCGCGATCGCCGGGAGCGTGGACCCAGGAGACAACAGTCCTGTGGACACCTGGTAGTCGTCGTGGAAGATCCCTTGGCCGCTCAAGCGTGGCACCACAATCCGGGCGGCGTACTCGGCGAGCACGCGCGCTTCGGTCATCAGGCGTTCGTTCAGGGTGAACTCGCGCATTTGATAGCTCGCGAACAGGCCGCGCGACTCGAGGGCGATGCCAGCCGCGAGCATCAGCATCGGACCCCACGTCCCAAGGAACAGCAGGCGGCGCGTCATGGGAGGCGCGCCGTCAAGCGTCGGGGCCAGCAGCGTGTGGTTGAGGACCACGGCGTAGGCAATGGCCAGCACGCCGTTCTCCTTGCAAAGGAACGCGATAATTGCAAATGCGCCCAAGCAGAAAAGTGCAGGGATCGCGCGACGCTGCACGACAAAACCCGTGTAGCAGGACAGGCCGGCCAGCGTGAAGCCGGCCGCCAGGATGTTCATTCGCTGGACCACCAGCATCGTAGATGCCACCTGCATCGGGTGGACCAGCCAGATCGCTGCGACAGCGAGCGCGATCCAGGCAGGCGCAACGCGCGTACTTCCAGCCAAGCGTGCAAGCTTGCGGACGAAGACGAATACGAGAACACCGACCAGTAGGTGCAGCAGGACGTTGGTGCGCTTGTAAGGCGCGGGATCGGTAGGCCAGGCTTGATCCTCGATGAGGAAGCTGAGCGCCCCCAAGGGGCGTCCCGGATTGCCCACGAACGCGTGCAGGTAGCGCCCCAGCTCCGTCCAGGCGAAGCCGTCGCCGAAGATCCCAAGGTGCTGGAGGTTGTAGTAGTCGTCGAACAGGAAAGGCCCGTGCGTTGCGGGCCACAACAGCACGCCGGCAAGCGCCAGCACGATGACGAGCGCGAGGCCGGCCGTCATTGCATGCCTCGGCGGCGGCGCTGTGCGGGGGTGATCCATGGCGGAAAAGAATAAAGCCCCCGGGCGGGGGCCTTATCCAGATCAGCGCAAGCGAGTGATCAGAGGTTGTTGCGGCAATTCGACGGCAGGTACTTCTGTTCGACGGTCGTGTTGGTGTACCCGCAAATCCAGGTCACCGAACCGCCGGGCGAGCCACCCTTCAGCACCAGGTTCTTGCCGGTGATGTTGGCGTCACCGGTGTAGGCAATGGTGATGAGGCTGCCATTGACCGTCACCGACGAGACATTGTTGCCCTTGATCGACGCGGCTGCGGCGAGGCCAGCAGCGGCATGGCTGGTAGGCCAGCTGCCGTTGGACTGGTAGGTTTCCGACACGGCCAGCTTCGCCGCGCCGGCGATGTTCAGGCCTTCCGAAACCTTCGCCCGGACCGTGTAGTCCTGGTAGGCCGGGATGGCGATCGCCATCAGGATGCCGAGGATCGCGATCACGATCATCAGTTCGATCAGGGTGAAGCCTTGCTGGATCTTCTTGGTGTTCATAACGTTCTCCCCTCGGAGGTTGGTTTGCTTCACGTGCCTGGCGAGGCCGGACTTCCGGTCCGTCGGCAGCCGTGCTTCGGTGCACGTGCAGCCAAAGCATACGCAGAAACCGTGCCAGTAAAGGCCTCCCGCGGGGCAATGTCGGCAATTGCAAAGGCGGTCACGATCGGCCGTCGGCGGCGCCTATCCAAACCGGACGCGTCGGGTCAGTTTCGGGTCCGAAGTGACAAAAATTGTCAGTCGATTCCCAGCTTCTTGAGCTTGTAGCGCAAGGCCCTGAAGGTGATCCCGAGCTGCGCCGCCGCCTTTGTCTTGTTGTAGCGGTTGTCCTCGAGCGCCCGCTGGATCGCCGCTCGCTCGAGTTCCTCGATGTAGGTCGGAAGAGCGTTGCTGGTGCTTTCGCGCGGGTCCACCGCGCGCGGGTCCAGCGCGGCGGCGCTCGTCCCCGAGGGCACGTCCGCAGCAGGGCGCGGTTCCGGCAACCGCAGGTCCCCTGCGCCGATGCGATCACCATCCGCCAGCGCAAGCGCGCGTTCCAGGATGTTCTCCAGTTCGCGCACGTTGCCCGGGAATGGATAGGCGCGAAGCGCGGCCAGGGCGTCATCGCCCAGTGTCGGCGCCTGGCGGTCGTGGGCCGCGGCCAGGCGATGCAGCACCGCGGCGGCCAGCACCGGCAGGTCGTCCCCACGCTCGCGCAACGGTGGCACCCGCAACTCGATCACGTTGATCCGGTAGTAGAGGTCGTGCCGGAACCTGCCCTCGGCCACCAGTGGCGCCAGGTCCTTGTGCGTCGCCGAGAGGATGCGCACGTCCACGGGAACCTCCGCGCTCGCGCCGACCGGTCGCACCGACTTCTCCTGGATCGCGCGCAACAGCTTCACCTGCATCGGCAACGGCAGTTCGGCGACCTCGTCCAGGAACAGCGTGCCGCCATCGGCGGCCTGGAACAGGCCGGCCTTGTCGGCGTGCGCGCCGGTGAAGCTGCCCTTGCGGTGGCCGAAGAACTCGCTCTCCATCAGTTCGGTCGGGATGGCGCCGCAGTTCACCGGCACGAACGGACCGGCGGCCCGCGCGCCGTCCGCATGGATCGTGCGCGCGACGAGCTCCTTGCCGACGCCCGATTCCCCTGCGATGTAGACCGGGGCCTGGCTGCGGGCGACCTTGGCCACCGTGGCGCGCAACTCGACGATCGCAGGAGAATCGCCCTGCAGGCGGCTGGCCGCGGTGGCGGGAACGCCTGCCCCGGCCGCCTTGGGCTGGCTGAGTTGCAGGGCATGCCCCACCAGTCCTCGCAGCACCGGCAGGTCCACCGGCTTGGCCACGAAGTCGAACGCGCCGGCCTTCAGCGCCTCGACGGCGGCCTCGACGTTGCCGAACGCCGTGATCATCGCGACCGGCGTCTCCGGATGGTCGCGCGAGATCTCCGAGATCAGGGAAATGCCGGAGCCATCGGGCAGCCGCATGTCCGTCAGGCACAGGTCATAGCGGCCTTGCGCCAGCAGCGCGCGGGCGTCCGAAAGGCTCGCCGCGGTGTCCACGCGCAGGCCCATCCGGCCGAGCGTGAGCACCAGCAGTTCGCGGATGTCCCGCTCGTCGTCGACGACCAGTGCGCTGCGCGTGTCGGTCATGGAATCCCCTCCGACGCCACCTTAGCGGAACGCGCGAGCGGCCGGCAAAGCGTGACGCGGGTCCGGGGAGCCGTCAGTCCGGCAGCAACGAATGCGGCCCCGCCAGCCGGATCCGGAAGCAGGCACCCCCACCGGGCAGCGGCACGTGGTCGAGCGTCGCCTGGTTGGCCCGGCACAACTCCCGCGCGATGTAGAGGCCGAGCCCCGTGCCATGGCTGGAGGTGGTGAAGAACGGCCGGAACAGTTGCGCTGCCACCGCGTCCGGGATGCCCGGCCCGCGGTCGGTGACCTCGATGACCGGTGCGCTGCCGGCATCCGCATGCACGTTGACCGCGACCCGCGCGGGTTCCCCGGGCATGCGCCCGTACACCAGCGCGTTGTGCACCAGCGTCGTGAGCACCTGGTGGAGCTGCCGCGGGTCTGCGATCGCCGACAGTGTCGTGGCCTTGCAGCGCAGCTCCAGCGTGTCCTGTTCGAGCGGATGCCCGGCGCGGTAATCGTCGACGAACTGGCGGGCGAACTTCACCAGTTCCACGTGTTCCGGATGCGCACGCTCGCGCCTCGCCAATCCCAGCACGTTCTCCACGATGCCGTTCATGCGCTGGCACTGCTGCTGCACGATCTGCACCAGGCGACGGTCCGCTTCGCCCAGCGGCGCGGATTCGTCCAGCAGCTGCACGGCGTAGTTGATGGCCGCCAGCGGATTGCGGATCTCGTGCGCGAGGCTGGCCGAAAAGCGCCCAAGCGTGGCGAGCGTGATCGATTCCGCGCGCCGGGACACGAGCGAGATGTCGTCGAGGAACACCAGGGCGTGCTCGCTGTCGGCGAGCAGCCGGGTGAAGCGAGGCACCACTTCGGGCAGGTCGGCGGCGAAGCGCAGCGGCGCGTCGTCGGCCACGCCATCGCTGCGCCAGCGGTCGAGGCGACCCGCCAGCTCGGGTGCGACCAGTGCCAGGTTGCGCTGGCTGTCGCCGGTCTCGCCCAGCAGCACGACCGCGGCTTCGTTGGCCAGGCGGATGTCGTTCTCGCCATCGACCAGCAGCACGCCGGTGCGCAGGCGCCGCAGGATCAGCTCGCTGATTTCCGCGAGGTTGGCGGCCTCCACGCCCCGGCGCTGGGCGAGGGCCTGGGTGGCGCGCAGCTGGCGGCCCAGCAGGTTGGTGAGCGTGGCGATGGCCAGGAAGCTGACCGCGAACATCAGGACCTCGGCCAGGGGCCGGCCGGTCCCGCCGTCGGACAGCGCGCTCCAGGTGGACTCGCCGATCAACGCGGCCGCGGCCACGGCGCCGGTGGCCAGGCCCATGCGCAGGGGCAGCAGCAAGGCCGCCGCACCGATGTTGAACAGCAGCATCAGCGCGATGCCGGCACCGGACGCGGGCAGGGCATGCATCGCCAGCGTGGCCGCGATCACGTCGATGGAGATGCCGAGCAACGCCTCGTTGCGCAACTCGCCGCGGCGGCCACGCAACAGCAGCGCCAGCGATGCGGCGAGGTACACGACCGCGACGGCTTGCCCGAGCACCGGATGTCGCGGCACCGCGATCAGCGGCGTCTCCGGCCCGAACAGCACCAGTGCCAGCAGTGCCGCCTCCAGCACCCGGTAGAGGGTGAAGAAGTACAGCTCGCGTCGCAGCGCGCTTTCGGCGTCGAGGGCGTCGGCGTTGGGGTGCGTCACGGCTGGGAGTATGCCCGGCAGGCGCTACAATGAGCGGTCCCCCGGTACCGGTCCACCCATGAACTTCCACGAATACCAGGCGAAGCAGCTCTTCGCCGACTACGGCATCGCCGTCCCCGCGGGCCGCATCGCCCGCACCGCCGAGGAGGCCGTCGACGCCGCCAAGGCCATCGGCGGCGACTTCTGGGTCGTCAAGGCGCAGATCCACGCGGGCGGCCGAGGCAAGGCCGGCGGCGTCAAGTTGTGCAAGACCCTGGACCAGGTGCGCGAGCACGCCAAGGGCATGATCGGCACGAAGATGGAGACCTACCAGTCGGCCGGGGTGGCACTGCCGGTCGACACGGTGCTGGTCACCCAGGCCACCGACATCGCCAAGGAGCTGTACCTGTCGATGCTGGTCGACCGCGGGGCGCAGGCGATCACCTTCATCGCTTCGTCCGAGGGTGGCGTGGACATCGAGCAGGTCGCCGAGGAGAACCCGGACGCGATCCAGACGGTCGTCGTCAACTACGTGCAGGGCCTGCAGCCGTACCAGTGCCGCGAGCTTGGCTTCGCGATGGGCCTGTCGTCCAAGCAGGTCAACCAGCTCACGAAGATCATGCTGGGGCTGTACAAGCTGTTCAACGAGAAGGACCTGGCGCTGGTGGAGCTCAATCCGCTGGCGATCCTGAAGTCCGGCGACCTCGCGGTGCTCGACGGCAAG
>DASTUE010000007.1:0-22629 GCA_035759805.1 Lysobacter sp. | reverse complement strand
CGTGCTGGTGCTGTTGTTCGATCTGCCGTTCCTGGCCCAGATAGCGGCCTTCGTCGTGCTGAGCTTCGTGTCGATCCAGATCTACCGCACCCGCTTCCGTGGGCGCGGACGCAAGAGCGACCGGCCGAGCCTCAATCGCCGCACCGACGCCCTGGTCGGCCAGGTGGTGCCGCTGCAGCAGGCCATCGTGCAGGGCCGCGGGCGGGTCCAGATCGCCGATGCCTACTGGGATGTCAGTGGCCCCGATCTGCCGGCCGGCGCATCCGTGCGCATCGTCGGCAGTTCGGGCATGACCCTGCTGGTCGAAGCCGCCGGTTGAACGGCGGCGTCATCGAGCGGGCAATCGGCCGCTTGATCCGTCGCCCGCGAACCAGTGGCTCGCCTGCCCACCTGGAAGACGCGGCGATGCAGCCATGCGTCGCCGCCCCGAAACCGTTCGCGTCTCTGGGATAATGGCCGGCTTACCCCTTTCCCCAGGATCGGCCATGACCCAGACGACGGCTCCAAAACACACTGTCCTCAACGACAGTCATCGCGCACTCGGCGCCAAGATGGTCGACTTCGGCGGCTGGGACATGCCGATCCACTACGGCTCCCAGATCGACGAGCACAACCTGGTCCGCAAGGGCGCGGGCATGTTCGACGTCAGCCACATGACCGTGGTCGACCTGCATGGCGAGCGCAGCCGCGAGTTCCTGCGCACCCTGGTCGCCAATTCGATCGACAAGCTGAAGAAGCCGGGCAAGGCGCTGTACACCTGCATGCTCAACGAGCGCGGCGGCATCATCGACGACCTGATCGTCTATTTCCTCGCCGAGGACTTCTTCCGGCTGGTGGTCAACGCGTCCACCCGCGACAAGGACCTGGCATGGATCGGCCGTCATGCCGAGGCGTTCGGCGTGCAGGTCAGCGAGCGCGACGACTTCGGCCTGATCGCGGTGCAGGGTCCCGACGCGCGCGGGAAGGTGCTGGGCCTGCTGGCCGAGGACGACCGTGCACGCATCGACAAGCTGGCCAAGTTCACCGCCACCGATACCCACACCATCGACGGCACGCCGGTGTTCATCGCCCGCACCGGCTACACCGGTGAGGACGGTTTCGAACTGGTGCTGCCGCAGGAGCGGACCGTGGCCGTGTGGGAAGCGCTGCTGGCCGCGGGCGTGAAACCGGCTGGCCTGGGCGCGCGCGACACCCTGCGGCTGGAAGCGGGCATGAACCTGTACGGCCAGGACATGGACGAGGACGTGACGCCGTACGAGGCCGCGCTGGGCTGGACGGTCTCCCTCGACGAAGGCCGCGCCTTCATCGGTCGCGACGTGCTCGAACAGCAGCAGGCCAACGGCGTGCAGCGGCAGATGATCGCGCTGGTGATGGACGACCGGGGCGTGCTGCGGCACGGCCAGAAAGTGCTGACCGACTGCGGCGAGGGCGAGATCCTGTCGGGCACGTTCGCGCCCACCCTGGGCAAGGCGATCGCGTTCGCTCGGGTGCCCGCGGGCGAGATCGCCCTGGGCCACGCCGGCAACGTGCGCGTCGATATCCGCGGCAAGGAAGTGCCGGTGCGGGTGGTCAAGTTCCCGTTCGTGCGCGACGGCAAGGCGCAGGACGGCGTGCTGGAATGAACCACCGCTGTGCGCGTGTCGCCGCCCCGGCGATGCGTGCGCTTGGTTACACTAATGCCCCTTTTCATCCACAGCCGTAGCAGCGGAGCAATGCCATGAGTGAGATCCCCGGCGACCTGAAGTTCCTGAAATCCCACGAGTGGGCCCGTGTCGAAGACGACGGCAAGGTGACGGTGGGTATTTCCGATCACGCCCAGGGCCTGCTCGGCGATCTGGTCTACGTCGAGCTGCCCAACGTCGGCGACCGTATCGAGGCCGGCACCGCCTGCGCCGTGGTCGAGTCCGTCAAGGCGGCATCCGACATCTATGCGCCGGTCACCGGCACCGTCGTTGCCGTCAACGAGGCGTTGAACGACAAGCCTGAGACGATCAACGAAGACGCCTACGGCGATGGCTGGATCTTCACCCTGGAGATCGAGGAGCGCGAGCAGCTCAACGACATGCTGGATCCCGACGCCTACGCCGAAATGCTGGAAGACGACGACCACTGAAACCGGCTGTCCAAACGTTCCGTGCCTTCGTCGTGCGGAACGTCGAAAAGCCGGTCGCGACACTGTCGCCTCCCTGCTGAAAATCTCCCGGCCCGCATCGGAAACGACGCGGGTTTTTTCATGTGCGGCCGCCGGGCAATCCAGTTGACGAGCTGACATCACCGCAATGCATCGCTGCGCATTTCGGCGCAGTTGGGATTGTGCAACGCGATACGCGGCAGGCATCTGCCTATCCGTTCGTGCAAAAAGAGAGTGGTCAAAAAATCACCACACGTGTTGCGCGAGTGATTTTCCGATGCAGGCGTCATGCATCCATCGACGTTCGCGCGTAGTGCTGAAAGCCATGTCGCATGGGGCTCGCAGGAAATACTTCAGCAGGCCTTGCGTGCGTCACGCGGTCTTTGCCTGATGCGTTCGCCCTGACGTTGCGGTGCGGTTTCAGTGCTGGTCTTTTCTGCGCGGCAAAAAAAATGACGGTGCTTGTTGACACTATGAAATCCCGTGATTAGGTTGCGCGAAGCAGACACTTCCTGCGGAAGAGAGTGAGCAAAGCCAACGCGACAACCTGCGCTGCAAGTCCGACCACCGTCCCGATGACTCGTGCGGCGGTCTTGGCGCCTCCGTCGCTGGCTGGATTGCATGTCGCCGAATCACACCAGCTCCATCCCAGGCAACCCGGTTTGGCATCCGCCGACCGGGTTCTTGTTTTCCGGGTGTCGCCAATGACGCCTGCGACCCTGCGGTGGACTGAACAGAATCCGTTCCGGAGCGATGTGCGCCGGCGGTTGGCCGCGGGGCGACTCCCGGCGGCATTGCTTGGTACTGGGCTGTATCTACCGATAGACCACTGACGAGGAGCCATCACATGGCCACGAAAACTGCTGCGAAGAAAACGCCCGCCGCCAAGAAAGCGGTGAAGAAGGTCGCCGCGAAGCCGGCAGCCACCAAGGCCGCCAAGAAGGCGGTGAAGAAGGCTGCGAAGCCGGCAGCGACCAAGGTCGCCAAGAAGGCCGTCGCCAAGAAAGCGGTGAAGGCACCTGTTGCCAAGAAGGCGACGGTGAAGAAGGCCGCGACCAAGGTTGCCAAGAAGGTCGCGACCAAGAAGGCGGCGGTGAAGAAGACCGCGGCCAAGGTGGCCAAGAAGGTTGCAACCAAGAAGGCGGCTGCCACCAAGGCCGTGAAGAAAGCCGTCAAGAAAGTCGCGGCCAAGAAGGCGGTAAAGAAGGTCGCCAAGAAAGCTGTCGCAAAGAAGGCGGCAGCCAAGACCGCCAGCAAGCCGGCTGCGAAGAAGCCAGCCGTGAAGAAGGTGGCTGCGAAGAAGGCGGCCAAGAAGGTCGTCGCCAAGAAGGTCGCCACCAAGGCACCTGCGGCGAAGAAGGTAGCCAAGACCGCAGCATCGAAGCCGGCCGCCAAGAAGCCGGCACGTCGCGCGGTCAAGAAGGCGGTCGTGGTGCCCGCCCCGATGCCGGTGACGCCCGCACCGATCATCTAGACCGCCCCGATACCGAGACACGCACATGAACTCTCTCCCGCAACCCAGGCGGGGGAGAGTTTTTTCATGGAGAAGATGCGGTTGCCGTCAGGCAAGCGGCGCGGGTGATCGCGCCGGAGCCAGCCAGGTGCCGGCGGTTACTGGGGCGCGGCCGTCGCCTTGGTGGCGGTGCTGCCCGGAGCGCTTTCCTGCTGCTGATCGGCATACATCATTGAAGGATCGATCTTGAGGTCGATCCACGCAGTGAGTTCCGATGGAATGTCCAACGCGCGATCGATCATCGTGGGCAGCAGGCCCGAGGGCAGGGAACTCTCCCCGTTCCACAGCACGACAATGCCCAGGTCGCTGTCGGGCAGCATCGCGATCATGCCGCGATAGCCCTGCACCGCGCCGGCGTGGTAGACGAGTCGGTGACCCGAATAGTCGTAGACCCGCCAGCCCAGCGCGTAGCCCGCCGAATCCAGCCGCGCGCGACGCCACGCCGAACTGCGGGTCTGGTAGGGCGTATCGACCAGTGGCTCGTGCAGGGTCGCCAGCAGCGGTGCCGGCAACACGTCGGGCCGGTGACCGGTTTGGGCGATCAGCCATTGCGCCATGTCGCTGGCGCTGGCATTGACGCCGGCCGCCGGCGCGACTTCGTAATAGGTGGATTTGGGCATCACCGACACCCAGCCGCGCTTGCCCCGCACGTGCGGCTTGGCCCAGCGCGCACTGGACTCGATGCCTTCCAGTCCGAGGCTGGCGTCGTTCATGCCCAGCGGCTTGAGCAACCGGCTCTGGACTTCCTTGCTGTAGAAATCGCCGGTGGCGGCGAACACGATGTCGCCGATCAGGCTGAAGGCAACGTTCTGGTAGGCGTAGCAGGTTCCGGGCGCGCACTTCATCGGCGCGCTGGCCAGTTTCCGGCTCAGTGCGCGATACGGGACGTAACGCTCCAGGTCGCGGTCGTAGGCGTTCTCGCCCAGGCCGACGCGATGGCTGAGGATGTCGGCGACGGTGAGCTGCTGCGCGGCACCTGGCTGGCTCAACTCGAAGTTGGGCACGTAGTCGATCAGCCGGCTGTCCCACCGCAGCGTGCCGTTGTTGACCAGCAGGCCGGCCATGGTGCCGGCGAAGCCCTTGGACAGCGAGGCCAGGCGAAACACCGTGTGCGCATCGACCGGCTCGGCATCGCTGACATCGGTGATGCCGTAGCCGCGTGCGCTGAGCACCTGGCCGTTGTGCACGATCGCCATCGCCAGCCCGGGCACACGCTGGTCGGCGACGATCTGTTGCGCCATGGCCTCGAACATCGATACGTCGAAGGCGTTGGGCAACGGCGGTCCGGCGGGTTTTGCGGGCAGCGCCGGTATGGCGGTAGAAGCCTTGGGCGCGATGAAAGCCGGAGCCGGGGCGGCGACGGTTTCGGTTGCCGAAGTGGACGGTTTCGAATCGCCGCCGAGCAGCGACGTCTGCGCGGTGGAAGCCAGCGCCAGGGTCAGCAGGAAGGCCAGTGCCGCCAGGCGTCCGCCAAGGCCGGGCCGGCGGTTCGAGTCGTCTTTCATCGGTCGCAGCGCCTGCGTATGCTGGGGTCTTCGGATCATAACGCCGTTATCCAGAGGTTTGCGAGCAATGATGTTCAGCTTCCTGATTTTGCTGGGTTTAGTTCTCCTGTTCATCTTCTGGGCAGTGGGTCTTTACAACGGTCTGGTGGGCGCGCGGAACGCTTTCAAGAACGCGTTTGCGCAGATCGACGTGCAATTGCAGCGCCGCTTCGAACTGATTCCGAACCTGGTCGAGATCGCCAAGGGCTACATGACCCACGAGCGCGAAACGCTGGAGGCGGTCATGACCGCACGCGCGGCCGCGATGTCGGGCGCATCGGCGGCCAAGAGCCATCCGGGCGATCCGGAAGCGATGGCCCGGATGGGCAGCAGCGAAGGTCTGCTTGGCGGTGCGCTGGGTCGCCTGCTGGCGGTGTCGGAGGCCTATCCGGATCTGAAGGCCAACCAGACCATGATGCAGCTCACCGAGGAGCTGACCAGCACCGAGAACAAGGTCGCGTTCGCCCGGCAGGCGTACAACGATGCGGTGACCAGTTACAACACCCGGCGCGAGATGTTCCCGACCAGCCTGATTGCCGGCAACTTCGGCTTCGGCCCGGCCGGATTGCTCGACATCCCCGCCGACCAGGCACAGATGAAGCAGGCGCCGCAGGTAAAGTTCTAGCGCAAAGCCTGTCCGCGACTCCCAGGTCGATCCGATGAATTTCTTTGAACACCAGGCGGCGGCCCGGCGCAGTTCGACGCGCCTGGTGCTGCTGTTCGCGCTGGCGGTACTGGCCATCGTCGTTGCAGTGGACGCGGTGCTCTGGCTGGTCGTGGGCGCCGATGCGGTTGCGTTGGGGTGGGGCGCGCTGGTCACCGTGGGGGTGATCGGGCTGGGTTCGCTGTACCGGACGGCGAGCCTGGGTGCCGGAGGCGAGGCGGTCGCCCGGGGCCTGGGTGGCGTGGCGGTGGCCGAGGACAGCACCGATCCGGACCTGCGCCGCTTCCGCAATGTGGTCGAGGAGATCGCGATTGCCTCGGGGTTGCCGATGCCGCAGCTGTACGTGCTCGAACACGATGCGGGAATCAATGCCTTCGCGGCCGGCTATTCGCCGTCCGACGCGGTGGTCGCGGTGACGCGGGGCGCCCTGGACCGGCTCAACCGTGACGAGTTGCAGGGCGTGGTCGCGCACGAGTTCAGCCACATCCTCAATGGTGACATGCGGCTCAACCTGCGCCTGATCGGCGTGTTGTTCGGCATCTCGATGATCGCGTTGATCGGGCACAAGGTGCTTGAGCTCGGGGCGTATGGCGTGCGCGGTCGTGGTCGTGGTGCAGGAGCGGCGATCATGGTCATGGTCGCTGCGGTGGCGGCACTGGTGATCGGCTGGATCGGCCTGTTTTTCGCGCGGGTGATCCGCGCCGGCATCAGCCGCAGCCGCGAACGCCTGGCCGATGCCAGTGCGGTGCAGTTCACCCGGCAAAGTGCGGGCCTGGCAGGCGCACTGAAAAAGATCGGCGGACTGCCGGACGGGTCGCATCTGGTGTCGGCCGGCGACGCGGAAGAAGTCAGCCACATGCTGTTTGGCGAAGGGCTCGGCTTTGGCAGGTGGTTTGGCTCGTTGCTGTCCACGCATCCGCCGCTGCTGGAACGCATCCAGGTGCTGGAGCCGTCTTTCCGGGCGGACCAGCTCGATGCCTTGTCGCGCCGCTGGCTGGACCGGCCACCGCATGGGCTGGACGAGGATCTGCAGCTCGGCCTGCATGCCTCGCCATTGCTGCCGCCTACGGCGAGCGAGCAGGCATTGAGCGCACCGGCGGTATCGGCGCAGGTCGGCCAGCCGGGCATCGACGACTACCGGCGTGCGGGGGCGATCGGGGCGCAGCTTCCGGATGCGTTGCGGGCGCTGGCGGCGGACCGGGAGCGCGTCATGCCGCTGGTGCTGGCGCTGTTGCTGGATGCACGGCAGCCGATCGTCGACAAGCAGGTCTTCGCGGTGGGTGCGCGGCTGGGCAAGCAGATGGCCGCGGAGGTGGTGCATCTGCGGGACCAGGTGGAGGGTCTGCATCCGATGCTGCGCCTGCCGCTGGCGACCCTGGCATTCCCGGTCCTGCGCCGGCGTCCGCGCCCGCAACTGGAGCTGTTCCTGGATGCGGCCAACGCGATGGTGTTTGCCGATGGTGACGTGTCGCTGTTCGAGTATTGCCTGGGCCGGCTGCTGACCGTGCAGTTGCGTGAGTCGCTCGACCCTTCGCGTTACGCCCGCATCGGGCGGGTGAAGCCGGACAAGCTGAAAGCCGAGATCGCGGTGCTGCTGGCGGTCGTCGCCCGGGCCGGACATGCCGATCCAACCCTGGCGCGACATGCCTACCTGGCCGGACTGCAGCGGATCCTGCCGCACGACAACATTGCGTATGCGCCTCCGGCGACAGGCGTGCTCGCGCTCGAGGACGGCTGGGTGCCGCTGGATGCGCTGGACCCGCTGGCCAAACGGTTGCTGGTGGAGGCGATCACGATTGCGATCGGCCATGACGGTCGGGTGACTGTGGCCGAGGCCGAATTGTTGCGCACGATCTGCGGTGTGTTGCATTGCCCGCTGCCACCGATGCTGGGCCACGCGTGAACCGCCCGGGCGGATTCCGTCGTCTCCACCGCTTCCGCGCCGCGCTGGCCGACTCGCCGCCGTTGTGGTGGTCGCTGCTGTACTTCTTCAGCCTGCTGTGCGGCTACTACGTGCTGCGCCCGGTGCGCGATGCGATGGGCGCGTCCGGCGATGCGGCGACCGTGTTCCCGCACTGGCTGCTCGCGTGGGCGGAAGGGGCGGGGTTCGCGCTGGGCGATTACACCCTGCAGATCCTGTTCACCGGCACCTTCGTGGCGATGCTGGTCCTGCAACCGGTGTACGGCGGACTGGTGGCGCGGTTCCCGCGACGGGTGTTCCTGCCGGTGGTGTACCTGGTCTTCATCGCCTGCCTGGTGGGCTTCTACTGGCTGTTCCACACCGGTGTATCCGGCCGGGGCGGCGCATTCTTCATCTGGACGGCCGTGTTCAACCTGTTCGCGGTGACGGTGTTCTGGAGCTTCATGGCCGATGTGTTCGACAACCAGCACGCCAAGCTGGTCTATGGGTACATCGGTGCCGGCGGCACCATCGGCGCGCTGGTGGGGCCGGTGATCACCCAGGTCCTGGTGGGGCGGCTGGGGATTGCCAACCTGCTGCTGGTGTCGGCGGGGTTTCTGGCGGTGTGCCTGCTGTGCATCCTCCGGCTGCGGCCCTGGGCGATGCGGCGCGAGCGCCTGCATGGCGAGGCGAACGGCGAACAGGCGATGGGCGGCTCGGTGCTGGCCGGGCTCAAGCTGGTCTGGCAACGGCCGCTGCTGCGTGCGCTGGCGATCACCCTGTTCTTCGGCGTCGGCGTCGGCACCCTGCTGTACAACGAGCAGGCGGCGATCGTGAAGCAGTTCTATCCCAGCCCGGAAGCGGGCACGCGCTATTACGCGACCGTCGATTGGGCGGTGAACGGGCTGACGCTGCTGATCCAGTTGCTGCTGACGCGCTGGCTGCTGCGGCGCTACGGCGTCGCGCCGGCGCTGCTGGGGCCGGCGATCGCGATCCTGCTCGGGTACTGCATGCTGGCCGCGTCACCGCTGCCGGTGCTGGTCGCGATCGTGCAGGTGATCACCCGCGCCGGCGAGTTCTCGCTCGCCAAGCCCGGCCGCGAAACCCTGTACACCCGGGTCGACCGGGAGTCGCGTTACAAGGCCAAGGCGGTGATCGATACGGTCATCTATCGCGGCGGCGACCTGACATTCGTGTGGCTGCACAAGCTGGTGGCGGTGTTGGGGTCGAGTATGGTGTTTGCCACCGGGATCTTCGTCGCGTTGGGGATGACCGCCGGTGCGTGGCAGGTGGTGCGCGCGCAACGCGAGTTGCCCGACGAGCGGAATAGGCCGGACGAGGTGTAGGGCGCAATAGCCGCCTTGGCGGCGTATTGCGCCGGATGCCGGGGCGCCGCGTCGTTGGGCACTCTGGCGCAATGCGCTTCGCTTATTGCGCCCTTGTATCTTCAACCCACCAGCAATGGGCTGGTGATCCGGGGGCACTCGGATCGGTGCAGGGAGAGACTGCTTGCGCCCTGAGACTGCGAGTCTGAAGCGTAGATCAGCTCCCTGCACCGCCACGACTTTCGAGGCCGAACGGTATCTACGCCGTGGCGAGGTCATCGCGGTTTGCGCAGCGGCGCTGGTAACCCGCCGAGCGCAGTTCCTCGGTATCGAAGTCATCCACGCTGATCGTGTCGATGGTCATCTCGCGCAGCGCTTCCAGCTGGCCGCGCTCGTCGGCGGTGATCCAGCCCTCGCGGACGCCTTCGTCGAGCTGCTCGGCAAACGTCAGCGCCTCGATGTCGCTGTTCTTCAGCGCCTTCAGGAACTTGCGCTCCACCGGTTCGGCAAGCACCACCGCAGGCAGGTAACTGTCGATGCGGCCGGCGGGATTGTTCTTCGTCGGGGTGAGGAAGATGCCTTCGGCGAGCCGGTCGCGCGCCTCGTTGGGCGTCATCAGCAGCGAGGCGGCGCGGCGGCTGAGGCGGTCGCCCGGCGGCGTGGCGCGGCGGCCCAGCGGGAAGATCAACACCCACAGCAGCCAGCCGACCGGACGCACCGGGAAGTTGCGCAACGCATCCGACAGCGCCAGCTCGATCTTGTGCACTGCGTTGAGGATCGACCAGGCCAGCAGCGGCTGGTCGGCTTCCGGACGGCGCTGGTCCTCGTAGCGCTTGAGCAGCGCGCTGGCGATGTAGAGCTGGCTGAGCACGTCGCCCAGGCGACCAGACAGCGACTCCTTGAACTTCAGCTTGCCGCCCAGCAGCAACATCGAGGTGTCCGCACACAAGGCCAACGCCGAGGAGTAGCGATTGAGTTTGCGGTAGTAGCGGCGCGTATACGCATCGCCGGGCGCCTTGCCGACGCTGGCGCCGGTCAATCCAAACCACAGCGAGCGCACGGCGTTGGATATCGCAAAACCGATGTGGCCGAACAGGTTGCGGTCGAACTCGCGCACGCGCTCGGGACCGTCGGGCAGCATCGCCGCCTTCATCTCCTTGAGCACCCACGGATGGCACAGGATCGCGCCCTGGCCGAAGATCATCAGCGAGCGGGTCATGATGTTGGCGCCCTCGACCGTGATCGCGATCGGCGCGGCCTGCCACGAACGGCCGAGGTAGTTCTTCGGTCCCAGGATGATGCCCTTGCCGCCGTGGATATCCATCGCGTCCTGCGCGACCTGGCGGCCTAGCTCGGTGCAGTGGTACTTGGCGATCGTCGACGGCACGGCCGGGTTCTCGCCCCGCGCCACCGCCGCGGCGGTCGACTCCGACAGCGCGCTGATCGTGTACGCATTGCCGGCGATCCGGGCCAGCGCTTCCTGCACGCCCTCAAAGCGACCGATCGACAGACCGAACTGCTTGCGGATGCGCGCGTACGCACCGGTCACGACCGCACCCATCTTGCCGCCGCCGCTGGCGGTGGAGGGCAGGGTGATGGAACGGCCGATCGACAACACCTCGACCAGCATCTGCCAGCCCTTGCCGGCCTGCGCCTCGCCGCCGATCAACTGGCTCAGCGGGATGAACACTTCGTGGCCGTGCAGCGGGCCGTTCTGGAACGGGCTGTTTAGCGGGAAGTGGCGACGGCCGATATCGACCCCGGGGGTGTCGCGCGGCAACAGCGCCAGGCTGATGCCGATGTCGCGCTGGTCGCCGAGGATGCCGTCGGGGTCGTACATCCGGAACGCCATGCCGATCAGCGTCGCGACCGGGGCGAGGGTGATGTAGCGCTTGTCGAAGGTCAGTTTGACGCCGACCACGTTCGCGCCGTTCCACTCGCCCATGCAGACGATGCCGAAGTCCGGAATCGAGGTCGCGTCCGAGCCGGCCCACGGCCCGGTCAGGGCGAAGCATGGGACTTCACGGCCATCGGCCAGGCGCGGCAGGTAGTGGTCCTTCTGCTCCTCGGTGCCATAATGCAGCAGCAGTTCGGCCGGGCCGAGCGAGTTGGGCACGCCGACGGTCGAGCTGACCACCGAGGAGATCGACGCCAGCTTCTGGATCACCTTGTGGTTGGCCAGCGCGGAAAAGCCCAGCCCGCCGTATTCCTTCGGCACGATCATGCCGAAGAACTTGTTCTTCTTGATGAACTCCCACATCTCCGGCGGCAGGTCGGCGCGCACGTGGGTGATGTCCCAGTCGTTGGTCATCGCGCACAGCTCTTCGCATGGCCCGTCCAGGAAGGCCTGCTCCTCCTCGGTCAACGCGGGGGCGGGCTGGTCGAGCAGCACCTTCCAGTCCGGTTTGCCGGAGAACAGCTGCCCCTCGAAACCGACCGTGCCGGCTTCCAGCGCGACCCGTTCGGTCTCGCTCAGCGGCGGCAATATTTTGGTGTAGAAGCCGAGCAACGGCTTGGTGATCAACGGCAGGCGAATCTGCGGGAGCAGCAGCGGCACCCCGACCATTGCCGTGATGACCGCCACGACGATGACGGCGGTGGCATTCGCGTCCAGCAACCAGCAGGCCGTCAGCGCCACCGCCGTCAATGCGATCCAGGTCGGCAGTCGCAGGCGGTGGTAGGCGGCAATGCCGGCGATCAGCAGGAAGACGAGAAAGGGGACGGCGATACTCATGATGACGCTCCAGCGGAGGTGCGACGGAATGGCGACAGGCGGGTCACGGCAGTGACTGCGTCGAGGCAGGATAGTCCGCGGTTCTGGCCCGGCTTCCCCGCCGGGTCATGACCATGTGGTCACAGCAATAACATACGCTTGAGTATGTTCAAGTTGTTGGCCGTGTGTCAATCCGGTATGGCGATGGCATGCATGTCGAGGGCGTGGAGTGGTCGCTCCGGGTTTGCATACGGCTCCCGTCGGTGGCGTACGGTTGCTACACTCGGTCCTTATGACTGCAACCACCTTATCCGCTGGCAACTCCTCCGGCGGTAAATCCTCCGCCGGCAAATCCGAGCGCGTCGGCCGCCTCAGTGCCGACGACTGGGCGCAAGCGGCCATCGACCTCATCGCCGAACAGGGCGTCTCCGCCGTTGCCGTCGAACCGCTCGCGCGCCGTCTGGGCGTCACCAAGGGCAGCTTCTACTGGCACTTTCCGTCCCGCGACGCGCTGCTGGTCGCGGCGCTGGAACGTTGGGAAAAGATGGAGCAGGAAACCGTGTTCGGCCAGCTCGAGGCGGTGGCCGACCCGCGCGAGCGCCTGCGCGCGCTGTTTTCGATGGTCGCCCACGAATACAAGGCGCACATCATCTACTCGGAACTGCTCAAGGCGCTGGACCACCCGGCGGTGCAGCCGGTGATCGGCCGCGTGTCCGAGCGCCGGCTCGAGTACCTGACCGCCTCGTTCCGCCAGGCCGGTCTGGGCCGCGACGACGCCCGCAACCGCGCGCGGCTGGCCTACGCGGCGTATGTCGGCTTCCTGCAGCTGAATTTGCAACTGAAGCAGACGCGCCTGCAGCACGACGAGTTCGAGGCCTACGTCGACCACATGATGGAGACGTTGATCCCTCCTCCCGGTCCCGCTTCCTGACTCACAGCGGCCCTGATCCGACTGCCTTACCCCGATCCGACAAACCCTTTCCAGAGGCGCCCTTTTCGATGGGCGTCTCCGTACCCGAAATCCCTACTGGCTGGAGGCCGATGCCGTGAACGCTCAATCCAACAACCTGTCCGTGCCCGCGGGCAGCAAACTCGAAGGCCTGAACAACTGGGTCGCGCAGGTGGCCGCGCTGACCCGCCCCGACAGGATCCAGTGGTGCGACGGCAGCGACGCGGAAAGCGAAGCGCTCAATGCCCTGATGCAGGCCGACGGCACCCTGGTCAAGCTCAACGACAAGACCCATCCGGGCTGCTGGCTGCACCGTTCCGACCCCGACGATGTGGCCCGCGTCGAGCACCTGACCTTCGTGTGTACCAGCGAGCAGGATGACGCCGGTCCGAACAACCACTGGATGTCGCCGGCCGATGGCCACGCCAAGGTCGATGCGCTGTTCGAAGGCTGCATGGAAGGGCGCACGATGTACGTCATTCCGTACTGCATGGGGCCGATCGATTCCCCGTTGTCGCGTTGCGGCGTGGAGATCACCGACAGCCCCTACGTGGTGGCCAACATGCGGATCATGACCCGCATGGGCGCGCCGGCGCTGGCGCGGATCGAGCGCGAGGGTGAGCGAGCCGCCCGCGGCGAGCGGGTCGACACGTTCGTGAAGGGCCTGCATTCCACCGGCGAGCTGGACCCGAACCGCCGCTTCATCATGCATTTCCCCGAGGAGCTGACGATCAAGTCGTACGGCTCGGGCTATGGCGGCAACGCGCTGCTGGGCAAAAAATGCCACGCGCTGCGCATCGCCAGCCACCAGGCCAGATCCGAAGGCTGGCTGGCCGAACACATGCTCATCCTCGGCCTGGAAAATCCGCAGGGCGAAACCCATTACATCGCCGCCGCGTTCCCGTCGGCCTGTGGCAAGACCAACCTGGCGATGCTGATTCCGCCGCAGGGCTATCTCAAGGACGGTTGGAAGATCACCACCGTTGGCGACGACATCTGCTGGATGCGCCCGGGCGCGGACGGCCGCCTGTACGCGATCAATCCCGAGGCCGGCTTCTTCGGCGTCGCCCCGGGCACCTCGAAGCAGTCCAACCCCAACGCGCTGGCCTCGATCCAGTCGAACACCATCTTCACCAATGTCGGTGTCACCGCCGACAACCAGCCGTGGTGGGAGGGTCTGGGCGAAGGCGAGCCGGTGACCGATTGGCGCGGCGAGCCGTATGACGCCAGCAAGCGACCGGCCGCGCATCCCAATTCGCGCTTCACCGTGTCCGCCCGGCAGTGCCCGAGCTATTCGCCCGAGAGTGAAAACCCGGCCGGCGTGCCGATCTCTGCGATCGTGTTCGGCGGTCGCCGCGCATCGCTGGTGCCATTGGTGTTCGAGGCGCGCGACTGGACCCACGGCGTGCTGGTCGGTGCGGCGATGGGTTCGGAAACCACCGCCGCGGCGACCGGCGCGGTCGGCGTGATGCGCCGCGACCCGATGGCGATGAAGCCGTTCTGCGGCTACAACTTCGCCGACTACTTCAGTCACTGGCTGTCTTTCGACAAGGCCGGTGCGAAGCTGCCGAAGATCTTCCACGTCAACTGGTTCCGCAAGGGCGACGACGGCAAATTCCTGTGGCCCGGCTTTGGCGACAACCTGCGCGTGCTGGAGTGGATGATCGCCCGGGTCGACGGCAAGGCGGACGCGGTGGAGACGCCGATCGGCAACCTGCCAACCGTTGCCGACCTCAACCTGGAAGGCATCGAGCTGGACGAGGAGGCGCGGACCAAACTGTTCGGCTTTGAAAAGTCCGGCTGGCAGGCGGAATTCGCCAGCATCGGCGAGTACCTCGACGAGTACGGCCCGCGCATGCCGCAGGCGCTGAAGGACGAGCAGCAGCGTATCGCGGCCATGCTGGCGGGCTGAGCCGCTGGACTCATGCAGGAAACCCCGGGAATCCCGGGGTTTCTTTTTGGCTGGGCCTACAGCTGGTCGCCTTTCAAATCGCCGATCGCCGCGACCAGCTCGGTGATTGCGACCTGCTCCACTTCGCTCAGATAGGGGTTCCACACATCGAACAGCAGGATCACCCGGGTCCGGTCGCTGTGGTTCCAGGCTTCGTGTTCGAAGGTATCGTCGAATGTGATGCAACGTCCCTCCTGCCACTCGTGTCGCTGGTCGACGACGCGCAGCGCGCACTCGCCCGGTACCAGCAACGGCAGGTGGGTGACCACGCGGGTGTTGGTCACTCCGGTATGCGGCAGGATGTGCGAGCCGGCGCCCAGCACCGAGAACAACGACTCCGGTGCGTGCCCGCGGATGTGCACGGTGGGCGCCGCATCCAGCGCTGCCGCGGTCCGTGGGCAGCGATCGCAATTGGCGTCCTGTCGCAGGCCATGGCGGTGGAAGAACAAGCCATCCCACTGGGGCGTGATGTCGCCGCGACCATCGAGATAGCTTGATTTCATTCCCGGGGGCGGTTCGCCCAGGAAGGGTACAAGTTGTGCGTCGGCATCCAGGACCGCCAGCAGCTCATCACGTATCACATCGGTGGACGCTTCCATCTCCGCGTACCACGGGAACAGATCGCGCGGCAGGAATGGCATCGCCGGCAGATCCGGGAAATACAGGAACGTGGCTTTCTGGTCGGGGTGGTCCGACTGGACCGACATCTCGCCGAGGTAGCCGGCCAGGCATTTCTCGACCCGCGCCATGGCCGCCGCCCCGTGCCGCTCGCGCAGCGGCGCGAGGACCGCGCGCAGCAACGCCGGGTATCCGCTCCGCACCACCTCGGCGGCGTGCGCCACCACCGGGCGCAGGCCGGCGGGGGTGCCGGCTGCATCGCGCCATTGTCCCTCGCTGTGGGCGGCGGTCAGGGCGCGCAGGTATTCGGTCACGGCCTGGCGCTGCTGGCCCATTCGCTCCAGCGCAACGCCAAGGTACAACCGCGCCACGTAATAGTCGGGAAGCTCGTCCACCGCCGGTTGCAGAACGTGCCGCGCGCGCTCCGGGTCACCCGAATGCAGCAGGGCGAGCCCCAGGTTCTTGCGCGTGGGGACATCGCCGGGCTCCACCGCGAGCGCATGCTCGAGGAGTTCGCGGGCACGACCGTGACGGCCTTCGGACAGGGCAACGACGGCGAGGAAGTTCAGTGCCTCGACGTCATCCGGCGATGCCTGCAGCAGCGCGGCATAGGCCGCCTGGGCGGCGGACAGTTGCCCGGCTTCCGCAGCCTGGCGCGCTTCGCTGCGCCGATGTTCGTGGACGGGCGGGACGATGTTGGACATGACGGTTGCGGCTGGCTCGGGTTCCAGTCGATTGTACGCAACAAAAAAGCGGCCCCGTTGCCGGGGCCGCTTCTCACAACACTGGATCAATGGACCGATCAGAAGCGCTGCACGTACTCCATGTAGATGTAGCGGGAGTCCGGGATGTCGTACTGCGGGTCGAACGAGTTCGCGAAGGCGTTGAACGCATTGGGCGCGCGCTTCGCGAAGATGTTGTTCACACCCACCTTGACGGTGCCATTCCACGGCAGCTCATAACGGGCCTGCATGTCGTGGTACGTGGTTGCGCCCAGCTTGTTGCGCGGAGCAGGGCCCGTGTCGATACGACGCTCCGGGTCGCTGCAGAGCCTCAGGGAGGAACCCGAGAACGGGCAGTCCTCGACCAGGCTGGAGTAGTAACGGCTGATCCAGGTCACACCGAAATCACCCTTGCTCCAGTCCAGCGACGCGTTGGCACGCAGACGCCAGTTCGGATCCTGGTTGAAGTACATGCCGACCACGTTCTCCGGCTCGGACTGCGGCGTGTTCTGGATATCGTACTTCGCGGTGTAGGAACCGTTGAATCCGAAGTTGAACCGGCCGTACGCCGTTTCCGGCATCCGGTAGTTCACGCCCAGGTCGTAGCCCTCGACATTGATGACGGCCAGGTTGGCCGGCGCCAGCAGCATGAAGTCGATCTGGGAGTCACTCGCGCGACGGGTGAACAGCGAGCAGGCCTGCGCGTTGCCCTGTGCATAGCACTGGTCGAGGATGGTTTCCGGCGTCGGGGTCGACAGCGCGCCCTCGATTTCGATGTTCCACCAGTCCAGGGTGATGTCCAGGCCCTGCGCGTAGGACGGGCTGTAGACCAGGCCCAGCGTCTTGCTGATCGAGGTTTCCGGACCGGCGTTCGGGTTGCCGCCGAACGAGAACGGGAAGATCGTCTGGCCACCGTAACCTTCGCCCGAGTTGGTGCGCTGGAGGAAGCCGGCCGGGACACCATCGGCGGCGCAGGCAGCGGCGATCGTCGCGTTGCGGTTGGGGGCATCGACCGAGCAGATGTCACCGAAGCTCTCGAAACTGTCGGCCAGACCGCGGAACAGGGTCGAGATCGGCGGAGCGCGGAAGCCTTCGGCCCAGTTGCCGCGGACCATCAGGTCCTCGATCGGCTTCCACTTGAAACCGAACTTGCTGTTGACGGTATCGCCGAAGTTGCTGTAGTCGGAGTAGCGCGAGGCCAGGCTGAACTCCAGCAGTTGGGCGAACGGAACATCCGACAGCACCGGGATCAGCAGCTCGGCATACACCTCGTCGAGGTCGTAGGCGCCGGCGGTTGGCAGACGTGCGTTGCCCGAGCTGTAGCCCGCGGCGACGAACGCATCCGGACGGTCGAAGCCGCTTTCCTTGCGCGACTCGACGCCGGCCGCGAAGCCCATCATGCCGCCCGGCAGCGCGACGATCTCGCCGCTGAGGTTGGCGGTGAAGCTCTCGCTGCGGTTCTGGAACGCGTCCTGCGCGGTGAACAGGATGTAGTTCAGCTGCTCCTGCGGCATGGTGCCGGCCGGAGCCAGCGGGTTGAACGGCACGCAGCCCTCGATGATGTTGCCCGGGGTGCCGCAGACCACGCGACCCGAGCTCGGATCAAGGAACGACGGACCCACGCCGGCGGCAACATTGAGCATGTTGGCATCGCCGATCTGCGCGTCTTCCTGGTCGGACTTGTTGAAGTTGTAGCCGACATCCCAATCGAAGTAGCGGTCGGCGAACTGGAAGTTGCCGGTGAGGCCGACATAGGTGTGGAAGGTCTTGACGTTCTGCTGGTAGACGCGGTCCTGCTCGGTCAGGCGGCGGCTCCATTCCACGTCGCGCCCATCGCCGCCGTACGCGATGTTGTACGGGTTGAAGAAGCTCTCACCGCTGAGCACGGTGTTGGCCGGGTTGCCGAGCAGCTCGCCGCCGCTCAGCGGGAAGCCGGCCAGCTGCTGCTCCGAACGACGCTCGTTGTACAGCGCGTCGGCGACGAAGCTGATGTTGTCGGTCAGGTCGAAGCGGCCCTTCATGTACAACGCGGTACGGGTCTGCGGGGTCAGCAGGTAGTTGTCGGCCGCGTAGTTGTAGCCGTGCTGGCCCGAGGTGTACGGGACGAACTGGTCGAGCCCATAGCGCTGCTGCCCGTCGGGGCCGGTGCCGGTGGAGCCCGGCGGAACCACGGTGGTGGAGCCGTTGTAGACGCCTCCGGGACCCGGGTTCCAGACCTTTCCGTTGGCGGAGAAGCCGCTGCGGGTCGTGAGGCCAAACACCGGCTCGGCCGACTGTTCGCGGTCACCCGCCATGACCGAGCCTTCCTCGACGCGCGACAGGTTGATCACGACGTTGCTGCGGTCGGTATTGGCACCGATGGTGGCGGAGATCGTCTTGCGGTCGCCATCGCCCTGGTTGAACTGGCCGAGGTGCGCGCTGACTTCGGCGCCGTCGTAGTCAGCACGGGTGATGATGTTGATCACGCCGGCGATGGCGTCGGAACCGTAGATGGCCGAGGCGCCATCCTTCAGGACTTCGATGCGCTCGACGATCGAGGACGGGATGGTGTTCAGGTCGACCGAGCCGCCCAGGCTGGAGACCCAGCGGCGACCGTCGACCAGCACCAGGGTGCGCGAGGCGCCGAGGTTGCGCAGCGAGATGGTCGAGGAACCGTCGCCGCCGTTGTTGAACGTGCGGTTGATCGACGGGCCGGCGGCCGAGATGCGGTTCAGCACTTCGGCGACCGAGGTCACGCCCTGCTTGGCGATGTCTTCGCGGCTGAGCACGAGGACCGGCTGCGAGGTTTCGGCATCGACCGAGCGGATGCGCGAGCCGGTGACTTCAATGCGGTCGAGGGTGGTGGCTTGCTGCTCGGCGGGCGGGGCGTCTTGTGCAAACGCAACGCCGGTGCCGGCGAGGGCCGTGGTGCCCGCAATGAGCGCGAAGGAAATCGCGTCGCGTAGCTGTGTGGTCTTGTGGGTCATGTGAGTCTCTCTCTCCAAGTCAATCTTGGTAATTTCCCAAGGGAACCCGCCGATGGAGCCAAGTGGAACGCCAAATTCGGCAAGGCCGGTCGATGGTAGCCGCCTGCGGTCAAAAATTAAAGTGTTGTTAACGATTGCAGATGATATTTCTGGCAATTCGAAAGATGTGTTTAAAAACAATGACTTGTAGAAGCGAGAAAGAGGCTTGCGGGCGGTTTTGCCCTGTTAATCAAGCTGTCTGGCTCAAAAAAGGGGCTGATCTTGCATGAAAGACCCGTCCGAAGAGGCCGAATCCGGGTGTTCGAGGCAGGGAGCCTGCCTGGCCTTGGGCTTGATTGCGGACACGGAAATCACCGATCGGGCGACTCTGAAGCGCGCCATGGACAGGCAGCCGCCGATCACCGATGGCGTGTCGGGAAACGGAAGGTGTGGGCGGATGCCCCGCCATTGCGGCGTGGGTGGTGGACCGTGCCGGTGTCAGGCCAAGGTCAATGCCAGCATCAGGCTGGTGTCAGAACTGACTCAGAGATCCTGCTCGTAGCGGACGTAGGGCACGGTGCCTTCGTCGCTGTCGGCGTTGGGTGCGAACGGATTGGATCCGCGGGTGATCTTCTCCGCGCCAACGGTGAGACTGCCGCTCCACGGCGTGCGCCAGGTCAGGCCGATGCCGAGGCCTTCCCAGCTGCCGGGCTGGCTGGGGGTGTCGATCACCCGGCCGATGATGTTGGCATCGAAGTCGCCGTAACCGGCACCGACGGTGAGGGTCCGGCTGCTCCAGCGATCGGCCAGTGCCGGTACGTCGCCTGCCGGGATCAGGCGCGCCCGCGCCCAGGTGCCGCCGATCGAGACGGTCGCTTCGCGGCCGATGTTCTGCTGGCCATAGACGGTCAACGTGTTCTGGTCGACCTGTTTGTTGGGGCCAGCGGGATTCAGCCAGGCCGGCAGGGTATCGCGGCTCTTGCCGATGGCGAGCCCGAGGCGGGTACCGCCGTTGCTGAGGCTGGCGCCCGCGGTGGCACGGCCTTCGCCGCCATTGCCGCGTTCGTCTTCCATGGCGGCCAGCAGGCAATGATTGGCAAGGTTGCCGATGGTGCCGGCCAGGCCGCTGCGACGGTCGCAGACCAGGCCGAGGGTGTTGCCGGCTTCCAGGCCGAACGCGGCGTCCAGGGTGGTGGTGCCCACGCGCCAGCGTGCGCCTGCTGCCGAGGTGCCAGTGGGCTCCAGCAGCAACAGGGCTTCGAGCTTTCCGCTGGAGTGGTTCCAGACCGGCAGTACCGTGGCGTCCTTCGAGGCCTTCTTCGGCGATTGCGCGTGCGCACCCGCGGCCACGCCTAGGGCGAGGAGCAGGGCAAGCGGCAATCGGAGGAGGCGGTTCTTCATGGACGTCAGTACGACCGGGCGTGCCCGGCGGAGTTCCCCTATCACAAGAGCCTAGATACTAGGGTGTTTATGTTTCTTTAACAATCAATGCGGTGTGAAGGTGATCCGGTTTTTTGCAAGTGCTCATTGCAGGCGTTCCGGCGGGCTCATCTGCGCGACCGAGATCGACAGCAACTCCCGGATGCGGCCTTCGCTGAAACGGTAGTGCTGGCCGCAGAATTCACAGCGGATCTCGGCATCGCCATCGGCTGCGGCGGCGAGCGCTTCCTCCTCGCCCAGCGAGACCAGCATCGACTCGACCCGCTCGTTCGAGCACGAACAGGCGAAGGCCAGCGGCTTCTCCCCCAGCAGTTGCACGCCGTCCTCATGGAACAGGCGGGTCAGCAGGGTGTGCGCGGGCGCGTCGAGCAGTTCCGCCGTGTCCAGGGTGTCGAACAGTGCGCCGCTGCGGATCCAGCCGTCCGCATCGCCTTCGTCGCCGGGCAGCTTCTGCAGCATCAGTCCGGCGACGCGGTCGCCATCGCTGGCCAGCAGCAGCCGGGTCGGCAGTTGTTCGGACTGACGGAAATAGTCCTCGAACGCGCCGGCCAGGGAGTCCGACTCCAGCGCGACCATGCCCTGGTAGCGCACCGGATCCCGACCGCCGGTCGAGGGGTTCTCGATGGTGATGGCAAGCATCGCGCCGTCGCCGAGTTCGCGCAGGTCGCGTGACACCGGACGGACCCCTGCCTCCGCGCTGATCTGGACGATGCCGCGCAGGGTGCCCGCCGAAGTGCATTCGACGAACAGCGTGCGCAACGCGCCTTCGCTGCGCAATTGCACCGACAGCCGCCCGTCGATCTTGGCGTGGCCGGTGAACAGTGCGGCGGCGGCGGTGGCTTCGCCCAGCAGCTCCAGCGAGGCGGGCGCCTGGGCGGTGGCTTCGGCCATCCGTTCGCGGATCTGCTGCCAGGTGTGCTGCAGATGCACATGCACGCCACGCACGCCGGCACGGTCGATCATGAAGCGCGTCAGCTGGTCGTTGTGGTTGGCGGGGCGGCTGTCGTTCTGGGGCATGGGACGCTCATGTGGCAGGGGCGCATGATCGATAATGCGCGGAAAGGATGGAGTGTCGTCGATTACCTGGAGATGGGGGCGTGGTGGAAGCGGGGCAAGATCAAGCGGTGCAAGAGGAGGAGCAGGCCTCGGGGGCAGTGCCGCGCCGGCGTCGCCGTTGGCTGCGCTGGGCGCTCGCGGTGCCGTTGCTGCTGATGCTGGCCAGCGTGTTGCAGGTGGCGGCGTTGCGTTTTGTCGACCCGCCTTTCAGTGCGTTCATGGCTGCCCGCCAATTGGACGCATGGAGCAAGGGCGACTGGGATTTCCGGATCGCCTACGACTGGCGCGACCGGGGCCAGGTGTCGTCGAACCTGCCGCTGGCGGTGATCGCTTCCGAGGACCAGCGCTTCGCGGAGCACTACGGCTTCGACCTGGAGGCGATCGAGAAGGCGCGTGCGCGTCACGAGCGGGGCGGCAAGCTGCGCGGTGCCAGCACGATCAGCCAGCAGACGGCGAAGAACCTGTTCCTGTGGAGCGGCCGCAGCTGGGTGCGCAAGGGCCTGGAGGCCTGGTACACGGCATTGATCGAGCTGATGTGGCCGAAGTCGCGGATCATCGAGGTCTACGTCAACGTCGCCGAGTTCGGTGACGGCGTGTACGGCGCGCAGGCCGCGGCCCGGACCTGGTTCGGCAAGGACGCCCGCCAGTTGACGCCGGCCGAGGCGGCGCGGCTGGCGGCGGTGCTGCCCAGCCCGAAGCGTTACAGCGTCGCGCAGCCGGGGCCCTATGTGCAGCGGCGGACGCGGCAGATCCAGCAGCAGATGCGGCAGATCGGCGGCGTCGGGTACCTGGACCAGTTCGAGTAGCGATCCGGACACGTGCCGGTGGCTTTCGGCGATGCCCGGAACGGTCGGATACCATGCGCGGATGAGTGAAAACCCCGCCCTGGATGACCGCCTGACCGTCGTCGTCGCCGCCTTCAACGAGGCCGACAGCCTGCCGCTGCTGCAGCCGCGTATCGCGCAGGCGCTGGATGCCGTCCGCGGCGAGTACGGCATCGATGGCCGGGTCCTGTACGTCGATGACGGCAGTGCGGATGCGACCTGGCAGGTGTTGCAGGCGCTGGCGTTGGCCGATCCGCGGATCGCACTGCTGCGTCTGTCGCGCAACTTCGGCAAGGAGCTGGCGCTGACCGCCGGGCTGGACCGGGTCGAGCAG
>DASTUE010000006.1:0-4663 GCA_035759805.1 Lysobacter sp. | reverse complement strand
CTCGGCCAGCGCGGTGCTGCCGGCCAGGGTGGCGTCGACCTCGTCCAGCCCGAGGATGTCGCGCCAGGCCAGGCGGGTGGACTCCGCGGCACGGTAGCGGCGCAACAGGGCCGGCCACTCCTGGCGATTGTCGGGAGTGAGGTGCGGGGCGCCGATCGGCCGGCTGCTGTCGGCCAGCAGGCGCTGTTCCAGCCCGGGCTGGCGGCGCAGGGTCTCGGCGGCGAAATCGCTGGCTGCAGCGACGCGGGCAGGCGCCTGGTCCATGCAATTAAAAAGCCCGCACCGGACGAATCCGGTTGCGGGCCTGCTCCCTCCCCCACGTCGGGATGCGGGACCATCGTGAAGGAATCGTTACGCAAGATGCACGCTGCACTGCAAAAAAAGAACTGAACAGTTCATTATGAAGGTGCGAAGTGCGCGAATTCATGCCGGAAGCGGCCCTTTTCCAAGGTCGCGCAGGATCTCGCGCGCGGCGTTGCGACCGGGCAATCCGGTGACGCCGCCGCCCGGATGGGTTCCCGAACCGCACAGGTACAACCCGGGCAGCGCTCCGCGATAGTTGCCCTGGCCAAGCAGCGGTCGGGCGCTGAACAACTGGTCCAGGCGCAGCGCGCCGTGGAAGATGTCGCCGCCGACCAGCCCGAGCTCGCGTTCCAGGTCCAGCGGCGACAGCGCCTGGTAGCCGAGCACGCTGCGCCGGAAGTTCGGCGCGAAGGCGTCCACGGTATCGATCATCAGCGCCGCGACGGTGTCGCGGTGCGCGTCCCAGCCACCGTCGACCTCGGGATGCACCTGCTGGCAGAACAGGCTGGCGACGTGCTGCCCCGGGGGCGCCAGGCGGCTGTCCACCAGCGTGTCGTCGAGGGTCGACGAGATCACCAGCTCGACGATCGGCGCCCGCGCCCAGCCCGGGTTGTGCGCCTTCGACTTGGCGTCGAAGTAGGCCTGCTCGAAGTACTGCAGCGAATGCCCGACCAGGATTCCGCTCTGGTGGTGCGGTTGCAGTTGCGTGCCCGGCGCGGCGCTGAAGTCCGGCAATTCCGACAGCGCCACGTTCATGCGGAAGGTACCCGAGGCGCAGCGATAACGATCGATCCGCTCGCTGGTGTCGTTGTCCAGGTGCTCGGCCGCCACCAGTTGCTGGTACAGCAACTTGGGATTGACGTTGGCCGCGACCGTGCGCGCGCGCAATTCCCGGCCGTCGTCCAGGCGTACCCCCACGGCACGGCCGGCGTCCACCAGCACTTCCGCGACCGCGGCATCGGTCTCGATCGCCACCCCGCGCGCCTCGCATTCGCGCGCCATCGCCTGGGTGATCGCCCCCATCCCGCCGATCGCGTGGCCCCAGGCGCCCTGCTTGCCGTTGACCTCGCCGAACACGTGGTGCAGCAGCACGTAGGCGCTGCCCGGCGTGTCTGGACTGGCGAAGTTGCCGACCACCGAATCCCAGCCAAGCACCGCCTTCAACGGTTCGGATTCGAACCAGGCGTCGAGCAGTTCACCTGCCGACTTGGTGAACAGGTCGAGCAGGTCGCGGCGCGCGGCCATGTCGAGCCGCTTCAACTGTTTGCCGACCGCGTACGAGGCGACCCAGTCGGCCAGCACGAAGCGGTCGGACACGTTGGGCGGTGTGCGCAGCATCAACTCGCGCAGCACCACGACCACCCGGTCGAGCATCGCGAAGTACGCAGGCAACCGCTCGGCGTCGCGCAGCGACCACTTCGCCACCTCACCCTGGGTGTGCTCGCCGCCGAAGCGGAACGAGCGGCCATCCGGGAGCGGCAGGAAGTTGGCGTAGGGCCGCTCGACGATCCGCAACCCGTGTTCGACCAGCCGCAGGTCGCGGATCACCCGCGGGTTGAGCAGGCTCACGGTGTAGCTGGCCAGCGAGTTGCGGAAGCCCGGGTGGAACTCGACGGTCGCCGCTGCGCCGCCGACCACGCCGCGGCGCTCCAGGACCCGCACCTTCAACCCGGCCGCGGCCAGGTACGCGGCGCAGACCAGGCCGTTGTGGCCGCCGCCGATGATGAGGACGTCGCTATTCGTGCATCTATCGCGCATGTGGTCAAGGATCGCATGGAAGCGAGCGCGGACGAACGTTCCGCGGACGTCGGACCACGTCAGCGTAGGTCCCATCGATCATGCGGCTTCCCCTTCTGCATCGGCAGGCTCGCCGAACAGGTCGATATACGCCTGGTAGCGGAACAGCCGGTTGCGGCGGTAGCCGGTGGCTTCCACCAGCACGCCCTGCTCCACCATCCGCGAGACCAGGTTGTTGGCGGCGGTGTACGAGGTGCCGGTCAGTTCCTCCACGTCGGCGACCGACACGATGGGGCGCTGGTACAGGTGTTCGAGCACCCTGTGGCCGTTGCCCGCGGCGCGGCCCAGGCCGGTGGTGACTTTGTCGCGATGATCCTCGCGCAGGACCAGGATGCGGCGCGCGGTTTCGGTGGCTTCGCCGCTGACGCTGGCCACGCCGCGCAGGAAGAAGGCCAGCCAGCCCTCCCAATCGCCGGCATCGCGGATCGCCTGCAGGCGCTCGTAGTACTCGCCGCGGTGCTGCTTGAAGAAGTGCGACAGATACAACACCGGCTTGATCAGGATCTCGCGCTGGCACAGCAGGAAGGTGATCAGCAGGCGGCCGACGCGGCCGTTGCCATCGAGGAAAGGATGGATGGTCTCGAACTGGGCGTGTGCCAGGCCAATCTGGATCAGCTGCGGCAGGTCGCTGTCGGCGTGAAGGAAGTTTTCCAGCGCGCCCAGTGCCTCGGGCACCAGGTGTGGCGGTGGCGGGACGAAGGTCGCCTCGTTCAGGGTGCAGCCGGCGGGGCCGATCCAGTTCTGGGTGCAGCGCAGTTCGCCGGGCGTGAGCCGCGCGCCGCGCACGTCTTGCAGCAGCCGGTGATGGATCTCGCGGATCAGGCGCACCGACACCGGCAACTCGTGCAGGCGGTGCAGGCCGTGGTTCATCGCGTTGACGTAGTTGACCACTTCGTCGACATCGCGCGGGCGGTCCGGCGCCAGCACGTGCGCCTCGGCTGCCAGCAGGTCCTGCAGCGAGCTTTGCGTGCCCTCGATCTGGCTGGACAGCACCGCCTCCTTGCGCACGTACATGAACACGAACAGGTCCGGGTTGGGAAGGGTCTGGATGGAGCCGTCGAGCCGGCCCAAGGCACGGTCGGCCTGCGACAGCAGGGCCTGCAGCCCACCTTCCAGCCGGACCGGCGGCTCCGGCGGCAGCAGTGCGGGGTGGAAGGCGCGGTAGCCGGTGGGCTGGGCGATGCGACGCCCGGCGCGGTGGCGCGTGGCTTCGTCCGGCTGGCGGGAGGCTTGGGTATTCATGCGCGGCTGGCTTGCATATGGTCCGGTTTTCTTTCTATATTAAATTCTGCCTGCAATATAGATGCGATCCGCGCCTGTAGACAAGGCAGGCTGCTGCATGACGGCGGGGACAGGCAAACAAAAACCCCGCCTTTCGGGCGGGGTCCTTGTTGCTGCAGGTAAGAGCAGTTGGAAGCGCGGATCAGAAATCCATTCCGCCCATGCCGCCCATGCCGCCGCCGCCCGGCATCGCCGGTTCGTCCTTCTTCGGCAGCTCGGCGACCATCGCCTCGGTGGTGATCATCAGGCCGGCGATCGAGGCCGCGTTCTGCAGCGCCGAGCGGGTGACCTTGGTCGGGTCCAGGATGCCGAACTCGATCATGTCGCCGTACTCGCCCGTCGCGGCGTTGTAGCCGAAGTTGCCCTTGCCGTCCTTCACCTTGTTCAGGACGACCGAAGGCTCCTCGCCACAGTTGGTGACGATCTCGCGCAGCGGCGCTTCCATCGCGCGCAGGGCGATCACGATGCCGTGGTTCTGGTCCTCGTTGATGCCCCTGAGGTCGCCGATCGCCTGCAGCGCGCGCACCAGCGCGACGCCGCCGCCCGGGACCACGCCCTCTTCCACCGCGGCACGCGTGGCGTGCAGGGCGTCTTCGACGCGGGCCTTCTTTTCCTTCATTTCGATCTCGGTCGAGGCACCGACCTTGATCACCGCCACGCCACCGGCCAGCTTGGCCACGCGCTCCTGCAGCTTTTCGCGGTCGTAGTCCGAGGAGGTGTCCTCGATCTGCGCCTTGATCTGCTTGATCCGGCCTTCGATGTCGCTGGTGTTGCCGGCGCCGTCGATGATGGTGGTGTTTTCCTTGGACACCTGGATCTTCTTGGCCCGGCCCAGGTCCTTGATCGTCGCCTTCTCCAGCGACAGGCCCACTTCCTCGGAGATCACGGTGCCGCCGGTGAGGATCGCCATGTCCTCGAGCATCGCCTTGCGGCGATCGCCGAAGCCCGGCGCCTTGACCGCGCAGACCTTGACGATGCCGCGGATGGTGTTGACCACCAGCGTCGCCAGCGCCTCGCCCTCGACCTCTTCGGCCACGATCAGCAGCGGCTTGCCGGCCTTGGCCACGCCTTCCAGCACCGGCAGCAGGTCGCGGACGTTGGAGATCTTCTTGTCGTGCAGCAGGATGAACGGATCCTCCAGCTCGGCCGACATCGACTGCTGGTTGTTGATGAAGTACGGCGACAGGTAGCCGCGGTCGAACTGCATGCCCTCGACCACGTCCAGCTCGTTGTCCAGGCCCGAGCCTTCCTCGACCGTGATCACGCCTTCCTTGCCGACCTT
>DASTUE010000005.1:0-9060 GCA_035759805.1 Lysobacter sp. | reverse complement strand
TCGGTGGAGAACGAGATCGCGGTGCTGGAAGCGGAGACCGGCGAGCCCGTCGACGAGGCCACCAGGGCGCGCCTGAAGGCCGAGTGGCAGGTCCGCCACGATGCCGTCAAGGCCGCCGGCGGCCTGCACATCGTCGGTACCGAACGCCACGAGTCGCGCCGCATCGACAACCAGCTGCGCGGTCGCGCCGGTCGCCAGGGCGATCCGGGCTCCTCGCGCTTCTACCTGTCGCTGGAAGACAACCTGATGCGCATCTTCGCGGCCGACTGGGTGCAGCGGGTGATGGAGCGCATGGGCCTGAAGGAAGACGACATCATCGAAAGCCCGCTGGTGTCCAAGCAGATCGCCAACGCGCAGCGCAAGGTCGAGGCGCACAACTTCGACATCCGCAAGAACCTGCTCGACTTCGACGACGTCAACAACGACCAGCGCAAGGTCATCTACGGCCAGCGCAACGAGTTGCTGGAGGCCGAGGACGTCAAGGACAACATCGACGGCATCCGCGAGGACGTGGTCGCCGAGCTGGTGGCCCGCTTCGTCCCGCTCAACTCGATGCACGAGCAGTGGGACCTGCCCGGCCTGGAGGCCGCGCTGGCCGAGGACTTCAACCTGCAGCTCGACGTGCAGGGCTTCGTCGGTGGCCGCGAGGAAATCGACGACGAGGCGGTCACCGAGTTCGTCATCGCCGAAATTGCCAGGCAGGTGGCCGAGCGCGAAGCGCAGCTCGGGCCGGAAACGACCCGCATGCTGGAAAAGCACTTCATGCTCAACGTGCTCGACCAGAACTGGAAGGAGCATCTCGCGCAGATGGATTACCTGCGCCAGGGCATCCACCTGCGCGGTTACGCGCAGAAGCAGCCCAAGCAGGAGTACAAGCAGGAAGCGTTCATCCTGTTCTCGGCCATGCTGGAGAAGGTGAAGCACGAGGTCATCTCGCTGCTCGCCCGCGTGCGCATCCGCAGCGAAGAGGAAGTCGCCGCGCTGGAAGCCCAGGAGCGCGCCCAGGCCGCCGCCAAGGCCCAGCAGATGCAGTTCCAGCACGCCAGCGCCGGCGGCTACAGCGCCGACGAGGAAGCCGCGCAGGCGCAGGCCGCCCAGGCCGGCGCGCAGGGCTTCCCGAAGGTCGGCCGCAACGACCCGTGCCCGTGCGGCAGCGGCAAGAAGTACAAGCACTGCCATGGACAGCTGGCCTGACCCAGGCGCTTGCGCGCAGCCTCATCCGCCCCCGGATCAAGTCCGGGGCAGGCTCTGCGGGCACCTACTCCTGCCCGCAGGAAGGGAAGCTGTTCGACCTCTGGGATGCGCACCGGCACCGCTGTCACCAAATGACTGAGCAGCCCGCCCGCATCGTCCAGGTCGTCGCCGGCGTCATCCGTGACGTGCGCGGCCGCATCCTGCTGAGCCGGCGCACCGAGGGCCGGGATCTGGCCGGCCTGTGGGAGTTTCCCGGCGGCAAGATCGATCCGGGCGAGTCGCCCGAGGCCGCACTTGCGCGTGAACTGCACGAGGAGCTCGGCATCCGGGCCGACATCGGCGTGCCGTTGATCACCGTGCCGCAGATCTACCCCGACAAGCGCCTGACCCTGGACGTCCGTCATATCGGCCAATGGGCCGGGACCGCCACGGGCCGCGAAGGCCAGGCGCTGGCGTGGGTTCCTCCGCACAAACTCGCCCGCTACCCGATGCCACCGGCCGACCGTCCCGTGGTCGCGGCCCTGCAGCAGCCGGCGCTTTATCTGGTGACGCCGGACGTCAACGGACTGGTTGCCGGGGAGGCGACTGATCTGTCTTCGGCGGAAATCCCGCAGATGCCCGCAGGTGGCGATGGTTTCAGCCCGGCCGAACGCCGCTGGCTGGATGCCCTCGACCGCGCGCTGGCGCAAGGCATCCGTCGGGTGCAGCTGCGCGCTCCAACGGCCGATCCCACGCGCTGGCCGCTACTGGCCGCCGCCGCGGCTGCCCGTTGCAGCGCCGCGAACGTGGAGGTGCTGGTCAATGGCGATGCCACGCTGGCGCGTTCATTGGGGATCGGCCTGCACCTGCGCGCGGATCAACTCGCGTCCCATGACCGCCGCCCGGTGGCCGATGACGTGCCTCTTGCTGCTTCCTGCCACACCGTCGAGGAGTTGCGCGCCGCCGAATCCCTCGGCTGCGATTTCGCCGTCGTCGGCAGCATCCGGCCCACCGCAAGCCACCCTGGCGCCGCCGGTATCGGCTGGGACCGCTTCGCCCGCCTGCGTGAACACATCAGCCTGCCGATGTACGCGATCGGCGGCCTCGGCCCCGGCGACCTCCCCCAGGCCCGCCAGCACGGCGCGCAGGGAATCGCCGCCATCCGCGCGCTATGGCCGGACTGAGCAGGACGTACAGGTCGCGACTCACGTAGCTCCTACAAGAGCGGGCCGACCGCCAAGGTGCCCTACCGCGGTCGTAGGAGCGACGTGAGTCGCGAACGCGCGGAGGTTGCCCGCGCCGGTGCCCCCGCTAGCGCAAGCCGGCCCCGGCGGCGACACCGCCCGTTGCCAATGCCCGGTACTGCCGGTCCAGTGCCGCCACATGCCCGCTCAATGTTGCCAGCGGTCCATCGTTGACGATCACGTCATCGGCGATGGCCAGCCGCTCGGCGCGGCTTGCCTGGCTGGCGATCATCGCCTCCGCCAGCGCGGCGTCGACGCCGTCGCGGCGTACCAGACGCTCGTGCTGTACCTGGGCCGGAACATCCACGACGAGGATCCGCGCCAGCCACGGGTAGGCCTCCCGGCCGCCACCTTCGGCCAGCAACGGGATCGCGGCAATCGCATAGTCGCCGCCGGCCTGCGCGCACATGGTCCGTACCAGGGCGCGGATGCGCGGGTGCACGATGGCCTCCAGACGCCGGCGTTCCCCGGCGTCGGCAAACACCCGCGTCCGCATGGCCGCACGGTCCAGGCTGCCGTCGGCGGCCAGCACCCCGGCACCGAATGCCGCGACCAGTTCGGACAACCCCTCCGATCCGATCGCGACCACCTCGCGCGCGGCGACGTCGGCATCGGCGACCACGACCCCCAGTGCCTCGAACCGGCGCGTGACCTCGGACTTTCCGGATGCGACCCCGCCGGTGACGGCAACGATGTATTCACTCATGCCGCGCAGGATGCCATGCCGGAGAAGCGTTGCAGAGAGGCGTCCGGCAAAGCCTGCCCGGAGATCGCATCCCTGACGATGGAAGTGCGGGCCTTCCCGGGCGGCGCTGGACAATCCGGCTTCGCGGGGACGACGGCTTTAGCCCAGTCCCGCAATCCGCAGATACCCGTCCACCATCTGCTCGCCCCAGAAGAACACGATCCAGCCCGCGACGGCGAGGTAGGGGCCGAACGGGATCGGCGTGGCCTTGTCGCGGCCCTTCGCGGCCAGCCAGATCGAGCCGATGATCGCCCCGACCAGCGACGACAGCAGCACCGTCGGCAGGATGCCCGACAGCCCGGTCCACGCACCGATCGCGGCCAGCAGCTTGAAGTCGCCGTGGCCCATGCCTTCCTTGCCGGTGATCTGCTTGAACAGCCACCACACCACCCACAGGCTCAGGTAGCCGACCACCGCGCCGATCAGCGCCGGTTTTGCCGGCATGTACAGGTTGTCGACCGCGGCGATCAGGCCCAGCCACATCAACGGCAGGGTGAGCTGGTCGGGCAGCAACTGGGTGCGCAGGTCGATGCCCGACAGCGAGATCAGGAAGCCGGTGAACACCATCGCCCCGAAGCCCTGCCAGCCGAAGCCGAAGCGCGCCACGCAGGCGACCATCAGCACCGCGGTCAGCAGCTCCACCAGCGGGTACTGCACCGAGATCCGCGCCTTGCAGCTGCGGCAGCGCCCGCGCAGGGCGAGCCAGCTGAACACCGGGATGTTCTCGTACCACGCCAGCTGGTGCTTGCAGTGCGGGCAGTGCGAACGCTCCACCACGATGCCCGGCGGTGGCGGATCGTAATCGTCCGGCTGGCCCAGCACCTCGCGGCTGTCGCGCTGCCACTGCCACTCCATCCGCCTGGGCAGACGCAGGATCACGACGTTGAGGAAGCTGCCCAGCAGCAGGCCGAAACCGGCCACCAGCGGGTAGCCGATCCCGGGATTCTGGTCGAGGAATGCCATCTAGAACCGTGCCATTTACGAATAAGCCACTTGGAAGCGTGCCATCTGCGAAAAGTCCCTCAACCCACCACCGCGCCGAGCTTGAAGATCGGCAGGTACATCGCGATCACCATGCCGCCGACGACCACGCCGAGGAACACCATGATCATCGGCTCCAGCAGGCTCGACAGCGCATCCACCGCGTTGTTGACCTCCTGCTCGTAGAACTCGGCGACCTTGAACAGCATCGTGTCCAGCGCACCGGCTTCCTCGCCGATGCCGACCATCTGCACGACCATGTGCGGGAACTGGTTGGTCTGCTTCATCGCCATGTTGACCGAATAGCCGACCGCCACGTCGTCGCGCACGCGGTTGACGGCCTTCTCGTAGACGATGTTGCCGGTCGCGCCGGCCACGGTGGTCAGGCCTTCGACCAGCGGCACGCCGGCCTTGAAGGTCACCGCCAGGGTGCGGGCAAAACGCGAGATCGCCGAGTTGTGGATGATCTGGCCGACCACCGGCACCTTCAGGATCAAGCGGTCGAGGAAGTACTGGAACGCGATCGAGCGGTTCCTGACCATGATGAAGGCCACCACCGCGCCCACGCTGGCGAGCAGCAGCAACCACCACCACGACACCATGAACCGGCTCAGCTTGATGATGAGCATGGTGAACGCCGGCAGCTCGGCGCCGAAGCTGGCAAACACGTCCTCGAACATCGGCACCACGAACACCAGCAGGATCGCGCTGACGATCAGCGCCACCGCGACCACGGCGGCCGGGTAGAACATCGCCTTCTTGATCTTGCCCTTCAGCGCCTCGGTGTTTTCCTTGTAGGTCGCCACGGTGTCGAGCACCGTTTCCAGCACACCGGCCGATTCACCGGCCTTGACCAGGTTGCGGAACAGCTCGTCGAACTCCACCGGATGCTTGCCCAGTGCCTCGCTGAGCGACGAACCGCTCTCGACGTCGGCGCGGATCGCATTGACCAGCTTCTGCATCTTCGGGTTCTTGTTGCCGCTGGAGATGATCTCCAGCGCACCGACGATCGGCACACCGGCCTTCATCATCGTGGCGATCTGGCGGCTGAAGATCGCGATGTCCAGCGGCGTGACCCGCTTGCCGGCGCTGCCGAACAACGGCTTCGGCTTGACCTTCACCACCTTGGGCGTGATGCCCTGGCGGCGCAGTTCGGCGCGCACGAAATTCGCGTTCTTCGCGGTCTGCTCGCCCTTCATGGTGACGCCGCGCTTGTCGGTGCCTTCCCAGACGAACAAGGGTGTCGCTTCCGCGCGGCGCACCGCGACGTCGGGCTTCTTGGCAGCAGAACGGGTAACGGACATAGCGTGGGTCCCCAGTGACACTTGAAAGTTCGAACAATCCAGCGCGCCGTCAGCGGCACGCCATCCCCCGGCATCCGTGGCCTTCCCCGGCACCGGATGCCGGCACGTTCCGCAGCTCACCATCGGAACATGCCGCTGGCCAGCATATCCTGACCTTCCATGTCGCGATAGCAACGCCGGTCACAGCTGCCGATCATCCCCCTGATCTTCTACATGCGGCCTTTTACATGCGCCGGCGGTTTTCCTCGATTCGCGTGGCGATGCCGCTGACAGTGCGGCCTGCAATGGGAAATTCCCCGGCCATCGTCTTGAATTGCCCGGCGACATCGGCGCACTTCGCAATGATTCCGAGCGCATCCTGCCTGGGAAGATCGGCCTCCTGTGCCAATCGCAGCAGGTCTTTCCGTACCGGCGCGCGTCCTTCGCCGCAGATATCCGCCTGGTGCTCGCCCCGGGGGCCTTCGTTGAACGTCAGGTCGTAGGCGGGCGACAGCTTCCACTGATGGTCGCGCTCCAGCCGGAAGGAGAAGTTCTTGGCGTGGTCGTCACGGTTGTTGAAGATCACGTTGAACACGCAGCGCTCGAAGGCCTTGGCCACTTCGCGCTCGTCGCGGGTCATGAAGCGCGTCAGCCGCAGCAGGGTGGTGTAGTCCATCGAGGGAATGCGGAAGTCGGCGTTCAGTGCGCCGGCCGCCGTGTGCGTGGGCACCCGCATGCCCGCCTCGCGATCGAAGCGCTCGACACCGAATGCGGCCAGATCGGCACCGAGGTCGAAATGGCGCGCGGGGGGCATCCGGATCCCGCAAGCGCCGGCCAGCCGGGCGTACAGCGCCTCGATGGCGCAGGCCTCCTTGGGCTCGCCCTGCGCCTGGAACTTGACCAGCCACGGCGCGCCGGTGTCCGGTTCCGACAGTTGCATCGAATTGGACATGCGCCCCGACGCGGGGTCGAAATTCACCAGCACCTTGGGTCGCGCACCCTGCGGCGAGCCGCCCATGAGCGCCAGCTCGCGCAACACCTGCGTGCTTTCCTCGCCGGCCGCGCTTTGCACGTCGCGTACCTGACGCGCGAGCTCGCCCAGCTGCACATCGGCGGGCTCGAGCGGATCCTCACTGGCGGGCTCGAACGACAGCGCCCCCATCGCCGTATCGCCAATGAAGGCCAGCCGGTCCAGTGGGGAGACCCGTGCGGGGTTCAGGCCCTCCCGGCGGAAAATCCGGTCCATCAGCAACATGCCCCAGCCGTCGGGCAGCGCATCGGCGATCAGGCCCGGCAGGCGCAACTGGTATTCGGGGAATCGACCATGGCTGTGTGGGCTCAGCGGCAGCTTCAGCGGCGACAGCTCCAGCCCGCGCTGCAACGCTGCGGGCGAGTACTCGAACAGCAACTCCGAGCCGTCATCGCCCAGATGGCCCAGAACGTACCGCTCGCCCCATCCGGCATAGATGACGGTGAGTTTTTTCATGCCGGCCTCCTCGGCGCGCGCTGCCGGGTCCGGCTGGCCTGCTCCATGGCCCGGAGCGATGTGGTCCGGGTGTCGAGTAGAGGCGCGAGTTGATCCGCCATGCCCAGCGCGAGTGCGACCCGGATGAACGAGTCGAGCGTTGCGTGACCTTCGCGCTCCAGGTTGCGCAGGATGTTGACCGACACGCCCGCGCGCGCAGCGAGGTCGCGCTGTCGCACTCCTGTGGCCAGCCGCTGGCGCCGGATGCGGGCCCCCAGCTCGCGTCCGATTTCGCTTGGCGTTGCTAGACGGAAGTCAAACATATGACACTTAATAGCCGCTTTTTGTGCATAAGGTCAAATATGCTTGACCTTATGCTTGGCGACTCTTGAGCGTAATCAGTCCTTCGTCACCCGGTTGATCTCCGCCAGGCTGGTCACCCCGTTGCGCACCTTCATCAGTGCGGACTGGCGCAGGTCGCGCACGCCGGCCTTCTGGGCCGCCTCGGCAATCTGCATCGCGTTGCCGCCGGCCAGCACGATCGCCTGGATCTCGTCGCTCATCGGCATCACCTGGTACACGCCGGTACGGCCCTTGTAGCCCTCGGTGCAGTCCGCGCAGCCCACGGCCTCGTAGATCCGGAACTCCGGTGCGGCGATCTCCTCGGCGGTGAAGCCTTCGGCCAGCAATGCGTGCTCGGGCAGTTGCACCGGCCGCTTGCAGTCGTGCAGCCGCCGCGCCAGACGCTGGGCGATCACCAGCGATACCGACGAGGTGATGTTGAACGGCGCCACGCCCATGTTCATCAGGCGCGCGATGGTCTGCGGCGCATCGTTGGTGTGCAGCGTCGACAGCACCATGTGGCCGGTCTGCGCGGCCTTGATGCCGATCTCGGCGGTTTCCAGGTCGCGGATCTCGCCGACCATGATCACGTCCGGATCCTGGCGCAGGAAGCTGCGCAGCGCCGCGGCGAACGTCATGCCGCGCTTGGGATTCATCTGCACCTGGTTGATGCCCGGCACGCGGATTTCCACCGGATCCTCGACCGTGGAGATGTTGCGGGTCTCGTCGTTGAGGATGTTCAGCGCGGTGTACAGCGACACCGTCTTGCCCGAGCCGGTCGGGCCGGTGACCAGCACCATGCCGTAGGGGCGCTTCACCGCCGCCAGGAACAGGTCGCGCTGGTCGTCCTCGTAACCCAGCTTCTCGATGCCCAGCCTGGCCGCGCTGCCGTCCAGGATACGCAGCACGATCTTCTCGCCGAACAGCGTCGGCAGTGTGCTCACGCGGAAGTCGATCTGCCGGGTCTTGCTCAGGTTGAGCTTGATGCGGCCGTCCTGCGGCACCCGCTTCTCGGCGATGTCCAGCTGCGCCATCACCTTCAGGCGCGCGGAAATACGGTTCTGCAGCTTCACCGGCACCCGCGCCGCCTGCTTCAGCAGGCCGTCGATGCGCAGCCGCACCCGGTATTCGGTCTCGTAGGGCTCGAAGTGGATGTCCGACGCGCCGCGGCGGATCGCGTCCACCAGCACCTTGTTGATGAACTTGACCACCGGCGTGTCGTCGGTCTTGGCCTCGACCCCGTCGTCGGACAGGTCGTCGTCGCCGCCGACATCGAGGTTCTCCAGCCCCTCGTCGTCCCCGCCCATCGCGTCGCCGAGCGCATCGGCGTTTTCGAGCCAGCGATCCAGGTGGCGCTTGATGCTCTCTTCGTCGACCAGGATCGCCTCGACCGTGAAGTTGGTCTGGAACTTGATCTCCGCCAGCGCGTGGGTATTGGTCGGCTCGGCAATGCCCACGAACAACCGGTTGCCGCGCTTGAACAACGGCAGCACGCAGTGCTTGCGCAGCAACTCCTCGTTGACCAGCTTGACCGCCGACTGCTCCGGGTCCATCGCCGCCGCATCGAACAACGGCACGCCGAACTCGATCGAATTGGCGGCGGCCAGGTGCGCGGGCGCCACCAGCCGTTTCTCGGTGAGGTAGGTCGCCAGCGGCTTGCGCGCGTCCGTGGCCCCGGCCATCGCCTCGCGCGCAGCGGCCTCGGTCAGCGCCCCGTCCTGCACCAGGCGGCGGGCGATACCGGTGATGCCCACCAGGTTGGCAGTGGCGACAGCGTTCATGGTGATCCCCTGTGGTTCCGTGCGGACAACTTTACTGCAAACACGC
>DASTUE010000004.1:0-6891 GCA_035759805.1 Lysobacter sp. | reverse complement strand
CCCGGACGGGCTGGATCCGGCTTTCCTGCCCGACGGCTACCGCGCGTTCTTCCGCGATGCGACCACCAAAAAGGGCTACAGCGGCGTGGCGATCTACAGCCGCCGTGAACCCGACGAGGTCCGCACCGCGCTGGGCTGGGCGCCGTTCGATGAGGAAGGCCGCTACATCGAGGCGCGCTTCGGCAATCTCAGCGTGGTCTCGTTCTACATCCCGTCGGGCTCGTCGGGCGAACTGCGCCAGGGTTTCAAGTTCGAGGTGATGGACTGGCTCAAGCCGCACCTGGACGAGTGGCTGGCCAGCGGCCGCGACTATGTGCTGTGCGGCGACTGGAACATCGTGCGCACCGCAATGGACATCCGCAACTGGAAATCCAACCAGAAGAATTCCGGTTGCCTGCCGCCCGAGCGCGACTGGCTCAACGGTCTGTGCGGCGAAGGGCGCGACGACGGTCATGGCTGGGTCGATGCCTACCGCGCGCTGCATGCCGACGGCGAGGACTACACGTGGTGGAGCAACCGCGGTGCGGCGTATGCCAACAACGTGGGCTGGCGGATCGATTACCAGCTGCTGACCCCGGCGCTGGCCGAGCGGGTGCGGAGTTGTTCGATCGCGCGTGAGCCGCGGTTTTCCGACCATGCGCCGTTCACCGTCGACTACGCGGAAACCCCGGCCGGATGAGCGCCGCGGTCGCGTCGCGCAAGCCCTCGGCCTGGAAGGCGTTCGCCGAACCCTCGGCGTGGACGATGTTCTTCTTCGGTTTCGCCTCCGGCCTGCCGTTCCTGCTGGTCGCCGGCACCCTCGCATACTGGCTGCGCGAGGACGGCCTGGAACTGTCCGACATCACCATGATCGCCAGTGCCGGCATGGCGTATTCGTTCAAGTTCCTGTGGGCGCCGCTGGTGGACCGCTGGCGCCTGCCGCTGTTCGGCCGGCTCGGCCAGCGTCGCGGCTGGCTGCTGCTGACCCAGCTGCTGGTGATGGGCGGCCTGATCGCGATGGCCGGGGTCAGCCCGGACCGGCTCGGGCTGTTTGTCGGCCTGACCGTGCTGGTCGCGCTGGCCGGCGCCACGCTGGACATCGCGGTCGATGCATACCGCATCGAGATCGCGCCCGCCTCCGCCCAGGGCGCGCTGGTGGCGACCTATTCGCTGGGTTACCGGATCGCGCTGATCGTAACCGGCGCGCTCGCGCTGGTGCTGGCCGACCACGCCGCATGGCCGGATGTGTACCGGGCGATGGCAGCGGTGATGCTGATCCCGATCGTGGCCAACCTGCTGGCGCGCGAGCCGGCCGTGATCCGCCTGCGTGCACAGAACTGGGCGATGGCGATGCGCGAAGGCGTGGTCGAGCCGTTCGCCGATTTCTTCCGCCGCTTCGGTGGCCGCGTGGGCCTGACGGTCCTGGCCTTCATCCTGCTGTTCAAGATTTCCGACCAGGCCCTGGTGGGCGGCATCATCGGGCCGTTCTACCTCGACCAGGGCTTCAGCAAGACCCAGATCGCCGCGGTGTCCAAGGTCTACGGAATCTGGGTCGGCATCGGCGGCGCGTTTGTCGGTGGCCTGGCGGTCGCGCGCTGGGGCGTCGCCTGGACGCTGCTGGTCGCGATCGTGCTGGGCGCGGTGAGCAACCTGCTGTACCTGCTGCTGATCGGCGCCAACGGCGATGTCGGCATGCTGACCCTGGTGATTTCGGGCGAGAACCTCGCGCAGGGCTTCCTCGGCACTGCGGCGGTCGCCTACCTGTCGGCACTGGTCAACCAGCGCTACACCGCGACCCAGTACGCGCTGTTTTCATCCCTCATCACCCTGCCGGGCAAGGTGCTGGGGTTCTATTCCGGCCGCATCGTCGAGGCGGTAGGCTACGCGCCGTATTTCCTGCTCACCACGGTGCTGGTCATCCCGGCGGTGGCGCTGTTCCTGTGGCTGCGTCCGCGCGTCCATCTGGGCGATGATGTGGGTGCCTCGCACACGGAGGGAGAATCATGAACGAGACCGTATTGCTGGACATGGATGCCGTGCTGCTTGAGCGCATACGCCGACTGGCGGGCGCGAAGGGCTGGGGCCAGCGGGAGGCGATGATCCACCTGTTGGAGCACGGCTTGTTCGCGTGCGAAGTGGAAGTCGCCGCGCGCCTGGACGATACCGACGCGGTCGCCCTGCAGGCGGCCATCGCGGCGCTGGAACAGATCGACAACGACCCCGGGTTTTCGTTGATCGGTCGGGTGGATGCATCGGGTGCCGGTGCCACCGCTGGCGCTGCAGGACGCGCCGATGACTCGGCTCCTGGCGGCGCGGGCGCCTGACGTCCGTTCAGCGGGTCAACGCACTGGCTGGAGACTGCCCTGAAGTGGCTCAGCCCGCCGGATAGACCACGCCCAGCACCCGTGGGCCGCGGGCACCGGTGACGCCGGGCAGGTTGCCGGGCAATCCGGCCAGGGTCTGCCGCGCCAGCCAGGCAAACCCAATTGCCTCGACAAAATCGGGATCCATGCCGTGCGTGGCGGTGGACTCGATCGCCATGCCGGGCAGGTGCGCGCCGATGCGTTGCAGCAACCGCGCGTTGTGCACGCCGCCGCCACAGACCAGCACGCGCCGCGTTGCAGGCTGCAGCGCCAGCAGCGCGTCGGCGACGGTGGTTGCGGTCAGCTCCATCAATGTGGCCTGCACGTCTTCCGGCCGTTCCGTGCCGTCCAGCCGCTGCTGCAGCCAGCCCAGATGGAACTGCTCGCGACCGGTGCTCTTGGGCGGCGGCAACGCGAACCACGGTTCCGACTGCAGCCGCGCCAGCAGGGCCGCATCGACCTGGCCGCTGGCCGCGAACGCACCGTTGGCGTCGTAGGGCCGGCCCAGCACGCGTTCGCACCACGCGTCCATGAGCGCATTCGCCGGGCCGGTATCGAAGCCGCGCACCCGGTTGCCGGCACCAACACCGACACTGGCAGGCAGCAGGGTGAAATTGGCGATGCCGCCCAGGTTGAGGACCGCACGGTCTTCGTGTTCCGAGCGCAGCATCGCGGCGTGCAGGGCCGGCAGCAGCGGCGCGCCCTGGCCGCCGGCCGCCATGTCGCGGCGGCGGAAATCGGCCACGGTCGCGATGCCGGTGCGTTCGGCGATCAGGTTGCCATCACCCAGTTGCCAGGTGAACGGATGGCGGCCGTCGAACTCCGCGCCCTGCGGTCGATGGCGCACGGTCTGGCCGTGCGAGCCGATCGCGCGCACCTGCGGCGCGGCCACGCCGGCCTCCTGGATCAACTGCAGGGCGGCGGCGGCGAACGCCTCGGCGATCCGCACGTCCAGCGTGCCCAACTCCTCGATCGACTGCGCCGCCGCACCCTGGCCCAGTTCGATCAGGCGCATACGCAGCGCTGTGTCCCAGGGATAAGTGCAGCCCAGCAGCAGCGAGCAGTCATGTTCGCCATTGAAGTGCACGAGTGCCGCGTCGATGCCGTCGGCACTGGTGCCCGAGATCAGGCCGATGAACAGATCGCCGTCCAATGCGGAAAGCCGGGGCTGCAAACCGGCGGGCCCGGCCGGATGCTGCTCCGCCGGGCCCGCGTTGTCGGATGTCATGGGAGTTCCGCTCGAAGGAGTTCCGCTCGAAATCAGGCCTGCTTGTCCGCGCCGGCCGACGGTTCCGGATTCTTGGTCGGTGCAACCTTGGCGACCCGCGCATTGTTCTTCAGCAGGTCCTCGACTTCCTGGATGCGCGCCAGCGCCGGTGCGGTCTGCGCGCGGAACGCGACCAGCGCCGCGCCCTTCAGCGGCTCGGGCGGCGGCATCGTCACATTGAGCGGATTGCGGTGCACGCCATTGATCCGGAACTCGTAGTGCAGGTGCGGTCCGGTGGCCAGGCCGGAGCTGCCGACGTAACCGATCACCGTGCCCTGCTTGACGCTCTGGCCGGCGGTGTATTTGCCGAAGCGCGACATGTGCGCATACAGGGTGGTGTAGCCGCGGCCGTGGTCGAGGATCATGGTGCGCCCGTAGCCGCCCTTCCAGCCGACGAACTGCACGCGCGCGTCGCCGGCGGCCATGATCGGCGTGCCCGAGCCCGCACCGTAATCGACGCCCTGGTGGGCGCGGGTGCGGCCCAGGATCGGGTGCTTGCGGGCGCCACTGAATCCCGAGGTGACGCGCGCATACGGAATCGGCATGCGGATGAAGGACTTCTTCAGCGGCCGGCCTTCGGCGGTGTAATAACCGACCTTGCCGTCGTGCTCGAAACGGAAGCCCGCATAGGTCTTGCCGCCGGTGGTGAACGTGGCCGCGCGGATCTCGCCGCTGCCGACGCGCTCGCCCTCGCGCCATACCTGGTCGTAGACCACGCTGAAACGGTCGCCCTTCTGCGCACCGCTGAAGTCGATGTCGTACTTGAAGATCTCGTCGGTCATCGTCGCGATCGCGGACGGCGACAGGCCGGCCTTGCGGGCGGCGGCGTACAGCGAGCTGCTGATCTCGCCGCTGCTCACGATGCTGCGGAGCTCGGTCGGGCGCTCGATCACCCGTTGCTCGATCGCGTCGCCACGCAGGCTCAGTTCCACCTGATGGCCGGCATCGCGCTCATAGCGGAAGCGGCGCAACGTGCCGTCGACAAGATCAAACGCCAGTTCCGCACCGGTGCTCAACCGGGTCAGCGCCGGCTTCGCACCGGGCTGCTCAAGGATGCGGTGCATCGTGCTGGCCGGAATGCCGAGTTGCTGGAACACTGCGCCCAGGGTCTGCCCGCTCTGCACGCGCACCAGTTGCCAGTGGTTGTCCGGATGCGCGTTTGCCGGCTTCAGCGTGATCGGCGGCAACGGCAGTGCCATCGAGTGGCGCGGCGCGTGCGTGGCGCCGGCCTGCAGATCGCCAAAACCCGGCACGATGGCGGCGACCAGTACAGCGATCGTGGCGAACAGGCTCGCCTGCACCCATTGCCGCCGGGACCAGCGGCCGTTGAATCCATCGGAGAGGTGACGTGCCAGCACCGGTCGGTGCAGAGCGGCTTCGCGCAGGTCTTTCAGGCGTTTGCGCCGGCTTGGACCGGAATCAGGTGCTGTCATTACAAGGGGGCTCCCGCGCGCAGGATGTGAAGGTGGCGTGGCGGCGTTACGATAAGCACGTGAGCTGTGTGCGTCAAACCCTTGACCTGAATAGGGTTTTTGCAGCGAAGCGTCACCATTCCCAATCCATGACGGTGATCACGAAGCGGTCACCGGCCCCGTCCCCCAACGAGTCCACCCAACGTGCCTGCCAAGATTTCCCCGTCCATTGAAACCGCCCTCGAACTGATCGGCCGGGGCGCCGACGAGATACTCAAGCGTGACGAACTGATCGCCCGGCTCCGGCTTGGCAGGCCGTTGCGGATCAAGGCCGGCTTCGACCCCACCGCGCCGGACCTGCACATCGGCCACACCGTGCTGTTGAACAAGCTGCGCCAGTTCCAGGACCTCGGCCACCAGGTGATCTTCCTGATCGGCGACTTCACCGGAATGATCGGCGACCCCAGCGGCAAGAACGTCACCCGAAAGCCGCTGACCCGCGAAGACGTGCTGGCCAACGCCGAGACTTACGCCGACCAGGTGTTCAAGGTGCTGGACCGCGAGCGCACCGAGGTGCGTTTCAACTCCGAGTGGTTCGGCAAGATGACCGCCGCGGACATGATCCGCCTGGCCGGGCAGCACACCGTTGCCCGCATGCTGGAGCGCGACGACTTCGCCAAGCGCTACGCCGCGCAGCAGTCGATCGCGATCCACGAGTTCCTGTATCCGCTGGTGCAGGGCTACGACTCGGTCGCGCTGGAGGCCGATGTCGAGCTCGGCGGCACCGACCAGAAGTTCAACCTGTTGATGGGCCGCGGCCTGCAGGAGCATCACGGCCAGTCGCCCCAGGTCGTGTTGACGATGCCGCTGCTGGAAGGCCTGGACGGCGTGCAGAAGATGAGCAAGTCGCTCGGCAACTACATCGGCATCGACGAGCCCGCGATCGACATCGTCACCAAGACGATGAAGATCGACGATGTGCTGATGTGGCGCTGGATCGAATTGCTGAGCTTCGAGATATCGATCGCCGAGATGGGCGTGCTGCGGCAGCAGATCACCGCCGGCCAGCTCAACCCGCGTGACCTCAAGTTGCGGCTGGCGCGGGAGCTGGCCGCGCGTTTCCACGATGCCGCCGCGGCTGAGCAGGCGGTTGCCGGCTGGAACGCCGCCGTGCGCGGGCAGGGCGATACCGCCCAATTGCCTTTGCGCGACGTGGCGGTGCCCGATGAAGGCGTACGCATCGCGGCATTGCTGACCGCGGCAGGACTGACCGCCAGCAACTCCGAAGCCAATCGCAAGCTCAAGGAGCGGGCGGTGCGGATCGACGGCGAAGTGGTGGAGGATGCCCAGCGCGTGTTCACACCGGGTTTCGAAGGTGTGCTGGCGGTCGGCAAGCGGACCTTTGCCCGCGTGCGGTTGGTGGCCGCCTGACGCCCCGTAGGAGCGAAGGCGGGCGGTTCCACCAATTATTTTGCCGAACCCCTTCCCAGCGCCGCGGAAGGTGTGCACAATGCGCGGCCCGGTTGGACGGTCGGCAGGAAGTTCGGCGGGATGGGTGGGACGGATCGGCATCGGGTGTTGACGTTGTCGAAAAACCCGCTAAGATGGTCGGCTCGCTGCAGCGGAATCGCGGCGAGGCAGCGGCAGGTTGGGACGAAACGAGTTGTTGACGTTCCCGCAAAGCGCTGTATGATGTGCGGCTCCCTCGGCCACTGCGATGGCGAGGACTGGGACCAGGCGCTGAGGCCGGTTCCGCAGATCTTTGACAGTGTGCGCAGGTGACTTGTGCGGGCGTCTGGCCGGTGGATGGTTGTCCATTGGCAGATGTTCGACACAGTCCAAATGAAACAGATACAAGCATCGCAAGATG
>DASTUE010000003.1:0-7185 GCA_035759805.1 Lysobacter sp. | reverse complement strand
CAGTCCGGCAAGCCGGTCGGCATCTTCCCCACCCACGCCGACGCCCCGCGCGTGCTGATCGCCAACTCCAACCTGGTGCCGCACTGGGCCACCTGGGAGCACTTCAACGAGCTCGATAAGAAGGGCCTGATGATGTACGGCCAGATGACCGCCGGCAGCTGGATCTACATCGGCAGCCAGGGCATCGTCCAGGGCACCTACGAAACCTTCGTCGAGATGGGCCGCCAGCACTACGGCGGCGACCTCGCGGGCCGCTGGATCCTCACCGCGGGCCTGGGCGGCATGGGCGGCGCGCAACCGCTGGCCGCCAGCCTCGCCGGCGCGTGCAGCCTCAACATCGAATGCCAGCAGAGCCGCATCGACATGCGCCTGCGCACCCGTTACGTCGACGAGCAGGCCGCCGACCTCGACGACGCCCTGGCCCGCATCGACAAATACACCAGGGCCGGCGAAGCCAAGTCCATCGCACTGCTCGGCAACGCCGCGGTGATCCTGCCCGAGCTGGTCCGCCGCGGCGTCCGCCCCGACGCCGTCACCGACCAGACCAGCGCCCACGACCCCGTGCACGGCTACCTGCCGATCGGCCTGACCGTGGCGGAATGGCTGGAAGGCCAGCGCGACAATCCCGCCGCGATCCGTGACGCCGCGATGCACTCCATGCGCAAACACGTCGAAGCGATGCTCGCCTTCCACGCCCGGGGCATCCCGACCTTCGACTACGGCAACAACATCCGCCAGATGGCGTTCGACGACGGCTGCAAGAATGCGTTCGACTTCCCCGGCTTCGTCCCCGCCTACGTGCGCCCGTTGTTCTGCAAGGGCATCGGCCCGTTCCGCTGGGTCGCGCTCAGCGGTGATCCCGAGGACATCTACAAGACCGACGCCAAGGTCAAGGAACTGATCCCCGACGACGCCCACCTGCACAACTGGCTCGACATGGCGCGTGAGCGCATCGCCTTCCAGGGCCTGCCCGCGCGCATCTGCTGGGTCGGCCTGGGCCTGCGCGACAAGCTCGGCCTGGCGTTCAACGAGATGGTCCGCAACGGCGAGCTCAAGGCACCGGTCGTGATCGGCCGCGACCACCTCGACAGCGGCAGCGTCGCCTCGCCCAACCGCGAGACCGAATCGATGAAGGACGGCAGCGACGCCGTGTCCGACTGGCCGCTGCTCAACGCCATGCTCAACGTCGCCGGCGGCGCGACCTGGGTCAGCCTGCACCACGGCGGCGGCGTCGGCATGGGTTACTCGCAACATTCCGGTGTAGTGATCGTCTGCGACGGCAGCGAGGCCGCCGACCAGCGCATCGCCCGCGTGCTGTGGAACGACCCCGCCACCGGCGTGATGCGGCATGCGGATGCGGGGTATGAAATCGCCAAGGAGTGCGCGCGGGAGAAGGGGTTGAAGTTGCCGATGCTGGAGCGGTGATCATCGAGCTTCCCGACGATGACTGGCTGCGCGAGCAGGCCGGTCCTGGTGCCTACCAGCGCGGCAGCGGCTACTGTCGCGACGGGCGGATCGTCCTGCAGCAGGTCACCCCATCGGGGTTTACCGCCGAAGCACTTGGCACCTATACCTACCGTTTGCGCCTGAGCCGCGACGGCGACCCATGGCGGTGGCAATGCGATTGCCCGGCCGCGGCCAACGGGGCGTTCTGCAAGCACCTGGTGGCGGCGGTGATGACCGCGAGTGGTGTCGAAGTCGATGCCGATGCTCCTGCCAGGAATGATGCGGCCGATTCGACGGACGGGCTGCGGGCATTCCTGCAGGCGCAGCCGGCCGAGCGGCTGGCGGACTGGTTGTGGGCACTGGCACAGGATGATCACGAGGTTGAAAAGCGGCTGCTGCTGTACCGCGCCGCGAACGAGCCTGGCGCATTCAAGGCGGCGCTGGCCAAGGTGTTGAGCACTGGCGGCGACCTCGATTGGCGGCGCACGCTGGATTACGCAGCACGGCTTGACCCGGCTATCGATCAACTGCGCGAGTTCCTGCGGCGTGACCCGGCGGAGTGTCGCCCGCTATGCGAGTACGCGCTGAAACGCTTGCTCAAGGTGGTGGAACGCTGCGACGACTCTGCTGGCGCACTCGGCGACCGCATGGCGGAGCTCGCCGACCTGCACGCGCAGGCGTGTGCCGCCGCGCCGCCCGGAAAGCCGCTGGCGGCGACACTGCTCGCGCTGCAGCGCCTGGATGACTGGAATCTGCTGCCACTGGCGGAGTATTGGGCACCGCTCGGCAGCGCCGGGCAGGCCGACTACACCAAGCGCGTGTTGGCCGAATTCGAAAATCTGCCGCCGCCCAGGGCCGGGCACTACGACTACGAGAACTCGCGCGTCTGCCGGCGGGTCGAGGCGCTCGCCCGTTGTGCCAATGACTTCGACTTGCTCCAGCGGGCTCTTCGCCGCGACCTGTCCGATCCATGGCAACACCTGCGCGTGCTGGAAAGCCTGCGCGAGTTCGGCCGTGCGCGTGAGGCGCTGGCCTGGGCCGAGACCGCGATCAAACGGTTTCCCACCGATGACCGGCTGCTCGCCGCACTGGCGGAGTGCCTCGGCGAGGCAGGCATGGACGACGAAGCGCTGGAACACACCTGGCAACGTTTCCTGCGTCAGCCGATACCCGAATGCTGGCGCGCACTGAAGCGCTGGTCCGGTGACGCCTGGCCGGCATGGCGCGATCGCGCGCTGGAGGCTGCGGCGAAGATCGACAATGGTCATGCCTCGCTCCGGATCCGCCTGTTGATGGACGACGGCGATCTGGAATCCGCCGTCGAGCTGGCACGCAATCATCCGGTGAGGCCCGACGAACTGCTGGCACTGGCGTCGCGCTTGAAGCGAGGCGACCCTGCCAGCGCCGGCGCGTTCTACCTGCGTGTGGCCAGGCTCCAGGCCGACAACCTCCGTGGTGTCAGCGACTATCCCCGGCTGGCCAAGCACCTCGCCGAGGCATCCGCCTTGCTGCCGGAATCCGAATGGCGCCCGCTGTTGGCGACGATCCGGGAAACGCATCGGCGCAAGACCAGGCTGATGGGATTGCTGGACAAGGCGGCGCTGTAGCGCGATGCCGCGCTCCGTGTCGGGCTTGCGGCGCGCACCAAGCTGGATGCATGCATCGTTGGCGCTTGCGGAGCTTGATTGACGCGAGTCATGGATGGCGCCATATTTGTCTCCGCATAAGGAGACATAAAATGCAGAGAATCCTGTCCGAGCACAGCGTCAGCATCACCGAACTCAAGCGCAACCCCAGCGCGGTCATTGAGGCGGCCGATGACGCGCCGGTCGCGGTGCTCGTCCACAACAAGCCCTCCGCCTACCTGGTGCCTGCCGGTACCTACGAACGTCTGATGGAGCGTCTGGACGATCTTGAGCTGGCCGAACTGGTCCGCGCCCGCGCGAAGGAACGCCGGGTAAAGGTTGCGATCGATGACCTATGAGCTGGCGTTCGTCGAATCGGCACTCAAGGAGTGGCGCAAGCTTGCTCCCCCTGTCCGCGAGCAACTGAAGGCCAGGTTGCGCGAGCGTCTGGACAACCCGCATGTCCCATCCGCGCGGCTGCACGGCCTGCCGGATTGCTACAAGATCAAGCTTCGCGCCGCCGGCTATCGGCTGGTGTACCAGGTCGAGGACACCGTATTGCTGGTGACCGTCATCGCGGTCGGCAAGCGCGACAAGAACCTGGTCTACCGCGCGGCGCGGATGCGGACCGAGCGTTAGGCAATGGCTACAGGCAGGAAGGCGGGCAGATGCACCAGCTGGACGCACAGGCGGTAATGGACTGGGCCACGGCCGGTATTGGCGCCTCGGCGCTGGCCGCACGCTGGAACTCGCCGTTGCTGGTGGAGGTGAACGAGCACACGCTGGGGGCGATGCTCGATCACCCTGACCTGCTGGCGACGCTGGAACAGATCGAGGAATTCCGCGCGCTGGCGCAGAACGCCCAGCAGGTCGTGACTTCCACGGAAAAGCTCAAGAAGGCCAAGCACGAGCAAGGCGGAGATCTGGACCCAGGCCAGAAGAAGGAGCAGTCGGCTACCGCGAAGCTGCGCAAGGACATCCGCGAGAAGCTGCAGAAGTTCCTCGCCCGCATCCCTGTTTTCATGTACGTCACCGATTTCCGCGAGGAGGCGCTCAAGGACGTCATCGAGTCGCTGGACTCGGCCTTGTTTGAGCGGGTGACCGGGTTGACGGTGGCCGACTTCCAGCTGCTGAGCCGGCTGGGCCTGTTCAACGCGCAGAACATGAACGCGGCGATTTACCAGTTCAAGGCGTTCAAGGAAGCGAGCCTGCATTACGCCGACGAGCACCAGCCAGGCGCCCGCGACATGCGACTGGGGCTGTGGGACCGGATCGTTCCGGTCCGGGTGGCGGAGGAGCAGGAACAAGTGACATGAGCTGCGTTTGGTCTACACAAGGAGACGTGTCATGACAGGAAAAAAGATGGGGAAGCAACATCAGGCCAGCTTTGAGGCGACCCGACAGATCGACGAGGGTGGCAACGAGTTCTGGTCGGCGCGCGATCTGGCTCCCCTGCTGGAATACCAGGACTGGCGCAACTTCATGCGGGTGGTGGACAAGGCGCGGTTGGCCTGCGTCGAGTCTGACAAACGACCTGAAGACCATTTCGTTGGCACCACCAAATTGGTCGGGATCGGCTCCGGCGCGCAGCGCGAAGTCGAGGACGTGCGCTTGTCGCGTTACGCCTGCTATCTGGTGGTGCAGAACGGCGACCCCGCCAAGCCGGTCATCGCCAACGGGCAGACCTATTTCGCGCTGCAGACCCGCCGACAGGAGCTGGCCGACGAGCAGCAGTTTGCGCAGCTTACGGAAGACCAGAAGCGGCTGGCGATCCGCAACGAGCTGGCCACTCATAACAAGCACCTGGCGGCCGCCGCCAGGGACGCCGGTGTGGCCACGCCGCTGGATTACGCCATCTTCCAGGATCACGGTTACCGGGGCTTGTATGGCGGGCTGGGGGCGAAGGATATCCACGCCCGCAAGGGCCTGAAGAAGAGCCAGAAAATCCTCGACCACATGACATGGGCAGCACGGAGCTGGCGGCCAACCTGTTCCGCGCCACGCAGGCCGAGGAGAAGCTGCGCCGCGACGAAGTGCACGGCAAGTCGCGGGCCAACCGGACGCATTTCGAGGTCGGGCAGAAGGTGCGCCAGACCATCGACGAATTGGGCGGCACCATGCCGGAACAGTTGCCGACGCCTGACAGCAGCATCGGGCAGCTGGCATCGGCGAAAAAGAAGCAACTCAAAAAAGCGGCGGACGACGAGTGATGCTTGGCCGACGCTTTGGCACCTCAGCCCCCGCTAGCTGTGATCTCTCAGCAGGTTGTTCATCCGGGGCGTCTCTGGAAGATGGGGGTTACGACACCAACCCAGCCCCCAGGAGCCCCGGATGAACCTGCATAAACATGCCCGTTTGACGCCTCGCGGTCGAGCGATTCCCAGGTGCGTGGCGCGCCCTTGCCGGTGGCGGCGACCGCGGTGCGGGTAGGCGTGTCGGCCTCGGCGTGGAAGCGCGCGCCGCCGGCACCTTTGACGCGGTGGGATCGCCGCCACACGCGCCATCCACGCCCGTCGCGGCATCCTCGCAGGATTTCCGCCGAGCCCGCCATGCTGAAGCCCGAACCCACCCGCGACGTCGTGTTCCTGCTCGACGTCGACAACACGCTGCTCGACAACGACCGCTTCAAGGCGGATCTGGACGCGCGTCTGCGACGGGATTTCGGCGCGGATCAGGCGCGGCGCTACTGGGCGCTTTATGACAGCGGCCGCATCGAGCTGGGCTACGCGGATTACCTCGCGACCTTGCAGGCGTTCCGCGAGGGCCTGGATGACGACCCCGACCTGCTGCAGATGTCCGGCTTCATGCTCGACTACCCGTTCGCGCAGCGGCTGTATCGGGGCGCGATGGCGGTCATCGCGCATCTGCACACGCTCGGCACGCCGGTGATCTTGTCCGATGGTGACGTGGTGTTCCAGCCGCGCAAGGTGCAGCGCTCGGGGCTGTGGGAGGCGTTGCAGGGCCGGGTGCTGATCTACCTGCACAAGCAGGACATGCTGGGTGCGGTGCAGCGCCGGTTTCCGGCCCGCCGTTACGTGATGGTCGATGACAAACCGCGCTTGCTGGCCGAGATGAAACAGGTGCTGGGCGCGCGCCTGACCACGGTGTTCGTGCGCCAGGGGCATTACGCCGAGGAGGCGGTCGGGGCCGTGATCGATCCACCGCCGGATATCGTGATCGGGCGGATCGGCGAGTTGGCGGGGTTCGATCTGGAGCGGTTTGGTCTGTAGCTTTCGGAGCAACGCAGGCAAGGTCTGCGCGTATCGCGCCCGCGGCTGCTAAGTTGCGCCGAGCGGCCGTGGACAGAAGCGGTTGCGGGGAACAACCACCGATATCAACAGGGGAAGGCAATGAGGAATCTGAAGCTCGCGGCGGTCGTCGCGTTCGTATTCGTGGTCGGCATTGGCGTGGGTCATGGGGCCCGGCCGGAGCCGGGGCCGACGATGTATCGCGACCAGGATCCACAGGCGGCGGCGCGGGCGCTGCTGGATGTCGCCCTGGTGCAGGCGGGGAAGAACGGCAGCTGGGAGCGCATCGGCGTGGGCCGGGCGTATTACCTGGGCGGTCTCAAGGCCGAGGGCGTGGCGATCTTCGATGCGCTGCTGACCGGCAAGCATGCGGACAGCGACGTGTTCCGGATTGCCCGCGTTTACCAGGAGGCGGGTGAATGGGACAAGGCCAAGCCGCTATTCGACCGGTACCTGCAGGCCAATCCGAAGGACGTAAAGGACCTGGCGGAAGTGGGGGCGTATTACCTGTTGAACGGTGATCGTGCGACCGCTGAGCAGTTGTTCGACCGCGCCTACAAGATCGAGCGCGATGAGCTGTGGGCCACGCTCGATGTCGCCGGCGCCTACCTCGGTGTCCAGCCGCAACACTGACGTCACACGCAAACAAGGCAGCGCCCGTGAGGTGCGGGCGCTGCCTTGGTATTCAGAGGGACGGTGACGCCGCCGGTCAGGCCGATCCCAGTTCCACCACCGGCTGGAACCCGCCATAGATCATCCGCGCGCCGTCGAACGGCATCGGATTGATCTTCGGATCCATCCGCGGGTCCTCCATCATTTTCTTGAAGGCGGCATCGCGGGTCGCCTTGTCGGGCCATTCGATCCAG
>DASTUE010000002.1:0-4942 GCA_035759805.1 Lysobacter sp. | reverse complement strand
CCAGCTGGTCCTGCAATGGACCTTCGCCGGCAAGGGCGCGCAGTGGCCACGGCATCCCCACGCCTGGCAGGGCGGCAAGGGGCAGCGTGAGACCCGCGATCAGGAGTTCGCGACGGCGCAAGGGGATTACCGGAAACAGGGAGCGGCACAGCCTATCGAAGCCCCCATTAATGTTCGACAAATCCTTGTCGATGCGCCGCCCTGCCGTCACGCCATCGTCATATTGTCGCAATCGCCGGTTCACCTCGCCGCGGCACGCTGGGCGCACCCAGGCGGAGGCCCCCGATGCGCTATGCGATCGTCACCGAGACCTATCCACCGGAGGTCAACGGCGTCGCCCTGACCGTGCGGGACCTGGAGCACGGACTGCGCGGACTGGGCCACGAGGTCGGCCTGGTGCGGCTACGACAGGCCGGTGACCATCAGCCGGCAGACCACGAACTGTTGCTTCGTGGCGTGCCGCTGCCGCGCTACTCCGGCCTGCAGATCGGCCTGCCGGCGACCCGCAGGTTGATCCGGCAATGGCGCGCCACGCCACCGGACGCCATCTATATCGCCACCGAAGGGCCGCTGGGCTGGTCGGCGCTGCGCGCGGCGCGGCAACTGGGAATCCCCGCCGCAACCGGCCTGCATACCCGCTTCGACCACTACATGCGCGACTACGGATTCGGCTGGCTGGCCGGCCCCGCATTGCGCTGGATGCGCCACTTCCACAACCGCGCGGGCGCCACCCTGGTGCCCACCCACGAGCTGGCCGACCTCCTGCACTCACAAGGCTTCCAGCAGGTGCGGCGCCTGCCGCGGGCGGTCGATTGCGAGCGTTTTTCCCCCGACCGCCGCGACCCGGCGCTGCGCGCGCAATGGGGCGCTGGCCCTGACGATCCGGTCGCCCTCCATGTCGGCCGGATTGCCCCGGAAAAAAACCTCGACCTTGCGGTACGGGCGTACCGGCGCCTGCAGCAACACCACCCGCGCGCCCGCTTCGTCTGGGTCGGGGACGGGCCGGAACGCGCCCGACTGCAGCGCGAGCATCCCGACTTCATCTTCTGTGGCGTGCAGCGCGGCGACGACCTGGCCCGCCACTTTGCCAGCGGCGACCTGTTCCTGTTTCCCAGCCACAGCGAAACCTTCGGCAACGTCACCCTGGAAGCCATGGCCAGTGGCGTGCCGCCGGTCGCCTTCGATTACGGCGCCGCCCGCGAGCACCTGCGTGACGGCCTGCACGGCGCCGCGATCGACGATGGCGACGACGAGGGGTTCATCGCCGCGGCCGTGGACATCGGCGGCGATGCGCAACGACGCGCCGGCATGGCCCGCCGTGGGCGCGAGGCCGTCATCAGCTTGCGACCGCAACAGGTCGCACGGGATTTCGATGCATTGCTGCGCGACCTGGTCGCGAGGAGGAAGGATGAGCCGATTGCGCTGGCATCAACGTCTGGTCGCCGATGAATCAGGCTGGTGCCTGAGGCTCAACCAGCTGGGCAGCGGTGACATTTCGCGCGCCGTATTCGCCGCGGTCAGCCGACTGGGCGACGGTGTGTTCTGGTACCTGCTGATGGCGATGATGATCCTCGTCGACGGCGTCGACGGGCTGGCCGCATCGATCCACCTGGCGACGACCGGGCTGGTCGCCCTTGGCCTGTACAAACTGATCAAGCGATGGACCCGCCGCCCGCGGCCATTTGCCAGCGACCGGCGGATCCAGGCATGGGTCGCGCCGCTGGACGAGTTCAGCTTCCCGTCCGGACACACCCTGCATGCGGTCGCCTTCAGCCTGGTCGCGATCGCGCACTACCCCGTGCTGACATGGGTGTTGGCGCCGTTCACCGCCGCCGTCGCCGCTTCCCGGGTGGTACTGGGCCTCCACTACCCCAGCGACGTGCTGGCCGCCGTCGTGATCGGCAGCGGCCTGGCCGGGGTGGCGCTGTGGGTGCCGCGGATGGTCCTGCTGGCCTGAGGACCCGAGCGCGAGGATTCGCCCCGCGGCTGGAAACTCCGCCCCAACGGCGCGACGGCCACGAACTACTGCTTCCGTGGGACGCGCCGGCGGGCGCGAGGATCAACCCTCGCCCAGGGTCGGCCCGGACCGCCGCGGCCGCGCCGATGGACGCCCGGCCAGCTGGTACCAGTCCACATTGCGGGTGATCGTCATCAGCGCGGCCAGCACCACGAACAGCAGGCCCGAGCCCAGCACCAGCGCGTTGTCTTCCGACACCAGCAGTCCATACAGCGCGGCATACAGGGTGGCCAGAATCGCGGCGAAACCCAACGCCCGCGACACGCTGCGCAGGACCGCGCTGAGATAGAACGTGATCAGGCCGATGCAGGCGACCCCGGCGCCGAGGTAGGACCAGCCGAACCTGAGGTGCTCGCTCAGGCTGAGCAGCAACAGGAAGAACATCGCCAGCGCGAGTCCGACCAGGCCGTACTGGATCGGGTGGATCGGCAACTGCCGGGTCAGCTCGAAAATGAAGAATCCGATGAAGGTCAGCAGCACGAACAGCAGGCCGTACTTGGTCGCGCGGTCGGTCTTGGCGTACACGTCGACCGGATCGACCAGCGACACGCCGACGCTTTCCACGGCGGAGCCACTCCCGTCGCCGGCGCCTGCCCGCGTCCGGTCGGCCGCGACGCCTTCCAGGAAGTTGCGCTGCGCGTTGCTGGCCAGACCGGGAATGCCCCACTCGGCCCGGAAGCCGCTGGCGTCGATCGTCCGGGTACGCGGCGAGCTGCCTTCGAAACTCGGATGCGGCCAACTCGACGCCAGCGAGAACCGGTTCTGGTGGCCCAGCGGCACCAGCGCCAGCCGCTCGGTGCCGACCAGCACGAAGTCCAGGCGGGTACGCACGGTACGTGTCCCGCCCGCTGCCGGCACGTCCAGCCGCGCATGCAGACCCTCGCCGCGACGCGCGCCCTGGCCCTGTTCGAGCGCCAGGCGGCGGCCATCGACCTTCAGCTCCGGGGTTCCCACCAGCCCGCGCACATCGCCGATCGCGTAACTGAGGTAGGGCTGGCCGATCCGGCGCGCCTGCTCCGGGCCGGGGTCGGCCGGGATCACCAGATCGAAGGACGCCTCCGCGCGCGCGTGCCACTCGTACACCCGGACCTCGTGCAGCCCCCGCTGGCGGATGCCGGGCCTGAGGTCTCCATCGACGGTCAATGCGGTGGGGAAGAACGTCCACTGGCTGTCCTGCACGCGGCGCGTCCTGCGCACCATGCCGGTCGCGCCGGGTTCTTCCACCTCGATCAACTGCCGGTACGGCACCACCAGCACCGGCCCCGCAAACGATTGCGGCCCGGCGTAACTGCGGGCGATGTCGGTCACCGCCTGCTGGCGGTATTCCTGCCGCTCGTGGATCACTCCGCGCACCATCGTCAGCGGCACCAGGATCGCCAGGGTCATCCCCAGCACCAGCACCAGTTTCAGCCAAAGTCGCATTTCGCACTCCCGTCGTGGCAACTGCCGGCAGCATCGACGGCGCGCATGTGCGGACGATGGGGCCACGGTGAAGCGGGGGTGAAGCGTTACGCGGTCATCGGCAGTACGAGCCTTGCCACGGCACCGCCACCTGCGCGGTTGCCGAGGGTGGCCCGTCCGCCGTGCAGGGCCGCGACTTCCGCCACGAAGCACAGGCCCAGTCCGCTGCTGCGACTGCCGCCGCCCGGGCGCGGCAACGAATAGAACCGCTCGAACACCCGCTCCGCCGCGTAGTCGGGAACGCCCGGGCCACGGTCGGCGATCTCGATGACCGCCTCATGGCCCTGGACCTGCAGATGCAGCTCGACCACGCTGCCGGCCGGGGCGAAATCCACCGCGTTGTCGACCAGGTTGACCAGCGCCTGGCGAAGCAGGAACGCATCGCCGCTGACCGTCGCCGCGACCGTCGCCAGCCGCAACTTGACGTCCGCACCGAGCAGGCGCGACACGCAGAGTCCGGCGACATCGGCGGCCAGCCGCGCCAGCTCGACCGGTTCAGGCTGTTCGATCCGCTGCCGATGCTCCACCGCAGCCAGGGCAAGCAGCTTGTCGATCATCTGCGCCAGGCGGTCGGCCTGGGTCCGGATGCTGGCGGCAAAACGCGCGCGGTCGGTCTCGGGCATCGGCGCCTCCAGCAGTTCCGCGCTGCCCAGGATCGCCGCCAGCGGCCCCTTCATCTCGTGGGTCAGGCTGTGCACGTAGTGCTCGACGTACTGCTTGCCCTCGAGCCGGACCCGCATGGTTTCCAGCGCCTCGCCCAGCTCGCCGAACTCGCCTACGGCGCGCGGCGGGATCGCGCGTTCGCCCGCGGTGACCGCATGCGCGTACCGCCGCAACCCGGCGAGCTGGCGCGACAGCCACCCGGCGGCCGTCAGGCCGATCAGCAGGGCCGTGCCCAGCAGCACCGCACCCCAGCCCAGTACCACGGCCTGGCCGCGCTCGATGAACGGCATCAGGGTGCTGTTGGGCTTGGCCACGGTCAGCACGCCGATCAGGGTGCCGTCGGCGTCGCGGATCGGCGCGGCGACATGCATCACGGTGGAATTCTCGTCGGCCGGATCACTGCGGCTGGAGCGGGCTCCGTATTGCCCGTCCAGGGTCCGCCGCACATCGTTCCAACGTGAGTAGTCCGCTCCCGGCGCCGCTCCGCTGCTGTCGAACACGACCACCCCGTGCGCGTCGGTGACGTACACGCGGTAGCTGCCGTGGTGCTTGTCGAACCCCCAGATGCTGGCGCCGAAGTCGCGCCCGGCCACCGCCTGTACGCGCCGGGCAAATGCCCCATCGGCGATATGTCCCGCCTGCAGGTCGTCGGTCGCCAGTTCGGCCAGGACATTGGCGGTATCCACCAGCGTGTCCTCCATCGCCTGGCGCACCCCGGGCTTGACCTGCTGGACGAACACCTGCACCACCAGCAGCCCGGCCAGGGCGACGATCAGGAAGTAGCCGAGGAAGATCCGCAGT
>DASTUE010000001.1:0-18737 GCA_035759805.1 Lysobacter sp. | reverse complement strand
CCCGCCCCGTCGCCGGGATACCCTGTCGCGATGAACTATCGCCACGCCTTCCATGCCGGCAACCATGCCGATGTCCTCAAGCACGTCACCGTTCTGGCGCTGTGCGACGCGCTGACCTCCAAGCCGGCGCCGCTGTTTGCGCTCGACACCCACGCCGGGCGCGGCCTGTACGCGCTCGACAGCAACTCCGCGCAGCGCACCGGCGAGGCCGAGGGCGGCATCGGCCGCCTGATCGCCGAAGCGCCGAAGCACCCGGCCATCACGCGCTACCTGGCCGCCGTGAAGGCCTGCCGCAGCGAACATGGCAATGCCAGTTATCCCGGCTCACCGTGGCTGCTGGCGCACGCGCTGCGCGAGGGCGACCGGATCGCCGCCTGCGAGCTGCTGCCCGAGGAAGCCGCGCAATTGAAGGCCAACTTCGCCGCCGATCCACGCGTCGCGGTGCATGCGCGCGACGGTTACGAGGCCATGAAGGCGCTGCTGCCGCCGAAGTTCGGCGACGTCCGCTTCAATCGCGGACTCGTGCTGATCGACCCGCCCTACGAGGCCCAGCTGCAGGAGTTCGACCACATCATCGGCGCGGTGCGCGAGGCGCTGGTGCGCTGGCCGCAGGCCAGCTACGCGGTCTGGTACCCGATCAAGCTGCGCCGCTCGCTGAACCAGTTCTTCCGGCGTGCTGCGACGTTGCCGGTGAAGTCGTCGCTGCTGGCCGAGTTGATGGTGCACCCCGACGACTCGCCGCTGCGCATGAACGGCAGCGGCATGCTGCTGCTCAACCCGCCCTGGCAGCTCGACCAGACCCTGCGCGCGGCGTTGCCGCTGTTGCAGAAGGTACTGGGGGAAACCGGCGCGTCATCGCGCATCGAGTGGCTCAAGCAGGCCGACTGAAGCCGCCCGCCTGAAACAATTGAAACAGACCGGCCGAAAGCCGCGCGCTCCGGTCGGCCGGCTGGCGCTCCCGGCCCATTCATGGCCGGCGGGCATCAGATGCCGGCGCGCACATCCGGCTCGAAGAAGCTCCAGCGCACTTCGGGGAAGGCCTGCTTCATCGCCCGCTCGATCGTGTTGATCTGCGCCACCAGCGCGCGGACATCGCGCTCCTCGCGCATCTGCGCCTGCACCGACACCAGCGCCTCGTTGCCCTGTTGCAGAGTGATCACGCTGATCACCCGGATGATCTCGGGGCGACCGTCGAGGAACTGGCGGATCTGCCGCTGCCGCTCGGGATCGACGCTCTGGCCGATCAGCATCGCCTTGACCTCGATCGCGACGAACACCGCCACGATGATCAGCAACGCACCGATACCGATCGTGCCGATCGCATCCCACAGCGGGTTGCCGGTGACCATCGTTGCGACCACCGCGACCAGCGCGAACACCAGCCCCAGCAGCGCCGCCAGATCCTCGCCGAAGATCACCACCAGCTCCGCCTGCCGGCTCTCGCGGAACCAGCGCCAGACACTGCGGTGACCGCGCGACTTATTGACCTCCTGCAGGCAGACACGCATCGAGATGCCTTCGGCGGCGATCGCGAAACTCAACACGCCCACCGCCCACCACAGGCTGCTGCCGCCTTCGGTCGCGGGCGCCTGCAGCTTGTGGATGCCTTCGTAGAGGGAAAACATGCCGCCGACGGTGAACAGCATCACCGCGACCAGGAACGACCAGAAATAGATCGCCCGCCCGTAACCCAATGGATGCTCGGCCGACGGCGCCTGCTTGGCTTGCTTCAATCCCAGCAACAACAGCCCCTGGTTGCCACAGTCCGCCAATGAGTGGACGGTTTCCGCCAGCATCGCGCTGGAACCGGTAAAAAACGCCGCTGCGCCTTTCGCGACCGCGATCGCGAAATTGGCGCCGAGGGCGAACAGGATTGCTTTGGTCGAATCACCATTGCCGGCCATGCTGGACATCCCCTTGAAAACCCGGCAATCCTAGCATCGGCCCCGTCCGTTTCCGGGTGGATCCCCGCCGATTCACCGGCGACCACGCGGCCGGCAACCGCGTGATTGTGTGATGAAGGCATCATTTACGGCGAATGTGCCAATATTCGTGGATGACCGCCTCCCGTGAACGACTTCCGCCCTGGCACGAGCGTCAACGCTTGCCCAACGGGCGTGAACTGCTGATCCGTCCCATCCGCCCGGAAGACGCGGAACCGCTGCGCGCCGGGTTTTCACTGCTGCAGCCCGACGAGGTACGGCAGCGGTTCCTGCATTCGCTGCGCGAGATTTCCGCCGAATCGGTGGAACGCTTCACCCGCATCAATCCCAAGACCGAGTTCGCCCTGGTCGCGGCCGAGCCGTTGCCGCCGGGCGAGGCACTGGTCGGGGCGGTGGCACGGATCTCGATCGACCCCGACGGGCGCAACGCGGAGTTCGCGATCCTGGTCAGCCACTACATCGCCGGCATGGGACTGGGGCGCTACCTGATGACCCGGCTGGTGAAGTGGTCGCGCGGCAAGCAGCTGGAGCGCATCTACGGCGACGTGATGGAGAGCAACCTGCCGATGTTGTCGCTGGCGAAGTCGCTGGGCTTCGTCCGCGAATCGCAGCAGGACGGGCTGGTGCGGGTCAGCCTGCAACTGCTGCCCGAACCCCGGGGCTGACCGCAACCCGGGCGACGCCGCCCGGACAACCGGTGAACCATGCCGCCGGACAGCCCGGCCGGGCATCCGCCACGATCGGCCTCCGCGCCGGATCGGCTAAAATCGCCGGCTGATGTCCAATCCCACATTCCCCACTCCGCCGCTGCCCAGGGCCGGCCAGCAGCGCGCCTGGTGGCGTGCGCCGGCATCGCCTTCGGCCCTTGCCTTCCACATCGCCGGCGCAGCCGCGGCCCACGACGGCCCGCTGCTGGCGATCGCGCGCGACAACCAGACCGCGCAGCAACTGGAATCCGACCTGCGGACCCTGCTTGGCCCGGCTGGCACGGCGACCGGCACGGCCGGGACGGTGCCTGTCCTGCCCGGGCCGCCTTGGCTGCCCGTCTTGCACTTCCCCGATTGGGAAACCCTGCCCTACGACCATTTCAGCCCGCATCCGGAGATCGTCAGCCAGCGCCTGGCGACGCTGAACCGGCTGCCCACCCTGCAGCGCGGGATCGTGGTGGTGCCGGTGCAGACCTTGCTGCAACGCCTCGCGCCGCTGCGCCACGTGGTCGGTGGCAGCTTCGATGTCCGGGTCGGCCAGCGGCTGGACCTGGGGGCCGAGCAGAGCCGGCTGGAATCGGCCGGCTACCGCCACGTGCCGCAGGTGCTGGATCCGGGTGATTTCGCCGTGCGCGGCGGCCTGCTCGACGTCTATCCGATGGGCGCCGGGCAGCCGTTCCGGATCGAACTGCTCGACGACGAGATCGACACCATCCGCGGTTTCGATCCGGAGACCCAGCGTTCGTTCGACAAGATCGACGCGGTGCACCTGCTGCCCGGCCGCGAGCTGCCGCTGGACGAGGCCTCGCTGAAACACGCGCTGGATGCCTTGCGCGAGCGCTTCGACCTCGACACCCGGCGCAGCGCGCTGTACCAGGACCTCAAGGCCGGGATCGCACCGGCCGGCATCGAGTACTACCTGCCGCTGTTTTTTGAAGGCGGTGACTTTGAGCAGACCTCGACCCTGTTCGACTATCTCGCCGACAACACCCTGCCGCTGCTCGGCGAAGGTGCCGCCGAGGCCGCCGACGCGTTCTGGCGCCACACCGGCGAGCGCTACGAGCAGCGCCGGCACGATCTGGAACGACCGCTGCTGCCGCCCGGTGCGCTGTACCTGTCGCCGGACGCCCTGCGCGAACGGCTCAACCAGGGCGTGCGCATCGAGGTCTGCGGCGAAGCTCATCCGCAACGCGAACGCGCGCAGGCGCTGGCCAGCCAACCGGCACCCGCGCTGCCGATTGCCGCGCGCGACCAGATTCCGGCCGGCGAGCTGAAATCGTTTCTGGGCAGCTACCCGGGACGGGTGCTGGTCGCGGCCGACTCTCCGGGCCGACGCGAGGCGCTGCTGGAGATCCTGCAAGCGGCCGGACTGCAGCCCGACGTGCTGCCGGACTGGCCGAGCTTCGCGCACCCCAACCTTCTCCCACAGGCGGGGGAAGAAAGCCTGTCGCGCTTCGCGATCGCCGTCGCGCCGTTCGACGACGGCTTCGCCCTGACCGAGCCCGCGCTGGCGATCCTTACCGAGCGCCAGCTGTTTCCCGAGCGCGCGAGCCAGCCACGTCGTCGTCGGCGCGCCGGGCGCGAACCCGAAGCGATCGTCCGCGACCTGGGCGAGCTGTCCGAAGGCGCGCCGATCGTCCACGAGGACCACGGCGTCGGTCGCTATCGCGGTCTGGTCACGCTGGAGGCCGGCGGCGAGAAGAACGAATACCTGGAGATCGAGTACGCCAAGGGCGACCGCCTGTACGTGCCGGTCGGCCAACTGCACCTGATCAATCGCTACTCCGGTGCGTCGGTGGAAACCGCGCCACTGCACTCGCTGGGTGGCGAGCAGTGGAGCAAGGCGAAGCGTAAGGCGCAGGAAAAGGTCCGCGACGTCGCCGCCGAGCTGCTGGAGATCCAGGCCAAACGCCAGGCCCGCGCCGGGCTTGCGATCGACCTCGACCGGGCGATGTACGAGCCGTTCGCAGCCGCGTTCCCGTTCGAGGAGACCCCCGACCAGCACGCCGCGATCGAGGCCGTGCTGCGCGACCTGCAATCCAGCCAGCCGATGGACCGGGTGGTCTGCGGCGACGTCGGCTTCGGCAAGACCGAAGTCGCGGTGCGCGCCGCGTTCGCGATGGCCGCCGCCGGCAAGCAGGTCGCGGTGCTGGTGCCGACCACCCTGCTGGCCGAGCAGCACTACCGCAATTTCAGCGACCGCTTCGCCGACTGGCCGCTGAAGGTCGAGGTGCTGTCGCGCTTCAAGACCGCCAAGGAGATCAAGGCCGAGTTGGAAAAAGCCGCCGAGGGCATGATCGACGTCATCGTCGGCACCCACCGGCTGCTGCAGAAGGACGTGCGCTTCAAGGATCTGGGGCTGGTGATCGTCGACGAGGAGCAGCGTTTCGGCGTGCGCCAGAAGGAGGCGCTGAAGGCGATGCGCGCCAATGTCCACCTGCTGACCCTGACCGCCACCCCGATCCCGCGCACGCTGAACATGGCGATGGCCGGGCTGCGCGATCTGTCGATCATCGCTACCGCCCCCGCCCACCGGATGGCGGTGCAGACCTTCGTGGTGCCGTGGGACGACAGCCAGTTGCGCGAGGCCTTCCAGCGCGAGATCTCGCGCGGCGGGCAGGTCTACTTCCTGCACAACGACGTGGAAAGCATCGGCCGCATGCAGCGCGAGCTCGAGGCGCTGGTGCCCGAGGCGCGCATCGGCATCGCCCACGGCCAGATGCCGGAGCGCGAGCTGGAGCGGGTGATGCTCGACTTCCAGAAGCAGCGCTTCAACGTGCTGCTGTGCTCGACCATCATCGAGTCGGGCATCGACATCCCCAACGCCAACACCATCATCATCAACCGCGCCGACAAGTTCGGCCTGGCCCAATTGCACCAGTTGCGCGGCCGCGTCGGCCGTTCGCACCACCGCGCGTACGCCTATCTGGTGGTGCCGGACCAGCGTTCGATCAGCGCCGACGCGAAGAAGCGGCTGGATGCGATCACAGCGATGGACGAGCTCGGCGCCGGCTTCACCCTGGCCACCCACGACCTGGAAATCCGCGGCGCCGGCGAGCTGCTGGGCGAGGACCAGAGCGGGCAGATGGCCGAGGTCGGCTTCAGCCTGTACACCGAGCTGCTGGAACGAGCGGTGCGCAGCATCCGCCAGGGCAAGCTGCCCGACGTCGATGCCACCGAGGATCGCGGCGCGGAGGTGGAACTGCACGTGCCGGCCCTGATCCCGGACGACTACCTGCCCGACGTGCACACCCGCCTGACGTTGTACAAACGCATCTCCGGCGCCCGCAATGCCGAGGAACTGCGCGAGCTGCAGGTCGAGATGATCGACCGCTTCGGCCTGCTGCCCGATCCGGCCAAACACCTGTTCGCGATCGCCGACCTGAAGCTGCAGGCCACCGAACTGGGCATCAGCAAGCTCGACATCGGCGCCACCGGGGGCAGGCTGCAATTCATCGAGAAACCGCACGTCGATCCGATGGCGGTCATCAAGATGATCCAGGGTCAGCCGCAGCTGTATCGCATGGATGGGCCGGACAAGCTGCGGCTGAGCCTGGACCTGCCCGACGCCGCCGCCCGCATCGCCGCTGCGCGCGCCCTGTTGATCGCGCTGCGGCCGTGAGTGGGCCCGGGCCATGAGCGCTGCTGGACTTGAAAGCCGCCGGCTGTTCTGCCGGTTCGCACTGGCCGCGATCGTCCTGCCGGTGCTGCTGGCCGCCTGCGCGAGCCGGCCGGCGGGCGACGATGCGGTCCGGTTCGTGGTGGTGCGCCATGCCGAGAAAGTCGTCGACGGCAGCCGCGACCCGGCGCTGTCCGAAGCGGGCCACGACCGCGCGATGGCGTTGGCGCGACGACTGGCCGATACGCCGGTGGTCGCGGTGTATGCCACCGGATTCCGCCGCACCCGGGACACCGCCGCGCCCACCGCACGGGGACACGGTGTCGCCGTCACCGGCTACGACGCCAACGAGGCGGCCACCGCCTTCGCGGCCCGACTGCGGCGCGCACACCGGTCCGGCACCGTGCTCGTGGTGGGCCACAGCAACACCGCTCCCGACATTGCCGCGGCCCTGTGCGGATGCGACGTCCCGGCCATGGACGAGGAGGAATACACCCGTCTGATGACCATCCACGTTGGCCGCCACGGCGGCATCACCCTGCTGACCACGACAACACCCTGAGACCGCAACGGGTACGCTCGGACACCCGTCCGGATGACCGGAGCCCTCATGCAACGGTGCCGTACCACCCGCCATCTCCTGACCATGGGCGTACTGGGCGCCTGCATGGCAGTCATCGCGCTGGCCGGCTGCACGAGCGCAGGCGAGCGCTTGCCAGGCGATCGCCTGCTTGAACCCGACCGGATGCTTGCCCTCGCGCCCGGCGAGCACGTCGCCCTGCCGGACGGCGCAACCTTGCGCTATGCCGGCGTCCGCACCGATTCGCGCTGCCCGCCCGCTGTGCAATGCGTGTGGGCGGGCGAGGCCGAAGTCGCTTTCCAGTTCACGCCTCCCGACGACAGACGTCCGGTCGAGGTCGTCCTGCGCACCCCGAAGCAGCCCACCGCACCGATGGATGACTGGCAACTGCAGCTGGTCTCGCTCGCCTTCGGTACCGCACCACCGGCGACCATCCGCATCCACCACCGGAGCACCCCATGACCCTCATCATCGCGCCCCGCCTGCACGACATCGGCGGCCTCCAGGTCCGTCGCGCCGTCCCCACCCTGCAGGCGCGAAGCGTCGGACCGTTCGTGTTTGTCGACCACATCGGCCCGGCGGTATTCGAACCGGGCCGCGGGCTGGATGTGCGCCCACACCCGCATATCGGCCTGGCTACGGTGACGTTCCTGTGGGATGGCGTGCTGCGGCATCGCGACACCCTGGGCAGCGTGCAGGACATCACGCCCGGCGACGTCAACTGGATGACCGCCGGGCGCGGCATCGCCCACTCCGAACGCACCCCGCCGGAACTGCGCGCCGGCGAAAACCCGCTGTACGGCATGCAGACCTGGGTCGCATTGCCGATGGCGCACGAGGAGACCGCACCCGAATTCCACCACCACGCCGCATCGGCGATCCCCCATCGACGCCACGCCGGCGCCTGGCTGCGGGTGATCGCCGGCCGCGCGTTCGGCGAGGAATCCCCCGTGCGGGTGTTCAGCGACACCTTGAACGTCGCCATCGACCTGGATCCCGACGCCGAGTTCCTGCTCGACGACAGCCACCCCGAACGCGCCCTGTACCTGCTGGAGGGCGAGGCACAGCTGGACGGCGCGGACCTGCCGGCGAAACACCTGATCGTGCTCGACCCCGGCACCCGGCCGCGGCTGCGCGCGAAAACGGCGGTGAAGGCCATGCTGTTCGGCGGCGAACCGCTGGATGGACGGCGTCACCTGTGGTGGAACTTCGTGTCCTCCTCCCGGGAGCGCATCGAGCAGGCCAAGCAGGACTGGACCGAAGGCCGCTTCGGCACGATCGCCGAGGAGCATGAATCCATCCCGCTGCCGGATCGCTGATCCGCTCGCCCGGCCCACCCCACCCGCGCCGGATCGACCACACCGAACCGGAACAATTGTCAACACCCCGGCAGTGCTTTAAGGTCGGAAGCGCGGCCCATCGGGAACGGCTGCCGTTTCACAACGCGGAACATGGCCAAGCATCATGGCCGGAGATGGGCCGCAAACCAGGGGGTTATCCATGAAAAAGTCGGCACTTTGCCTGCCATTTCTGTTGTTGTTCGCCACCGGCACCCAGGCCCAGGATGCGGATGCCTGCCCGCAACTGACGAACAGTGCCGGCCTGAGCTGGGAGTACCGTGGCGGCAGCGGATCGGACTTCTGTCGCGCATTGCGCGAAGACGGTTCCGAAGCGTTCGGGATGTACATCAGCAAGGAACCGGCCTTCACGCCCAAGCGCGGCAACCGCGAAGAGGTGGACACGATCGACGGCCAGGAGGTCCAGTGGTACCGCGCCGAACTGGCCGGCCAACCCGGCATCGAGGCACGCGAGACCCTGATCAAGCTCGACGACGGCCGCACCGCCCACGTCTGGCTGCAGGCCGCTTCCGGCGAACAACTCCAGAACGCCTTCCAGATGACCCGTGGCCTGGATTTCTCGCCACCGCGGACGAATGCCACGATTGCCGCCGGGCAGTAGGCAGGCGAGGCGACCCTCATCCGCCATAGACGAAAAGGCCGCATCCGGGAATGCGGCCTTTTTGTATCCGTCAGCCGATACCTCGCGGGCTAGAACCTGCCCTCCTGCAGATCCACGAACGCCTGCATCAGCTCCTGCCGGGTGTTCATGACGAACGGCCCGTGACGCGCAACCGGCTCGCGCAACGGACGCCCGGCCACCAGGATCATCCGGGCGCCCCCGCTGCCGGCAACGGCCCTGAACACCTCGCCACCCGCCAGCACGCCCAGTTGCTGCGCCCCCAGTGGACGGGCATCCGCACCCTCGCCGACCGTCGCCGCGCCCTCGAAGGCGTAGGCAAATGCGTTGTGGCCTTCGGGCAGCGGATATTCCCACTGCGCACCCGGCGCCAGGGCGATGTCGAGGTACACCGGATCGGTCGCCGGCTGCACGATCGGCCCGGTGGTGTCACCCACCCGGCCCGCGATGACCTTCACCTCGACGCCCGCGACCGGCTGCACCTGCGGAATCCGGTCCGGTGCGAACTCCTGGTAACGCGGATCGATCATCTTGTCGCGCGCCGGCAGGTTCACCCAGAGCTGGAAGCCACGCATCCGGCCCGCCTCCTGCTCCGGCATTTCCGAGTGCACGAGCCCACGTCCGGCCGTCATCCATTGCACGCTGCCGGGCACCAGCACGCCCTCGTTGCCGTGGTTGTCCTTGTGCCGCATGCGCCCGTCGAGCATGTAGGTCACCGTCTCGAAGCCGCGATGCGGGTGGTCCGGAAAGCCCGCGAGGTAATCCTCGGGCCGGTCGGTGCCGAACTCGTCGAGCAGCAGGAACGGATCGAGGTCGGGCAAGGCGCCGGCACCGATCACCCGGGTCAGGCGCACACCCGCGCCATCGGAAGTGGGCATCCCGCGGACGGTCTGGCCGATATGGGCATAGCGTTGAGTTGTCATGGAACGCTCCGGATGTTGTGAGGATCCACCTGAAGATGGCGGTTACCCGCCTGGAAACCAGCATGGCGACAGCCACCCTTCGTTCCAGAATTGTCGCCAATCCGGGGTTTGCGCTTCGTCAGCGCCGGCTCCGGCTGCTGCTGAAGGACACAGCACGAGATGCTGGCGGGCAGGGGCATCGCAAGTCGCTCCACGATATTCGCTTGGTTGCGATGCCCCTGCCCGCCAGTCCCGACAGTCCCACCGGGCGTGGAAGAAAAGCCCTGGGCAATCGCATGCAAGCGACCTTCCGCCGTCGTCTGATGCCTTTGCCACAAGCGCCCCAATCTCCCGGAAGTGCCTGCCGGGTGTCCCGGACACCAAGCGAATTTCGTGGAGCGACTGACCGGGATGCCCGGCAGGCACCCGTCGTCATCTTTCCGCCTTCAACAACCAGCCGCATCGCGGACAACCACGCCGCAGCAACCGCGAGCGTCACCCCCGTGACAACCGCCAGCAGCGATGGATCCGTGCATGGCGGGCGAAATCCGGCGGAATCGTCTGCGCACTGATCTCCTCGCACCGCGCGAACTCCGCGACAGCCGCCTCGTCCAGCTTGAAGCGGCGGAAGTTGTTGGAGAAATACAGCACCCCGTCGCGCGACAACCGCGCAACCGCCGCACGCAACAGGCGCACGTGGCTGGCCTGGATATCGAAATCGTCCGCGCGCTTGGAGTTCGAGAACGTCGGCGGGTCGCAGAAGATCAGGTCGTACTCCGCGCTGTCGGCTTCCAGCCAGGCAACCGCATCGGCCTGCACCAGCCGGTGGCGGGTGCCGCCCAGGCCATTTTCGGCGAGGTTGTCGGCACACCACTGCAGGTAGGTCGGCGACAGATCGACCGTGGTCGTCTGCCGCGCGCGGCCCACCGCCGCCTGCACGGTGGCCGCGCCGGTGTAGCCGAACAGGTTGAGGAAACGGGTGTCCTCAGCTTCCGCCGCGATCCGCAGGCGCATCGGGCGGTGATCGAGAAACAGGCCGGTATCCAGATAGTCGAACAGGTTCACCCGCAGCCGCGCATCGCCCTCACGCACGGCGATGAACTCGCCGCGCTGGTCGAAGCGGCCGTACTTCGAACCGCCCTTGCCACGCGCGCGCGTCTTCAGGGCGACCTGCTCGTGCGGCACCGCGAACACCTCGCGCGCGGCGGCCAGCAGCTCGTTCAGGCGGCGGCGTTGCACCGGCTCGGGGATGTCGTCCGGCGCGGCGTATTCCTGCACGTGCAGGAAGGTGCGCGGCGTGGCCTCGTCGGTTTCGTACACGTCGATCGCGGCGGAATACTCGGGCAGGTCGGCATCGTAGGCGCGGAAGCAGGTCACACCGTCGCGCTGCCGCCAGGCCTTGAGCTTGCGCAGGTTCTTGCGCAGGCGGTTGGCGACCATCTGCGCGCCGTCACTCAGCGCCGGCGCCGGCTCGCCCGGTTTTTTATCGCGCTGCGGCGGGGCGATCGGATCCACGGTGATCAGGGTGCATTCGATCGCGCCATTGAACAGCTGGTATTTCTTCAGCGCCCGCAGGCCGGTGGCATGGGCGAGCTCGGCATCGCCGCACAACAGGCTGGCGCGCCAGTCCGGCACCGACCGCTTGAGCGCGTCGCCCAGCGCGCGGTACAGCGCGGGATCTGCGGCCAGACGCAGGTCGTAGGGCGGGTTGCATACGACCAGACCACCCGGCGGACGCGGTTTCTGTTTCGCACGCGACCAGGGACCGGATTCCTCCGGCTCCGACACCTCATCCGGCCGTTCGGGAACCTCCGAAGCTTCGTCCTCGGGGAGCTGCCGCACCAGCGGGATCGAACCCAGCCGCAGCCCTTCGACCGCCGCAGCTTCCCAGCGGATCACCCCGGCCAGTCCCGCCAGCACCTCGTTGTCCTGCGCGGCGCGGATCGCCTGCGGGTCGTTGTCGCGGCCGAAGAACACCGGGCGCAGCGCGGCACGGCCGGCGGTCTCGCGCTGGCGGGCGTCGTCGCGCAACTCCTGCCAGGCGGCCTCGTCGAAGCCCTTCCAGCGCGTCGGCACAAAACCGCCATGGCGCAACAGGCCGGGCGCAACGTCGGCGGCCATCAGCGCGCCTTCGATCAACAGCGTGCCGCTGCCGCACATCGGATCGAGCAGGCCACCACCGTCGGCGTACACCTGCGGCCACTGCCCGCGCAGCAGGACGGCCGCGGCCAGGTTCTCCTTCAACGGCGCCTCGCCCTGCTGCTGGCGCCAACCGCGCCGGTGCAGCGGACCGCCGCCCAGGTCGATCGAGACGATCGCGCGGCCCTTGCGCACCACCAGGTTCACGCGCAGGTCCGGGGTGTCGACATCGACGCTGGGGCGTACGCCGGTGGCGTCGCGCATCACGTCGACCACCGCGTCCTTGACCCGCTGGGCGGCGAAGCGGGCGTGGGTCAGGCCGGTCCCGGACACGTGCGCATCGACCGCGATGGTGTCGCCGTCCGCCAGATGCTCCGGCCACGGCGACGCGGCGACGCCGGCGTACAGCGCCTGCTCGTCGGCGCATTCGAACTCGGCGATCGGCCACAGCATCCGGCTGGCCAGGCGCGACCACAGCACTGCGCGCTGGGCGTCGAGCGGGCTGCCTTCCACATTGACGCCGGCCATGGTCGCGGTGGCGCGGCTGCAACCCAGCGCCAGCAACTCATCGGCGAGCAGATACTCCAGCCCCTTGCCGCAGCTTGCGAAGAATTTCATCGACCCGCCCCTTCCGGCATCCGTCGCTGGGCGACGGCAGCCAGCAGGGCCCCGAATGCGTCCGCGCTGGCCTCGACATGCTCCGACAGCCGATGCCCGTCATCGACCAGCAGCAAGCGCGCGCGGCGTGCGCCGGCCCACGCCACCACCTGCGCCGCGGGAATCAGTTCGTCGTCCCAGCCGTGGATGATGCCGGTCGGCACGTCGGCGGCGTCGATCGGGTGCGCTTCGTCCATGCGGATCGGCGGGGCCATCAGGAACAGGCCGGCGACTGGCACCTGCAGCGACGCCAGCCCGGAGATGTAGGCCCCGAGGCTGGACCCGGCCAGCACCAGCGGGCCGCGTGCGGCAGCCGCCCGCGCCAGGGCGACCAGGCGCTGCAGCCGCTGCGGCACGTCGCCCAGGTCACTGATATCGCGCCGGGTATCCAGGTCGGTGTAATCGGGGCGCTCGCAGGACCAGCCGAGCCGCTCGGCGACCTCGACCAGTGCGGTGACCTTGGTCGCGTCGGGGCCGCTTTCGAAGCCGTGGGAAAGAATGCAGTGTCCGCGCATGGGGGGTGTCCGGGTGGGAGGCGCGCGGCGGCGGGCGACGTGTGGCACACGACGCGCGCAGCGGCGGCGGCTGTAGCTGAGACTGGGGCCCGCGATGCTAGCATCCGCGCCATGCCGACCGAGTCCGTTCCGCCGCCGGGGCCATCTCCCGGGCACCTCCATATCCACCTCGAACCGCTGCCTTATGAGGCCCGGCTGGAAACGCGTCGCGCCGGCCAGATCGACCTGGTGGTGATCCACTGCACCGAACTGCCCGATCTGGCGATGGCGCGCGAGTACGGCGAGCAGGTGCTGTACCCCGGCTCGGGCACCGGCAACAGCGGCCATTTCTACATCGACCGCGACGGCAGCGCGCACCAGTACGTCGATACCGGCCGCGTCGCCAACCACACCCGCGGCTACAACCCGCGCTCGATCGGGATCGAGCTGGTCAATACCGGCCGGTATCCCCATTGGCTGGATTCCGGCCACCAGGCCATGAACGAGGCGTACCCCATCGCGCAGATCGACACCCTGGTCGACCTGCTGCGCCAGCTCGCCGCCCTGCACCCGTCGCTGCGATGGATCGCCGGCCACGAGGATCTCGACACCACGTGGGTCGCCTCCAGCAACGACCCCGAGGTGCAGGTCGCCCGCAAGCGCGACCCGGGGCCGATGTTTCCCTGGGACCGGGTCATGGCCGCGATACCGCTGCAACGCCTGCGTCCCTGAACGCCGCGCCACGGCGACCGGCCCGGTCACCGTCGCCGGCTATAATCGCCGGCTACCCGCACCGGCCCGCCTGCATGACGCCTCCCGTTACCGAGCTGATCGACCTGCTCTCGCTGGAGCGCCTCGAAGACAACCTGTTCCGCGGCCAGAGCCGCGACATCGGCACCAAGTACGTGTTCGGCGGCCAGGTGCTTGGCCAGGCGCTGTCGGCGGCGCGGGCGACCCTGAAGCACCAGCGCGGCGCGCATTCGCTGCATGCCTACTTCCTGCGCGCGGGCGACATCAACGCGCCGATCGTCTACCAGATCGACCGCACCCGCGATGGCGGCAGTTTCTCGGTGCGCCGGGTCACCGCGATCCAGCACGGCCAGGTGATCTTCTTCATGGCCGCCTCGTTCCAGGACGCGGAGCCGGGCGCGGAACACCAGGTCACGATGCCGGTGGTGCCGATGCCGGAAGACATCGAACCCTCGCCCGCGGTGCCGGAAACGGTGCTGGCGACGCTGCCCGACAAGATCCAGCGCTGGCTGTCGCGCGAGGGGCCGTTCGAGTTCCGCCATGTCTACCCGCGCGACGAGCTCAACCCGCCCAAGCGTCCGCCCCAGCAGCAGGTCTGGTTCCGCCTCACCGAACGCGTCGGCGACGCACCCGAACTGCACCAGGCGCTGCTCGCCTACGCGTCCGACTTCCAGCTGCTGGGCACGGCGACCTTTCCGCACGGCATCAGCTACTACCAGCCCAACGTGCAGATGGCCTCGCTCGACCACGCGTTGTGGTTCCATCGCCCGTTCCGCGCCGACGAGTGGCTGCTGTATTCCATCGACAGCCCCAGCGCGCAGAACTCGCGTGGCCTGGCCCGCGGCCAGATCTTCGATCGCAACGGCCGGCTGGTCGCCAGTACCGCCCAGGAAGGCCTGATCCGGGTCGTCCCCGACGCCGAAGCCGTCGCCCACGTGCCGGCCAAGGCGTGATGGCAGCCTGATGCGCAAGGTCTTCAGCAGCCGCCGGCTGGAAAACACCGAAGGCGTGGCCACGTTGCTGCGCGAGGCCGGGATCGAGGTGCGCATCATCAACGGCCGTTCCTACAAGGGAAACCGCCGCGGCACCTTCAGCTACTCCGATCCCACCGCACCGATGTCCGAGGTCTGGGTGGTGCGCTCCGACCAGCAACGCCAGGCGCGGGAGTTGCTGCGCGAGGCCGGGCTGATCGACACCACCCGCCCCGGCGGCAGCTACACCTTCCGCAGCACCGCCGAACTGGCCGAAGCCAAATCTCCCGCCCGCAAACGGATGCTGCGGATCAAGCTGGGGCTGCTCGGCGTGATCGGCGCGGTCGTCGTCGCCGGCGCCGTGCACACCCTGAACCAGCCGCCGGCCGTCGCCACGGTGGCGGCCGACGCGGAATTGGCCGCGCCGCCATTCGACGGCTCGGTCGCCGCGACCCTGCCGGCGGTCGCGCGCGCCGCGTTCGCCAGCGAACTGGGCCAGGTCGACACCCCCGTCGCCTGCCTGGGCATCGATGGCGGCGATGCACCGCCCGCCATGATCGCCGCGCTGTCGGAGCGCGTGCCCGGCTTGAAGCTGGTGCCCGCATCCGCCTGCGTCGAGATCGCCGACGAGGATCGCGGCAGCTACGAGCGCGCGTCCGGCCAGCCGGCGGTGATCGTCGACGTGCGGGTATTCCGGCCGTCCGCACCGGATCACGCGACGGTCGAGATCAACGCCTACCACCATCGCGGCTGGGCCAGCTACAAGACCCTGGAAGTCGCCCGCCGCGGCGGCCAGTGGCAGGTCGTGCAGGTGCTCAGGCACGTCGAGAGCCGCGGATTGATGGGGTTCTAAAAAAAGACCCGCGCCGTCGAGAGGACGGCGCGGGTCGGATGGTTCTACTTTGCGTTTTGTCACGCGTGTTATCGCGCGTCAGCCAGACCCCCGGTTCACCGCCGATGCTGCGGGGCCAGGTCGGCGCGGACCAGATACCCGTCGCGGTCCTCATCCAGGAACGCGAACAGCTTCGCCCTCTGCGGCCAGCCGGCTTCGAACTCGGCCCGGCTCAGACGGCCGTCCTGATTGCTGTCGGCCTGCTTGAACTTCTGCTCGAACCGCTCGGTATGCTTGGCCGCGAACTCCGCCCGGCGCTGCTCCCGCTCGGCCTGCAATTCGCTGCGCACCAGGTAACCGTCGTGGTTGCGGTCGATCCGGGCGAACCGGGCCGCCAATGGCGAGGACGCCGCTTCGAGCTTGCTGATGCGGCCATCGCCGTCGGTATCCAGCGCGATGACGCGGGCGAACCCGCCGTGCTGCCCGCCGTGGCGCTGGTGCCCCTTGTGGTTGCGCCCATCGCGCTCGCCATGGCCGCGGCGGAATTCACCGCGCTCCAGCTTGCCGTCACCATTGCGATCGAGCTGGTCGAACTTCTGCGCCAGGCGCGGATGCGCGGCGGCTTCGGCACGGTCGATCACGCCGTCGCCGTTGGTATCGAGCTTGGGCATCGGACGTTCGCGGTGCCGCTCGGCACCCGCCTTGCCGGTAGCAGCCTTGCCGGTAGCAGCCTTGTCGATAGCCGCCTGGGGCGCGGCGAGGGCGGTGCCGGCCAGCAGCACCGTGGCGACAAGAAGGGACACACGGAGGGTGGAAGTACGGACAACGGAAGCTTTCATGCGGGATCTCCTGCACCGGCGCCACGACGGCACCGTCGGAAGGATCAACGTCCCGGCCCGCGCCACGTTGACACTTCGCTCCAACGGCAGGTGAACGACAACCCTGCCGCGGACATCCTTGCGGCGTCGCGGACGTGGACTCTGCCCTGCGACCGGCGGCGTTATGCTGGCCGCATGGGCAACGATCCACGCCGGGACATCGATGACTTGCGGCTGTTCCACACCGCCGAGCACCCCTGCGGCTACTGGCCGCAGCGGGTCGCGCGCGACCTGGTGCTGGACCCGCGCGATCCGCGTCTGGCGCAGTGGTACCCGCAAGCACTGCGATGGGGGTTTCGCCGCTCCGGCAACATCGTCTACCGGCCGCATTGCCAGGGTTGCCGTGCCTGCGTCGCGGTGCGGATCCCGGTCGACCGGTTCCAGCCCGACCGCAGCCAGCGACGTTGCCTGCGGCGCAACGCGCACGTGACGATGCGGGTGCTGCCGGCCGAGCGCACCGACGAACAACTCGCCCTGTACCAGCGCTACCTCACCGCCCGCCACCGCGGCGGCGGCATGGACGACCACGGCGCCAGCGAGTTCGACCAGTTCCTGGCCGGGCAATGGAACGACGGCCGCTTCATCGAGCTGCGCGAGCCCGCTGCGCACGGGCCGGGACGGCTGCTCGCGGTCGCGGTGACGGACGTGATCGACACGGCGCTGTCAGCCGTCTACACGTTCTTCGATCCCGACGAAGACAAGCGCGGCCTGGGCACCCTGGCCGTGCTCAAGCAACTGCAGTGGGCACGTACCCAGGGCCACAGCCACCTGTATCTGGGTTACTGGATCGGCGGTCATCGCAAGATGGATTACAAACGCCGGTTCCGCCCTCTGGAAGGTTTTGACGGTCGCAGCTGGCGCGATCTGGATATCGGAGACTCCGCATGACCCTGCCGCACCGCAACGCACCCTGCTTCCATGCCAGCACTCCCTCCCCGACTGCCACCCCGCTGCCCACGAAAACCGCCCGCTGGCGACAACGCGCCCGCGGCATTGCCACACTGTTGCTGGGCATGGCGCTGGCCGGCTGCGTGCAGGTCACCGTCCACGGCGATCCGCACGCACAAACCCACCGACCCGAGCCAATGAGCGACTCCCCGACGCTGCGGGTGGCGACCTACAACGCCTCGCTGTACACCGATGCCGCCGGCGGCCTGGTCAGGCAGCTGGAGGCCGGCGACGGCCACGCGCGAAAGATCGCCGCGGTGCTGCAACGCGTGCGCCCCGACATCGTGCTGCTGAATGAATTCGACTACGACCCGGCCGGGCGCGCCGCGACGCTGTTCCAGCAGGACTATCTGGACGTCGCCCAGCCCAGTGGCGGCGCGGCGCTGCATTACCCGTATCGCTACCTCGCCCCGGTCAACACCGGCGTGCAGAGCGGATTGGACCTGGACCGCAACGGCCAGGCCGGGGGCGCAGGCCGCGACCGCGGCAACGACGCCTGGGGCTACGGCCTGCATCCCGGTCAGTACGGCATGCTGGTGCTGTCGCGGTACCCGATCGACGCCGCGCAGGTGCGCACGTTCCAGCAACTGAAGTGGAACGCGATGCCGGGCGCGCGCGCGCCACGCGACCCGCAGACCGGCGCGGCATGGTACCCGCCGGCGATCTGGTCGCAGTTGCGCCTGTCGTCCAAATCGCACTGGGACGTGCCGATCGACACGCCGCTGGGCACCGTGCACCTGCTGGCCGCACACCCGACGCCGCCGGTGTTCGACGGTGCCGAAAACCGCAACGGCCTGCGCAACGCCGACGAGATCCGCCTGTGGGCGGAATACGTCAGCCCCGGCAGCAAACCCTGGCTGTGCGACGACCGCGGCCGCTGTGGCGGCTTGGCGGGCGACGCGCGGTTCGTGATCGTCGGCGACTACAACGCCGACCCGGACGATGGCGACGGCGAACCCGGCGCGATCGCACAGTTGCTGGATAACCCGCGGGTCAATGCCGGCTTCGTGCCGCGCAGCCGGGGTGCCGTCGAGCGCGCGACCGGGCGCGGTATCCCACGCGCCGGCGATGTCGCCACCCACACCGGCGATTTCGGCCCCAAGGGCGGCACTCTGCGCCTGGATTACGTATTGCCGTCGAAGGATCTGGATGTCAGCGACGGCGGTGTGTTCTGGCCCGCCCACGACGAGCCCGGCAGCGATATCGCCGAGGCCAGCGACCACCACCTGGTGTGGCTGGATCTGACACCGCGCCGGTAGCCCTCGGTCAACCGTCGCCCTTCCCCGCCTCTGGCGTGGCCGCCGGCACCGGTGCACGCGTTTTTTCCGCCACCGCAGGCA